>JBMZEV010000039.1:0-13171 GCA_049615065.1 Porticoccaceae bacterium | reverse complement strand
TCAGAGGCAAAGGCATGCACTGAGGTTAAAATTCCGGAACGAACCAAAAAGGTGCCTAATAAACTGAGTGAAAAGGCAAAAATAGCTAGCAACAGAGTCCAACTTCGAAACACCCCACGCTTTTCACTAGCCGATACACTGTGCATCAATGCGGTGCCTACCAACCATGGCATTAACGACGCATTTTCCACGGGATCCCAAAACCACCAGCCACCCCAGCCCAGTTCATAGTAGGCCCACCAACTACCTAGGGTTATACCTATGGTTAGAAATACCCATGCCAAATTAATCCATGGTCGAGACCAGCGCGCCCAAGCACTATCAAATTGCCCACCTATCAGAGCAGCGATAGCGAAGGCAAAAGGAACAGCAAAACCCACATAACCCATATACAGCATAGGTGGATGGATAATTAAGCCAATATCTTGCAGTAATGGATTTAGATCTGCACCCTCCCTGGGTGCCATGGGCAAAATACGCTCAAAGGGATTCGATGTGTAGAGTAAAAACAACGCAAAGCCTACAGCTATGGCTCCCAGTATTGACAGTATGCGCGCCCTAAGCACCAAGGGTAATGCTCGACTAAATATCGCGACTGCTGCAGTCCAGCCAGCTAAAATTAGTGCCCACAATAACAATGAACCTTCATGAGCTGCCCAAACTGCACTAATTTTATAGTGGTCAGGTAATGCAGTATTTGAATTTTGTGACACATATTTAAGCGAAAAGTCATCGTTTAAAAATGCTGTGGTCAGGCAGATAAAAGATATGGCGACAAAAAATAACTGACCAAACGATAGGGAACTGCCCAACCGCATGCAGCTGGAATAACCCTTGAATGAACCAATCATTGGAATCACTGACTGCAATAGCGCCATAGCCAGTGCAATAATAAGGGCAAAATGCCCCAACTCTGCTATCACTTTTCAGCCTCTTGAGACGAATACTTACCCTGCTGCTTCAATTCATAGGCCTGGTTCATAGCATCTGCAACCTCTGGCGGGGTATAGTTTTCGTCATGCTTTGCCAGTACCTGTGAAGCGCGTAAAACCTTGTCGCTATCTAATTTGCCCGTAGCAATTGCCGCTTCACCCTCGGCAAATAAATCAGGCAAAATACCGTTGTAACTGACTTTTAAATTACCCAAGCCATCGGTGACTAGAAAACTTACATCAAGGGAATCTGCTGCTCTCTCTACAGAGCCTTCAACTACCATACCCCCTGCTCTAATAGTAATATTTTCTGGGGCCTCACCTTGCAATACTTGCGATGGAGTAAAAAAATAGTTGGCATTCTGACCTAACATATAAGCAATCAACCATGCCGCCAGTGAACTGGCAATCACGATCAATAAAACAATCTGTAGTCTCTGTTTACGAATGGGGTGCATCGGAATCCTTTTGCTGCAAAGCGGTTTTGTTAACCTGCTGCAGATTTATATGTAATTTAATATTGTTAAATTCTTTCTTTGACTGCCACAGCGGCCTTAAAACCAGAGCCAACATAACCACTATTGAAATACCGAACGCAGTCCAAACATAAACGCCATGACCATCCATATTTACAAGCTGCTGAATACTATCAAAATACATAATTATTTCTCTGCCGAGCCATCTGCTACCAACTGTTTTACCCAGTTTGCCCTATATTCACGCCGAAGAATCTCTGTTCTGGTGAAAAGAATCAAACTGACTGCATAAAATAAATAAAAGCCAATAATCATTACCACCAACGGCATAAACATATCTGGATGCATACTAGGCGCACCAGTAAATTTAATCGTTGCCGGCTGATGTAAAGTCTGCCACCAATCAACCGACTTATAGATAATAGGTACGTTAACCATGCCTACTAAGCCCAAAATAGCTGATGCCTTATCTGCCGCCTCATTGCTTGAATAGGTATGGCGCAATGCCATAACACCCAGATAAAGAAATAAAAGGATTAACATAGAGGTAATACGCGCATCCCACACCCAATAGGCACCCCAGGTTGGCTTACCCCAAATAGCACCGGTCACCAAAGCGATAAAGGTTAAAGCAGCGCCAATGGGAGCCGCTGATCGCATCAGCATATAAGACAGTTTGATTCGCCAAATTAAACCCACCGCGCCAGCTATAGCCATAATGTAATAGCCTGCTAGAGCCACAACTGAGGCCGGCACATGAAGGTAAATAATACGAAAACTATTACCCTGTTTTGCATCAGGTGGCGCATAGGCGAGCCCCCAAACTAAACCAGTGATAAGAAGAGACAGTGTTATTACACTTAGCCATGGCAACCAACGCTGGGTTTTTTGATAAAACCAACGCGGCGATCCTAGGCGATGAAACCATGTCCATTGCAAATTAAAATTCATTTATCGTTTATCCATTTTTCGCAAGTCTAAGACTCGCATTTATTGCCAGTGGACAGAGCGCAATAGCAATCGCCAACAGAGCTGCCAAAGTTGCCAGTGGCGAGGTCCAATCTAAGCCATCAACAGCACTCTGAATTGTTGCACTACCGAATATTAACACCGGCATATAAAGCGGCATAACCAACATGGCTAAAAGCACGCCACCCTGTCGCGGCAGAGTTAAGGCTGCACCCACTGCTCCTATTAAGCTCAACACCGCAGTACCTATGGCTAAACTAAGCATCATTGGCACTACCGCAACAGTAGGCAGTGAAAACCACACCCCAATAACGGGTGATAACAATGTGAGTGGTAGCCCGATCATCATCCAGTGGGCGGTGATTTTACCTAAAATTGGCATTATCAACAGGTTGGGTGATATTAGCATTTGTTCTAGCGATCCATCCTGTAAATCATCACTAAATAATCGCTCCACCGAAAGCAGTGTCGCCAGTACTGCAAAAATCCAAATAATACCCGGTGCAAGCTGAGCTAAGCGTTGGGCTTCAGGGGCAATAGCCAGTGGCACCAGTGCAGAAACCAATAGAAAAAATATTAATGGCTTTAGTAGATCAGTCTTATTCCTTGCTCCAAGCAACAGATCTCGTGACAAGTGGGCTAAAAAGCCTGCAGAGAGATAATTATGCATCTACATTACCCCTCTAAGTGGATTAAGCCTATAGCTACGTGCAGCTATATTGACCAGATCTTGATGAGAGGAAAAGACAATAGCACCACCCTGATCTAAATGCTTTTGCATACAGGCTTCGATAAAGGCAACACCCTGTTTATCTAGGGCGGAAAAGGGTTCATCTAGATACCACAATGATGCTTTGGTTGTTATTAAACGCGCTAAAGCAACACGGCGATGTTGGCCCGCAGAAAGTCGATAACAGGGTATGTTGGCATAGTGTCTTAAACCAACTGCTTGCAATGCCGAAGCAATATTGTCTAATGCAGTATTGTCTGGGCTCATCCATCTAAGATTTTCTTCTACAGTTAGTACAGCTTTAACCGCCGACTGATGCCCGATAAATAAAACATCCGAAAGATATTCGAAGTGACATTGACTAAAGGGTTGACCGCGAAAATATAAATTGCCTGCACAGGGTTCTAGCAATTTGATTAACAACTGGAATAAGGTTGTCTTACCCGCGCCATTTAAGCCCTCAATATGCAAAGCTTCGCCAGAGTTTAGTTCAAAACTCACAGGCTCGAAGAGCAGTGCATCGTTGCGCTCAAAAGCTAGATTTTCTATTTTAAGAATATTTGTGGCGGTCAATGGACTATGTCAATCCCATAAAAATGTGAGGATCTATTATGCCAAAAAACACAGCAGGATGCTGACTGTTGTGGAAATGAATTAATTTCTTATATGCTAATCGTCAAAATCGTCAAAATCAAAGTCTCTCACTTGCCGGTAAACCCTGCTATCTTCAAGTTTTTTCTCAAGTCTTTTTCGAGAACTTGAGTCTTGTTTAAACTTGTTTTTAAGAGCAGAACTATCGTCAGCGCTTTTTGACTCATTTGCAGCAGAATTGGATTCGAAAGCATGCTGAAATTTATTGTCGATATCTTCTACATTTTCAATGTCGCTACTCATGGGCTCCCCCCACTGTTTACAAACATAAAACTAGATTACGAAACACTATAAAAGTGACTGTTTGACTACAATTATTAAATAATCATAGTATTTTTTTTCCATACGATGATTTAATAATAGTCGATCACAGGATATATGCAGAAAGTTGACATACAGTTGTTTTTATTTACTAATAAATAAAAACAAATGCTTTATGCTAATAGTCTTCATTGAGAACCCGTCGCCAGACTACTACAATGGGTAAATTCAAAATGAGGTTTGCATGCAAATTTATTTGGTTGGTGGTGCTGTTCGAGATAGATTACTCAATTACCCAAGCTCTGAAAATGACTGGGTAGTTGTAGGTGCCACCCCCGAACAGATGACCAACCAAGGTTTTAAACCTGTAGGTCAAGATTTCCCAGTATTTATTCACCCTAAAACCAATGAAGAATACGCCCTTGCACGCACTGAGAGAAAATCGGGGAAAGGCTACAAAGGTTTTGAGTTTTACACCTCTACAGAAGTCACTCTTGAACAAGATTTAATTCGTCGAGATCTCACCATTAATGCTATAGCTCAGGATAACGCTGGCAATATTATAGACCCCTACGGTGGTCAAAAGGATCTTGAGAAAAAATTACTTCGCCATGTTTCGGAAGCATTTATTGAAGACCCATTAAGGGTATTAAGAGTTGCAAGGTTTGCCGCCCGCTATCACCACCTTGGGTTTACAATCGCCGATGAAACTATGGACCTATTAAAATCTATTGTCGCCAACGGCGAAATGCAATTTTTAGTTGCAGAAAGAGTCTGGAAAGAAACCTCTCGGGCACTAACTGAGCAGTCACCCGATATTTTTATTAAAGTGCTTCGGGACTGTGGGGCGCTAAGCGAACTATTTCCAGAAATTGATGCCCTTTTTGGGGTTCCGCAACGAGCTGATTATCACCCAGAAGTGGATACTGGCATCCACACTCTAATGGCTTTAAAACAGTCGGTTAAAATTTCAAATTCTGGCGCTGTAAGATTTAGCGTGTTAGTCCACGATGTAGGCAAGGCCTTAACCCCTGACGTGGTTCTGCCAAGCCATACAGGTCATGAAGCCTCCGGATTACCTGTGGTCAAAGCCATGTGTGATCGCCTAGGAGTTCCCAATCAATACCGTCAACTGGCTATGGCTGTTACCGAATATCACCTTCACTCGCATAAGGCGCGAGAGCTTAAACCTGCAACTATTTTGACGCTTTTTCAAAACATTGGTGCTCTAAGAGACAGTAATCGACTGACAGAATTTCTATATTGTTGTGAGGCAGATGCTAGAGGTAGAGCTGGATTTGAAGATATAACGTATCAACCCAAGGACTACCTAATGAACGCCCTATTAGCTGTGCAAAAAGTAGATATTTCTGATCTTGTTGCCGATGGTGTAAAGGGTGCAGAAATTGGAGCTCAGCTTAAACAGAGGCAAATAGCGCAGTTAAGCGCATTCAAATCGGAATATACGGGATAAATCAGCAATATGAAGAAAAGTAGAGAAAAAGTTGTCCTTATTACCGGCGCGGCACGTCGAATTGGCGCCAATATGGCGCAACTATTTCACAAAGCAAACTATATTGTTGTTATTCATTACAATAATTCCGCCAGTGCCGCTGACAAACTGTGCTATACCCTTAATCAAATTGACCCCGATAGCTGCTTAATGGTTCAAGCCAATCTAAGTAGCCCAGCGGGAATCACAAAAATTACCGATTTAATCGCCAATATGGGGCGGCTTGATGTACTGGTAAACAATGCCTCTAGCTTTTACCCAACACCGCTAGAAGGTTGCGATCAGGATCAGTGGGATGACCTCATAGGCAGCAATCTAAGAGGGCCCTTTTTCCTTACCCAAGCGCTCAGCGAATTACTTAGAAAGCATCAAGGTTCTGTGGTTAATATTTCAGATATGCATGCCAGACAAGCGCTGGCCAACCACCCTATTTATAGCATTGCCAAAGGTGGCAATATCGCCATGACTAAAACCATGGCACTCGAGCTAGCTCCTGAGGTTAGAGTCAATTCAGTGGCTCCCGGAGCTATTTTATGGCCCGAGCATGAAGAAGACGATATCGAGAAACAGCAGTCGGTACTTAAAAACGTACCCATGGGCAGGCTCGGAAGTGAATCAGATATTGCCGATACGGTGTTCTTTTTAGCGGTAGAAGCTAGCTATATGACAGGTCAAACTATAGCGGTAGATGGCGGCAGTTCAACTAGCCTTTAAGCAGCGGGTTGCCAGTCAAATTTTACAGGCCATAAGTCCTGACTAGTCTTATCAAATTCTTGCCAGTGCTGACCGATAGTTTTATGCGTTAACGGATGTATCATATCATCCGCTAATTCAGCCAATGGTTGAAGTACAAATGCATTTTTCAGCACCTCATTTCTCGGCAGCTTAATGCCATCAATCTCACCCGCTAAATTATCCACGGTCAAAATATCTATATCTAGGCTTCGAGGACCAAATTTTGGCGCACTGCGATCGCGACCATTACAATCCTCTATATGCTTCAAAATCTTTGTAATTTCGCCCACTGCGAGGTCAGAATTTATCCCCACCACAAGGTTATAAAAACTATCACCCTCAAAACCAACAGCAACAGATTCGTAAACAGTGGAAATTTCAAGAGAACCAAAACGCTCGGCAAGCGCATCTAACGCCGCGCTTATATGTCGTTTACGATCGATATTACTTCCAAGGCTCAGATATACTAATGCCATTAAATAGCAACTCCATCTGGCTTTTCACCGCGCTGAATTAGAATACCGACATCCTTAGAGCCACGCAGTGCACCAGGCTTGCTAACTCGCAAGCGCAACCAGGGTACTGAAAATTCGTTAAGCACAATAGCTGCTACCTCTTCAGCCATGCGCTCCACAAGCAAAAACTCACTGCCTTCAATAAAAGCAATTAAACGCTTAGCGATAGATTTATAATTGAGGGCATATTCAATATCATCGGTCTCACCAGCTTTACGAATATCGTGAGCCATCTCAAGATCCAAGCTAACCGTTTGCTTTACCTCGCGCTCCCAATCGTATATTCCAATAATGGTTTCAATGCGCAAATCTCTAATATAAACAATATCCATCAACTCTATACCTCGATTGAAGAAAGGTTTTGTAATGGCCATCGGGGGGTAACCGAAAGCGCTAAATCACTGGTTTCACCAGCCAGTAATCTCTGACAACCGGCATAGGCAATCATAGCGCCATTGTCGGTACAAAATTCATGACGGGCATAAAATACTTCAGCATTGTTTTTGGCTAATTCTGCCTCTAATTTCTCACGTAAACGCTTATTTGCAGAAACACCACCAGCAATCACCAACTTTTTCATACCTGTTTGCTCAAGTGCTCGCCTGCATTTAATGACTAGAGTATCAACCACAGCCTCTTGAAACCCTGCGCAAATATCCACAACCGTCTGTTCATCTGGCAGTACGTCATCGCCACGATATTTTTCAATAAGGTTTCTAGTATGGGTCTTTAGACCAGAAAAACTAAAATCCAAGCCAGGGCGATCAGTCATTGGTCGGGGGAAATCAAAACGCTGAGCCCGACCTTTTTCAGCCATATCCGCTAAAACAGGGCCGCCCGGATAGTCCAAATCAAGCATTTTGGCCGTTTTATCAAAGGCTTCGCCTGCGGCATCGTCAAGAGACTCGCCTAGCAACTGATAACTGCCAATGCCTTTAACCAATACCAGCTGGGTATGACCACCAGAGACTAATAGCGCCACAAAGGGAAATTCTGGCGGCGAATTCTCAAGCATAGGCGCTAACAAATGGCCTTCCATATGATGAACACCAATGACTGGCACATTCAAGGTAAACCCTAGAGCAGTCGCCATAGACCCACCGACCATAAGTGCACCCATTAAACCAGGGCCTGCTGTGTAAGCGATACCATCAATCGAGTGCTTATCAATACCAGATTTAGCTAAAACCTCATTTAACATAGGTAAAATTTTACGTACGTGGTCACGCGACGCCAGCTCTGGCACCACACCACCATAGTCAGCGTGAAGGGCTACTTGCGAATAAAGGCTATGCGCCAAAAGACCTTTTTTGCTGTCATAGACTGCAAAACCCGTTTCATCACACGATGTTTCAATTCCAAGTACAAGCATTGGTTATTTTTTTGACCGATCCCTAGGGCCTGCAACTTTAACCTCTATGTTAGTTTGTGTGAAGCCAATAGCATAATTTTACGCAACAAAAAGCCTCCCAAGATACAAATATTCGCCCTCAATTCGTGTTTTTTGTCTAAAATTTATAACAAAACCACTAAAAAAACCCTAAAAAGGTAAAAAGATTTTGCATCAATAGGGGTAAATGTATAGACTACGCGCCCTTACAGAACAGCAGTTTATTTGAGCTGTAGATTTTACTTTTTACAACAACAGGATTATGCATCAATGCCAAGTGTGCGTATTAAAGAAAATGAGCCGTTTGACGTAGCCTTAAGACGCTTCAAACGTTCATGTGAAAAAGCAGGAATTCTAGCTAAGGTTCGCTCTAAAGAATTTTATGAGAAACCAACCTGGGAACGTAAGCGCAAAGGCGCTGCAGCCGTTAAGCGCAACCTTAAAAAGGTTTCACGCGAATCACGCAAGTTCCAAAGGTTATACTAAGCCCTCGCTCACTGCGAAGTTTAGTGTAGTTATCTAGCAAAGAGCGCCTTAAGGCGCTTTTTGTGTTTCTAGCAATCGTAGCTGTATAGTAATGTTTATCCCTACGGAGTATGACCATGAGTCTTAAAGCAGAAATCAACAACGCAATGAAAGATGCTATGCGAGCAAAAGATAAGCCTCGCCTTGGCGCAATTCGCCTAATCCAAGCAGAAGTAAAACGCATTGAAGTTGATGAGCGCATTGAGATCGACGATCAACGTCTTGTAGCTATTATGGACAAAATGGTCAAACAGCGTCGCGACTCCATTAGCCAATACCAATCCGCTGGGCGTGACGAATTAGCCGCCATCGAAATTGCAGAAATTGAAGTTATTCAAGATTTTCTTCCAGCTGCTCTGACAGAGCAAGAAATTGTTGAGCTTATACAAGCCGCAATAGCCTCGACTGGCGCTGAATCAATGCGCGATATGGGTAAGGTTATGGGTATATTAAAGCCGCAAATTCAAGGCAAAGCTGATGCTGGCGTGGTTAGTGCCGGAGTGAAAAAAGCACTGGCTTAATAAACCCCGTTTATTTCCTGCGATAACCAGTTACACTATAGGCAACATTCAATCATTTAAACTGGAATCATGGCAGGCTTAATCCCACAATCTTTTATAGATGATCTGTTAGACCGCACCGATATAGTCGATGTGGTCAATAGCCGTGTACCGCTAAAGAAAACGGGAAAGAGCCACAAAGCTTGCTGCCCTTTTCATGAAGAAAAAAGCCCCTCTTTCACCGTTGCACAAGATAAGCAATTTTATTATTGCTTTGGTTGTGGGGCCGGCGGTAACGCCCTCAGTTTTGTAATGGAATTTGACCGCTTAGACTTCCTTCCTGCAGTTGAACTATTGGCAAAAAATGTCGGCCTCGAAGTCCCTAGAGAAGCAACTGCCAATCCCAAAGCAAAACAGCATCGAGATGATTTATATTCGGTACTCACTGAAGCGGATAAGTTTTATCGTCAAAAATTGCGCTCAGACGAGGCCAAGGGGGCTGTTGAATACCTTAAATCACGTGGATTAACCGGGCAAATTGCCGCACAATTTGGCATTGGTTTTGCCCCTCAGGGTTGGGATAATTTGATCAAAGCCGTAGCAACCAGTGAGGAAAAAACAAAATTACTGGCCGATACAGGCATGCTAATTATCAAGCCTGAAGAAAAAAAACAATATGATCGTTTTCGCCATCGAATCATGTTCCCAATTCGTGATCAACGCGGGCGTACACTTGGCTTTGGTGGTCGCGTTCTAGACGATAGCACGCCAAAATATCTCAATTCGCCTGAAACTCCGGTCTTTCATAAAGGCAGAGAACTTTACGGTCTTTACGAAGCGCGACAAGCGCTAAAAGAAATACCCTATTTACTGATGGTTGAGGGCTATATGGATGTGATTGCTCTAGCTCAATACGGCATCCATAACGCCGTGGCAACACTGGGCACAGCACTGACCGAAAACCACCTACAAAAGCTATTTCGATACACCAGCGAAATCGTTTTTTGTTTCGATGGTGATAGTGCAGGACGTCGTGCCGCCTCGCGCTCACTGGACATAGCTTTGCCGGAAATGCGTGATGGCGTCACCGCAAAATTTTTATTCTTACCAGACGGCGAAGATCCAGACACCATGGTAAGAAATCTGGGTACAGACCAATTTAAATCACAGATTGAAAATGCCACACCACTCTCTGAATTTTTATTTGAAGAGCTTACCGAAAGCATTGATACTGAAACAGGAGAAGGCAAAGCCAAACTTAGCAAATTAATTGCGCCTAAAATCAATCGCATTCCTCAGGGTGTTTTCAAGCAGCTTATGCTAGAGGAGTTATCCCGAAAAACCGGCGTTGGCGTCGAGGACCTAAAAACCTATGTCAGCAACCAAAGCACAGGTTACACCGAAACCAAGCAAGTTAACCCTAATAATCCCCAACCTAACAACCCTCAGGATTGGACATCGGAACCTATGCCTGCCGGAGATGACTATGGCTATGTACCTGAAATAGGCAATGAAAGAACCTCGAAAATACGCCTTACGCCAATAAAACATCTCACTGCATTACTTATAAATCATCCGCAACTAGCAGAGCATATAGACAGCACAGAGTTACTTGAAGCCACGCCAGACACGGATACAACGCTATTTTTAAAACTTCTAAAAGTGGTTAAAAGTAATCCAGATTACAAACCATCACATATATTTGCCTACTGGCATGGCACCTATAGCAATTCTCAAGAAACTCAGACGCTGCAAGAACTTGCCGCAACTGAGCTCTATCACCCCCCATCAGGCACTGGTAGGGATGATAATCAAGAGTTCTGTGATGCCTATAAACATGTGCTAAAGGAAGCTTTTTATAGCCTTCCCGCAGCCGATAAAGCCGAGCACTTATTAAACCAAGAAAAACTAGATGAAAGGCAAATAAAACAACTACATAAGCTGAGAATTGAACTGCCAAAAGATGAAAAATCAACTCAGCTTAAAGAACAAATTAAACAAAGATTACTAACCCTATAAAAAAAAGACTAATATCAGCAGTAAAATCTAAAATTACTGCGACATTAGGAATTTTTTTCGATATAATTGCGCGCCATTTCAAGCGCATAAAACAGTATTAAAACTATGAGCGAAAATCTAAATAGTCAGCAATCAGGCATTAAAGATCTAATAGCCAAAGGTCGAGAGCAAGGCTACCTGACTTATGCTGAAGTAAATGATCATCTCCCCGAGGGTATTGCAGACCCTGAGCAGGTCGAAGATATCATCCAAATGATTAATGATATGGGCATCACAGTTTTTGAGACTGCACCTGATGCTGAATCACTTTTAATGGTTTCTGGCGTCAACACTCCCGATGAAGTAGCCGCAGCTGAAGCCGCTGCAGCGCTTGCCTCGGTTGAGTCTGAACAGCATAGAACCACTGACCCAGTTCGTATGTATATGCGCGAAATGGGCTCGGTAGAGCTACTCACTCGAGAAGGCGAAATTGAAATCGCCAAAAGAATTGAAGAAGGTACGCGAGAGCTAATGTCAGCTATCTCAGACTGGCCTTCAACCGTTGGTGCGATTATTGCTGAATGGGATCTTGTACTCTCTGGTGAGCGCAAACTCACTGATGTTATTAGTGGTTACCTTAACCCTATGGAACATGTACCCTCGGCGCTAGCTCAACAGCAAGCAGCTGAAGCAGAAAAATTAGCCAACGGCGATAGTGACGAAGACGAAGACGAAGAGAATGAAGAAGAGCATGAAGGTGGTCTAGACCCAGAAGAAGCAACTCGTCGTTTTGAAGAAATTCGTGAACAGCTAGCTAAAACTGAACGCAGCATTGCACGCTACGGAAGAGATGGCAAAGCTTCTCAGCAAAACCTTGAAGATCTAGCTGACGTGTTTAAATTCCTAAAACTTACTCCGCGACAGTTTGATCCATTAATTGGATTGGTCAGAAATGCCGTAGAAAGAATTCGTGCCGAAGAGCGCGCCATAATGCGTCTATGCCTGCGCTACGCCAAAATGCCGCGCAAAGACTTTATCAAAAGCTTCCCTACCAATGAAACCAATATGGAATGGGTAACTAAACTAATTGATTCAGGTGCAGACTGGGCTAATGGCTTAAAAAATCAAGAGCACGAAATTATCCGATGCCAACGCAAACTTGCCCAAGTTGAAGCAGAAACTGAGCTAAGCATTGCGCAAATCAAAGATATTAATCGTCGAGTAACCATGGGTGAAGCCATGGCTCGCCGCGCGAAGAAAGAGATGGTAGAAGCCAACTTGCGACTGGTGATCTCTATCGCCAAAAAATATACTAATCGTGGCCTACAGTTCCTCGATCTTATTCAAGAAGGCAATATCGGCTTGATGAAAGCGGTGGATAAGTTTGAATATCGCAGAGGTTATAAGTTCTCTACCTATGCTACCTGGTGGATTCGTCAGGCAATTACCAGATCTATTGCCGACCAAGCGAGAACTATTCGTATCCCGGTACATATGATTGAAACCATTAATAAGCTCAATCGTATTTCTCGCCAGATGCTTCAGGAAATGGGTCGTGAACCATCACCTGAAGAATTAGCTGAGCGCATGGAAATGCCAGAAGATAAAATCCGTAAAGTACTTAAAATTGCCAAAGAGCCAATCTCAATGGAAACGCCAATTGGTGAAGATGAAGATGCCAACATTGGTGATCTTATCGAGGATACCACCATTGCCCTGCCAGTGGATGAAGCAACTAAGTCAAATCTTACTGATTCAACGCGCAATGTATTGGGCAGTCTTACCGCTCGTGAAGCTAAAGTACTTAGAATGCGCTTTGGTATTGATATGAACACAGATCACACGCTTGAAGAAGTAGGTAAACAGTTCGATGTAACCCGTGAGCGTATTCGTCAGATTGAAGCCAAAGCACTTCGCAAGTTGCGCCACCCTACTCGTTCAGATCATTTGCGCAGCTTTATAGACGAATAAATTAA
>JBMZEV010000038.1:0-13636 GCA_049615065.1 Porticoccaceae bacterium | reverse complement strand
TTGAATCTGTTGAATCTGTTGAATCTGTTGAATCTGTTGAATCTGTTGAATCTGTTGAATCTGTCGATACTGCAACAGCCTCAACAACTGCAATCTGCTGTGATTGAAGATCAAATTCAAAACCAGCGGCATTACTTGAACCAACAAGATCTAATTGCGCATAGTCAGTTGCACTTGGATCAATATCAAAGGTAATTGTAGCTAGATCAGCCTCATTAGAGCCAGGAAACTGACCAAATAATGAAGCAAAACCGAAGCTCAAAGTATTATTATCTGCATTAAGATTACCGGAAGCGATGGCATCATTAGCAACATCAGAAACAGTATTTAGACTTAAAATACTGTTATCAAAGTTAACATCAAAACCAACACCCGTCGTGCTTGAGTCATCCGATTTATAAGATAGGGTAACTGTTACCTGACTACCATCTTCGGATAGCTGACTGTCTGATACATAAACATGCTGGGTATTAGTCGCCTGGTCAGGCACCGAAATAACAGTCTCAATAGGTTCTAATGAATCTGTCGAATCTGTTGAATCTGTTGAATCTGTTGAATCTGTTGAATCTGTCGATACTGCAACAGCCTCAACAACTGCAATCTGCTGTGATTGAAGATCAAATTCAAAACCAGCGGCATTACTTGAACCAACAAGATCTAATTGCGCATAGTCAGTTGCACTTGGATCAATATCAAAGGTAATTGTAGCTAGATCAGCCTCATTAGAGCCAGGAAACTGACCAAATAATGAAGCAAAACCGAAGCTCAAAGTATTATTATCTGCATTAAGATTACCGGAAGCGATGGCATCATTAGCAACATCAGAAACAGTATTTAGACTTAAAATACTGTTATCAAAGTTAACATCAAAACCAACACCCGTGGTGCTTGAGTCATCCGATTTATAAGATAGGGTAACTGTTACTTGGCTACCATCCTCTGATAGCTGACTATCTGAAATATAAACATGCTGGGTATTAGCCGCCTGTTCAGGTACCGAAATAACTGTCTCGATAGGTTCTGGTTCAGCTGTCTCTGTTGAGTCTAAAGAATCATCAGCAGCCGGAACATCTGAAGAGTTCAAATCATTAACCAGACCAACTATGTCAACTGAATCATCAGCTGTGACTGTGTAAATAATCTGACCGGCACCAGAATTTTCAACAACATCGTCAACTATGGTACCCGATGTAATCGTTGGCGCAACTTCATCAAGGTTATTAATATCCAGTGAGACCGTCAAAGCATCACTTGCATTGCCAGCTGCATCCGTAGCAATAATATCAAAACTGTATTTGTTTTGAGCCTCAAAATCTGCTGCAAAATTGAGCGTTACAGCACCCGTATTAGCATCAATAGTAAATTTATTCGCATCAGTACCAGAGATGCTATAGGTGAAGCCATCACTGATATCTGCCGAATCATCTGCTATCGCTGTATAGACAAGTTGATTATCAGCGCCATTTTCGTCAATTGAAGCTGCAACACCCTCTGAAACAATTGAAGGGGCGGTATCATCTAAATTATTTACAGATAGAACAATCTGCTTAACCGAACCAAGTTTTGTATTTACGCTCCCCTCATCGGCAAATTTTTCATCATTGGTCGCTAGGAGTATAAAACTAATAGTGTCTTTTGCTTCATAATCTAAGGCTCCATCGAGTGTAACTTCACCAGAGGCGTTAATCGACAAAGTAGGGCCATTTTCTATATCTAATTCGGTAACAGCACGTCCACTATTATCCAAGAAACCATAGAAAACTGGGTCTTGTATATCATCGCCAGAGTCATCGACAACAACATCATATATTTTTTGAGATGATATATTTTCATCAAGGGACAAAGAATCCCCCGAAATGATTAGAGGCGCCACATCATCCAAATCGTTGATTCTCAAGGAAACTGATTTTTCAGCTCCCTGATTTCCAGCTGAATCTTTAGCTTCAACAGTAAAATTGTAGACTGATTGCGTTTCATGATCTGGATCAGTAGTCAATGTCACTTCACCAGAGGATGCATCAACACTTACAAATGGGTCACTACCCTCTGCTAGACTGTAGGTTATCCCATCGGACAAATCATCCGCTACCGCAGTATAAATCAGCTGATCATCACCACTATTCTCATCAAGATTAACAACCTTAACAATATTGAATGAGACTGATTTCCCTGCACTTTGATTGCCCGCTTCATCTGTCGCTACAACAATAAAATCATACTGTGACTTAACATCATGAACCGGATCAGAACTCAGAGTTACCTCACCAGTTGACGCATTAATGCTTAGATCTGAATCACTGCCTGCCGCCAAGCTAAAGGTTACATCACCGCTACTTATATCAGCGGAATCATCTGCAGTAGCTGTATAGACAACCTGACCCGCACCACTATTTTCTTCAATCGAAACTGCCTCAGAACCAGAAGTGATTGTTGGTGCCGTATCATCAAGATCCGTAATCACTAATGTAACGGGTTGCTGGGTTTTCTTACCTGAAGCATCTTCAGCAATTACAGTAAAAACATACTGAGCCTGAGTCTCATGATCTGGATCAATACTTAAAGTAACTTCACCTGATTCTGGATTGATAGAAAACACAGAGCTACTATCCGCAGCGAGGCTGTAGGTAAGCGATGAACCATCACCAACCGCAACCGCTGTATAAATTACTTGTCCAGTTCCGCTATTTTCCTCAATTTCGTTGGCATCAGCACCGGAAGAAAACACTGGAGCAGACGAGTCTTCTTCAGAATTTTTATAAAATGATGATGCACCTAGCAGGCTTGCCGCACCCAAGAACAGCGTGGTCATTGATAAGCCTGATCCACTACTTGCCGCTAAATCATCTGACTGCGAGTCAAGCGCATCTGAAACCAATGACTCTTCAGCTACTTCTTCCGCAACTTCCTCTTCTACTGCTTCAGAAGTATTAGCTTCAACCTCACTATCATCAGCAACTTCTAGCTTTTTATTGTTTTTATCATCATCTTCTTTTTTGTCTTTACGCTTTTTGGCATCATCGGTGTCATCCGCATTCATTGCCAAGGTGTCTGCCACCTCTAAGGGTAAATCAAACTGTTCACCAGCAAGCCTATTTGTCGCTTCTTCTGTAACGACTGAACCTGTAGGCGCTTCATTAGGCACATCAGGTTGATGTTTTGCTTGATCCGCTTTAGCGGCACTGTCTTTTTGATTTAGCTTAGAGTTTTGCGTAGTAGCTTTCATTGCACCCACCATTAAACATAAATTTGATTAATTATCTTTCGCCCATTGACTCTCGCAGAGTTTTTACTATCGGCTTAAGCAAGTAACTAAGGACTGTATTTTTGCCCGTCTTTACTTCTACAGTTGCGGTCATGCCTGGGAGGATTTGTAAATCCTCATCAGGTCTTCCGCTAAATTTTCGTCCTTGAGTTCTTATATGTACGCGATAAAAGGTAACGTCCCCTTTTTGCGAATCATCTTCTAAAGTATCCGCACTTATGTACGATAATACACCGTCTAAATCACCATAAATAGTGTAATCGTAGGCTTCTATCTTAACAGCAACATCTAACCCCACTTTTAGGAAACCGATATCTTGAGGAGCAACCTTGGCTTCAATTAACAAATCATCCTCAAGCGGCACTATTTCTAATACATCTTCGCCAGGTCGAATAACGCCACCCACGGTTGTCAATCTTATACTTTTGACAATGCCTTTTACCGGCGCCACCAAAGTGGTCGAATCTAGCTGTTGCTTACGTTGAATTAAAAGCTGGGAAACACGCTCAAATTCTTCCTCAGTTTCATTATATTCAGCCTGAGTACTTTGAAAATATTCGCTGTTAATCTTGCCGCGCTGGGCAATCAATTCGGCCTCCTCCCTTTGCAAACGAAGGATTTCTGTTTTGCTGACATCGCCTCTGGCAACCAAGGGTTCATTCATTTGAATTTCTTCTTGAACCAACGCCAATATTGCATTGAGATTTGCAATTTCCTCACTCTTAGCCGACTGTCTTCGCTCAAATAACAACTTCTGGCTACTAACAAAATGCGGAAAGCCTTGAGTGATTGCGGCAAACTGAGGCTCAGTACCAAATAACTCTGCAGTTAATCGCGACATAGCCGCGGATAATGCCGCCACCTGCGCTTTTGCCTCTTGATAATCTGCCTCAGCACTGGTGGTTTCAAATTGAGCAATAATCTGTCCCTGCTCAACTATCTCTCCCACTCCGATTGGCAATTTCTCCAGAACACCACCATCTTTAGACTGAATTAACTGAACATTTGAACTGGGAATAACCGAGCCGGGGGCGCGAGTTATTTGATCAATTTCAGAGAAATTTGCCCAAATATAAAATACAGCAAGCGCCACAAAAGTGGCCCATAAAACTCTGCGCGAACCACGCAATTCCTCGTTAAGTCTGCGACGCTCCGCATCCGAAGCCTGTGCCGATCTAAAAAACCATAATGGACTCATTTTTTTGCCCTCTTTTTCGCCTGCTCAGCAAGAAAATCTAATACCTCTTGCTTGGGGCCGTCTAATGAAACTTTTCCGGAATCCATAACCACAATGCGGTTAACATGCTTCAACACACCTGCTTTATGTGTTGCCAAAACAATCACTGAATCATCTGGCAACTGTTCAAACAGATGTTGCATTACAAACTCTTCAAGGCGAGTATCCATCGAAGCTGTTGGCTCATCCAACAACAAGATCTTTGGCCTAGCTAACAACATACGAGTCAAACCAACCAACTGTCGCTGACCGCCAGACAAACCTTTGCCCCCCTCAGAAATATTAATCTCTAGACCACTTGGATGATTCTGAATGGCCTGATCAAGTCCAGTTAAAGCCGCAGCCTTTAAAATCTGAGAGTCACTAAGCGTAGGCAAACCTAACACAAGATTGTCTCTCAAGGTGCCATTAAATAAACGAACTTCTTGCGGTAAGTAGCCAATTTGCTCACGAACAAACTCATTAGCTACCAAAGACATATCCATATCATCTAAGAACACCCCGCCCTGCTGCGGCTGATAAAGTCCCGAGAGGATTTTTATCAAAGTCGATTTACCGGAACCTACAGAGCCTAGTATGGCCACGCGATCACCCGGCTTAAAAGATAGCTTTTCCACAGTCACCTGCGGCGCATTTTCCTCATAAGCAAAACCGACCTGCTTGACTTTTAATTCACCCCTACAGGAATCAGGAACAACTAGTCGCTGATTCTCTCTTTCACTCGGCATTGCCATAATACCATCCAGCACATCAAGAGCGATTTGCGCGTGCTTCCACTGAGCAATCATACTGGGCATTTGAGCCAGCGGCGTTAATGCGCGACCAGAAATGATTGAGCACGCAATCAGGCCACCCATGGTCAAGTCACCATTTACAATAGAATAGGCACCTGTAGCAATAATGCCGACATAGCTAAGCTGTTGAATAGACTGGGTAGAACTGGTTGAAAAGGTGGTCAGTAGCTTAGACTTTAAATCAGTGGTGGTAATCGTCTCGGTTAACTCTCTCCAACGATTCTCTAGCTTCCACTCTGCTGATGCAGCTTTAACTGATTCAACGCCATCGAGAGCCTCAATTAAAAGGCCATTTTTCTTGTTCGACTCTTCCATACTTTCAGCGGTATAACGCTCGATAGGACCTTTCATAGCAAGACCAATGATTAGCCCAACTGGAATCATCATAAGTGGCACAAAAGCAACAGGACCAGCGATAAAGTAAATTACTACAATAAATAATAACGCAAAGGGTGCATCAGCTAGGACAAACAGTGTTGAGGACGTCATAAAGTTACGTACAGACTCAAAATGCCTAATTTGTGAAGCAAAGGTTCCCACTGTTTGAGGGCGGCAATCCGAGCGGATCCCAAGGGCTTTTGAGAAAAACACACCCGAAAGCTCCAAGTCAATTGCTTTACTGGCCTTATCGACCAGATGCGATCTTACCAGCTTCATGATTAGCTCAAAAAGGATTGCTAAGAGCACGCCAATGGTTAACACCCAAAGTGTACTAAAACCCTTGGTAGGAACGACTCGATCATATACCTGCATGGTATATAGCGCTGACATTAGACCGAAAATACTCAAGACAAAAGTGGCGAAGATAGCTTCCAAGAAAACGCCTCGACGTTTTCTAGCCGCATGAATAAACCAATCCTTAGCTGAAAAGGCGGCCAGCTCTTCCTGCATAGCTTGATCTTGATGCACCAGCAAACGAACAATCATTCCCTCAGAAATTTGCTCGGCAGATAAGGTATCAACAGCCCAATCTGAAGACTCAGCTATAAACTCACCATTTTGTTTGCCGCGAAGTAATTTTAACTCTGATCCATCCGCAGAAACCCAAAGCACAGGAAAGTCATTTTTAACCAGCTTATCAAGCTCTAACTTTGCAGTCGGACCCTCGGGAAATCTTTCACTCCAAATAGCAATGGCTTGATCTATAACTGGCATATCCTCAAGAGAGACACCAGATTCAGCCTGTTGCTGATAAACAAATCTATGGGCTGCAACCGCAATACCTTGCAAGGAGGCGAGACGGGCGAGCAATGCCGCCAAATCTTCTCTGACAACCTCACCCTGGTAAGGGTTGGTTGATTCTACTTTTGAATTTTGAATTTTATCTTCCAACGTTTATACACCTAGTAATTTCGGATTAATTTCATTAAGCAATATTTTTAGACGATAAAGGGATGTAAGATACAAAACCTCAAAATCAACCAATGTATTTCTTGCCTGTGTTGCTTCTCGCTGAGCATTTAGCACATCCAACCATGATTTCTTGCCTACCGCATACTGGCGCAAATAGGAATCAACCACTGAACTGGTTGCTTCAACTAGCCTCTTAGACGGTTCAAGCTGAATAGACACTGAGGCATATTCATTCCAAGCTGACTTAATTTGACGACTTAGATCGCGCTTTTCTGCTTCAAGAGTATCCAGCGCAGACTGCTTACGCTGCTTTGCTGCTGTTACTGAAGATGCTACGGATAGACCTACGCCCGGTTGAAATTGAACGGATATAAAAGTTTGATTATCCAGACCATCGCTAACGCCATGAGTCTCATCATATCGAAACCCTAGAGAAACTTGGGGGTACAGTGCAGAACGCGCGGCAGTAATACTAGCATCAAACCCAGCGGCTTCAGCTTCAACCATGGCAATCTTAGGCGACACAGAAATTGCTCTAGAAACAGCCTCATCAACACCAATTACCAACTTTTCAGGTTGACGCAGTACCTGCACTGAGCCAACAGGCCTATCGATTAGCAATTCAAGCGATGACTCGGAAATATTACGTCTATTTTTTGATTGTATTTCTGCCGACATTGCAGACTGTAATCGAGCAAGGGCCAACATGGCATCAACATCTGGGCTTGTATTTGCCTCAACTCTTCTTTCAATAATCTCATAAAGACGCTGATGCTCATCTACATTTTCGATAGCAATAGTTAATTTTTTTTCTGATTTAAAATATTCAAAGAAAGTCGATACCGTTTCAAGCATCACTGTCTGCTGTGCATCGGAAACTGCGAACCCTGTGCCATCACGTCTGGATTTAGCAAGATCAATTTCAGCATTAATTCGCCCACCCGCCCAAAGAGGAAGATCAACAGTCGTAGTGTCCTGCTGCTTCTGGTCATCAGCGAACGCTTGCGCCCCGATAGAAACTGTAGGGAAGCGGCTCCAGCGAGCACCATTTAGCTCGCTTTGCGCAGCTCTAAACTGACCCTCGGCACTTCGAATCAAGGGATGGGTCTCTAATGCGAGCACCAAGGCCTGATCAACAGACAGGGCAGAATAACCATCATACTCATTGGATAACAACCCAAAGGAATATGAACTAATTAATAAGAAAAGAGAACATTGAAATAGTTTTTTTTGATAACTCACATTACACCACTTAACCAATCAGTATATTTTTTTATAAAGTCTTTGACTTAAATTTTTTAGCATTGATGCTTTTATTGTGCGCGACAGAATCTCTGAAGGCCATCCCCACTGAGCCCTTGATCGTAGTAGGTAAAAGAATCAAAGTCAACGAGATAAAAGGCCAATAACATAATTACCGAAATATATGACTAAAATATGAATCAATAATCACAATACTGGAAGAAAATCTATTTGGCGCCAAACTCTCCGTAAAAAGATTGCCTGCTCTCACATAAAACAATATCTATAAAATTAAGGACAAAAAAAATGGCCGCCGAAGCGACCATTTTTAAAATTGAGGCCTTAATTAGCTGACCTCAAAGTTGGGATATTAAGGAATCAAACTCTCAATATATGCCTCAATATCTGCCGCTGATGTGCGAGTTGCATCATTCTTCACTGCACCTGCAATCAACGAGTCGCCTCTTAGGTTGAACAAGTAACGAAGAAGCATTAGGCCGTCAGTTAACGCATCAACTGCACCATTACCATCAATATCAGCAAGACCATTTGTCGCCTCTGCAACATTGGCTTCCACTTCTTCTGCAGTCAACAATGAAGATGAAGAAATTGCACCTGCAGTTAGAGACGCGCCTCTAAGATTGAAGGTATAGCGAAGCAATAACAAACCATCCGTTAGTGCATCAGCAATACCATTTTCATCAAAGTCCCAGCTACCTGAAGAGACAGGCATAGTGTAGGCGTTAGCGTTAAACACATACCCAGCAGCACCACTTGGTGACGAGAATTGAATCATTGTGTAGTCATCTGATTCTAAACCATCAGCAACACTGAAGTTAAGCGTCATTAGATCTTTGGGTAATGATCCTGGGAAGTTACCACTCACAGATGCCCAATTAGATGAAATATAGGAATCAGTGGTTGGATCATTATCATAATCTTCAGTATCAGCGTTCAATGCTGGAGCGCTGATATTATCCGTAGTTACCAGACCGCTAGCATCAACATAGGTTAATACTGAACTGTCAAAGTGAACACGAAGACCAAGACCTGTTAACGCTGCATTATCATCAGAAGCATCGTAGCTCACTGTTACCGAAGTGCTACCACCCGCTTTCATTGATGGCTCACCTGAAACACCCACTATCTGCGCTTTACACACATCATAGACATCACCATCAACCGCTGTTTCTGTTGTATTGTGCGTCCACTTACGATTTGCATAGCTGTAGTAATCAGTCACCGGCGTACAGGCATGAACAAAAGGATCATTATCAAGAAGATTCTCTCTTACACCATCAACAACCCACAGATACTCAACATCACTTGTTATACCGTCTAATGTCACAGTCCATGTGCCATCTAGATTGTCAACTGCTTCTGGACCACCATCAACCTGCCAGCTCCATGCAGGACCAGTCATACGAACTGCATCACCTGAAGCCTCAACAGTTAGGGTAAGAGTCACTGGGTCACGCTGAACCAATGTATCAGCACTGATCATGGCATTAGCAATAACCACATCCACATCTTGTGAGACGATATACATAATCACACTGCTATATGTATTAGCAACACCAGTATCATCATTCAATAGGGGAGGAATATCTACTGTATAAGTAGACATTTCAGCACCAGATACGGTCACTGGGGCAATATCATATGTATAGTCAATATTTGGATACGGCTGAGATTCCAAGAGGAAACGAACATCTGTAGAACCGCCATCAACAACCGATGCATCAAATGTGATACTACCGCCTGCATTAAAGGTCAATGGGTACATATCTATATTCAAGTTCGCAAAACCAGCCCAAGATTCAACACCCGATGGGAAAGTATACACAGTGGATTCTTCACCACTGGTTTCATCGACATTAGTTACAATTTGGGCACCACCAAAAGTACCACCAAAGTCAAGCCCGGCAGTATCATCTGAGCCTGATCCAGTATCACCGCCTGATCCAGTATCACCGCCTGATCCAGTGTCACCACCTGAACCACTGCCGTCAGCATCAGTACATATACCCCATCCAACAACATCCAAAATTATATCAGCTTCTGCTGTTTGAACTTGACGGTCACCCCACTCACCGTATGCACACTCAGCTGCTACTGATTCTTGGTTATCCCAGGTAGTAGCAGTAGTGTTGCGGTACTTAAAGCTCACTAATGTGTTAGCAGGAAGATCGGCAGTGACTGTCCAAACGTTGTCACCATCATTATCAGACATATCAAGACCAACCTGACCAAAGATAGCACCGCCCATCAGAGAAACACCTGCAGATGTATCAACACCCGCCATATTAAGCTGGAAGGTTACTGAAACAGTATCACCTGTAGCAATAGGCTCCGAAGTACAGCTACCCCATGCAACAACATCTAATGTGATGTCTTCTGTTCCTACAGCAACCTCACGATCACCCCAGTCACCATACGCACATTCAGCAGCTACTGCTTCTTGGCCATCCCAAGTAAGAGCTGTAGTGTTACGGTATTTAAAGGCTACTACTGTGTCAGTAGGAAGATCGGCAGTCACAGTCCATACATTGTCACCATCGCTATCAGACATATCAAGACCAGCCTGCCCAAAAATGGCACCACCCATCAAAGATACACCTGCTGATGTAGTTACACCCTCCATGTTAACCTGGAATGTCACTGATACTGTATCTACTGGATCACCACCGCCAGAGGAACCGCCACCAGTACATGCACCTGCAACGTCACCAGTTACATCACCAGAATTAGTATCATATGTTCGGTTAAACCAGGTGTCATCATAGGCTGCAACATTATCATTAGCACATTCACCATTACGGTAAGCGGTTGATAAGTCTTCTTCAATACCATCAACAACCCACTTGTATTCAACATTATTTTCAAAACCAGGATCTACAGTCGCAGTCCAAGTATCGTCGCCATTACTAACAGCAACTACTTGGTCATCAGCGTTCCAGCCAAAACCACTTGAATGCAACTTAACTTCAGATGCACCTGGCGCAGAAACTGTAAAGCTAACAGCTGGCGCAGTAGATACAAAAGGTACTGCTGTACAGCTACCGTATGCTACAACATCTAGCACAATACCTGAATCACCAACATTAACAAAGCGATCGTCGTATTGACCAGTGCTACAGCCACCAGCAGCTAGACCAACTGCATCTTCGAAGCCACCCCAGTCATCATCACCTGTGCTCGCTCTGTTACGGAATTTATAAGCGTAAGTGGAATCTGGCGCTACATCTAAAGATACAGACCACACATCACTGCCGTTGTCAGCCATTGCAAAACCAGCATTACCAAAATTGCCACCTGCAAGATAAACACCAGTAGGATCTGTTTCAACCGCAGACATATCTACCTGGAAAGTAACAGATACATCATCTGGAGCAACAAAAGTAACAGGCACCAATTTGAAGCGCCAAAAGCCTGAACCATAGTCAATATCCAAAGTCATCATAGTGTCAGTAAGCTCAGTTACAATGTAAGTAATTGAACCACCAGAGTTACCATCTTCACCAGTATTGTGAACCTTCGCTAGACCAATGTGTGCACCATCACCTGATACAGTCAATGTATCAGCAGTAGCGTCATAAACGTAAGTCGCAGGGGATGATCCATCATGTGGAGCAATTGGCGCACCACAACCCTCTGCAACACCTTGCCAACCTTCTAACCAAGTAGCGTCACCCATAGAATGCGTGAAGCTGCCATCAGAATTAAAGGTATATGTATCGTCAAATAAGCAGGCACGATCTTCTACAGCAGCTGCATCGTTTGACCACCAGCTTGTATTTCCCAAAGATTCACCAACACCCAAGGCGCCAGCAACTGGCGCAAGCTTCCAGTCACCAACAATACTGGCATTGGCAGATACGCTTATAAGTCCGAAGAAAATTGTTGCAATAGTAACTTTAGCAACAAAAGTAAATTTTTGTAAAAAGGTCGAGTAGACGCTTTGTAATTTAGATAGTAAGAGGCGCATATTATTTTTTCCAATTTGTTATTCAAAAAAAGCTTTGTGGTAACAGCAAGATTGTACTAAGACTAAAAGCCTAAACCAGCTGTCTGGATATATTTAATAGAACTAAATAGATACCACAAGAAGTTGATAGAATTATGAATTTATCAAGTATGTGTTAATGCCGCACTCATAGACTTTAGAGCCTAATTACCCCACCAATAATTCTTGTAGCTACATTTTCTTTATTGTTCTAATATTATTTCTTAAATTTACAGCCTTTACAATTGTCATCGTCAACAATCAAATTCACCACCCTTATAAGACAAGAGGGGCTAATAGTGCGATAAAACGACATGAAAACAAGGAGACACCAAGAATGACAAGAAAGTCATCAGGGTATGTACGTAAATGTGCCTTTGACAATGAACTTGAGGAGTGTCAACATCAGTAAACACAAGTATCAGCGGGGTAGCTAATGCCTACCTAGGGAAATGAAGGGGTGGCCCCGGGCACCATTTTTCTATCTAACCGATTGATTTACTTGTGTTTTCTTGTAATTACACAGGTAGGGTAGACAATCACTACTTGATGACAATCTTCTTCATCCATTTAGAAAGAATCTTTAAGTTGTATCCGTCTCCATAACCCTGCCCTATCGTTTTAACACTCCACCCTCCTAACTGGTCAATCAACTCTACAGGTGTTTCTACTGCCCTTAAGCGGTCTCTAAAGCTGTGTCTTAAACCGTGTATAGTTGCCTCTGACCCTGCCACTGTTTTAATCCATTTGTTGATTGCAGCACTAGCGGAATTGGCATTGCATCCATTCTGAGTAGCATATCTTGGAAAGCAATATGATGAATTGGTACTGCTGAGGATTCTCTTAACAGCCCAAAGTGAACCACCAACAAGAGGAACTACCCTTTCACTTGAGTGTGTTTTTAATGGTCTATGCGAATGAGGTCTAACAAGAATATGAGGGTATTCATTATCAAGTTCAATATCATCCATCATCAAACCAGCAGCTTCTGACAACCTCATGCCTGTATCACTTATAAGCATCAAGAGATGTCTCATGTCATCATCATATTCGACACATTTTTGCTGAAGGGACCTGAGCCTAGCAATGGGAACTGGTTTACGTTTCTTAGAAGAGTTGTCAGAGTGAAGATAAACACCTCTGAAAGCATTACTGCAATCTAAGCCCTGTTCTAATATGACAAAGTTAAAAACTGCCTTGATACAGCTGAAGTTTCTTTGTATGGAAGCTGTACTTAAGCCGCGCTTCGCAAGCCAGTCTCGCAGCTTTGCTGCATCAGCTGAGCTGTATTTATCCAATGAACGAGAACCAAGACATTGTCTAAGATATTTTATTGAGCGTTTAGTATGACTAAAGAATAAAGCACTCTTACCACGACCCTTTATATCTAAGTATGTCGCTAAGGCTTCATCTATAGTTGGTAAATTTGAAATATTATTATCATCCGTGACATCCACCAATAAATGTGAAGCGGGAATATCTATCTGCTTAAGCCTTAAACCTAGCCAATAGTCATCAAGCCTGCCTGACAACAACTTTGCAGCATTAGCAGCTTTTTGTGTGGATTTTGTTTTTAAACTTTGAGTTATCCGAGGCTTGCTGTAGTGATGCCTAATATCTGAAGGTATTACCTTAGAAAAATAATATACATCACGCTTAGTATATGTGTATTGAGGATGCTTTTGTGTATACCGCATTGTCTACCCTACCTGTGTAATTACAAGAAAACACAAGTAAATCAA
>JBMZEV010000037.1:0-13918 GCA_049615065.1 Porticoccaceae bacterium | reverse complement strand
GTAAAGTGGCAGATGATGTTAATCAGCAACATACCCTATTCCCACTGCAAGATATGGATATGAGCGAAAAAAATATGCATGTGGCATTTATTAATTCCAAGGGCTTTGGCGGTAATAATGCAACCGCGGTGGTGCTTTCACCCCAGCAAGCAGAAAAAATGATGGCGGCTCGTTATGGTGAACAGCTAGAGGCTTACTTTGCCAAACGAGAAGAAACCAGAGAAAACGCTGAGGCCTACGCAAGTCGCGCAGATGCAGCAAAACTCGATGTGGTTTATCGTTTTGGTGAAGATTTGATTGATGAAGATAAGGTAAGTATTTCCAAAGAGGGCATCAGCGTTCCAGGCTTTGCGCAGGATGTTGCTTTTGATTTGGACAATCCTTACTCAGACATGCAGGACTGACCATAATTTAGTGGGCGATGAGGTCGTATAGATGACTGTACGCTAGGGCATCAATACTCCTAGCCTGACCAATCCATTGAGTATTTTCTTCGCCATTCTTTGCTGTTTGAACAGCGAATCTTCCGCCATGCACCGCGATAATATCGCCACTTGTACTATCCACTATGGGGCTTCCAGAACTACCTTCTTGTACAGAGCAGTTATGAAGTAACAACTGATTGTTTTTGAGATGGGGGTGGTTAATTTTTTGGCATTGCGTCTGCTTAAAGTTACCTACATAGGGACTAATCATAGAAAACTCAACTATTGAACTAGAATTTTCCGCTAGCCTAAGTGTGGGCTGATGGGCTTTGTTTTTTAATCGGATAAAAACAAGGTCGCTCTCGGCTTGAGCAATTTTATCCTTATTGTTAACCGAGTAGTTATGCTTTGATATGGCTTCAAAAGCAATGCTGTTAAGTCGTTTATTTTGCGGTCGGTAATTGCACTGGTTAAAAAGCTGATCGGTTTGCGGGTCGTAAATAACATGGGCGGCAGTCACAATAACCGATTGATTGGGATCAAAATCCTGAAGTGATTGAATATGAGTGGCTATCCCACGAACGCCGCCATCGCAGAAAATTGTCCCAACGGCTTGGGTATAATCTTTGGCTTGTGTTGGTAGTGAGAAAAGCATAAATAGGGCAGTGACTAGTATTAGCAAGCTAGCATTTGTTCTGCCAAGTGTGTATTTCACTACCCCATATCTCCCCACAGCGATTGCAGGATAGATATAGCAGCTAGGGGCGCGGTTTCCGTACGCAATACTCTAGGCCCTAAGGCTAGCGGGGAAAAATCTAAAGATATTGCCTGCTCAATTTCACGCTCGCTGAGACCGCCTTCGGGGCCAATTAATAATGTTATTGGCCCGCTTGGCTGGCGCATATTGCTGAGGCTTTGATCAGTTCTATGATGAAGAACGAGCTTAAGAGAGGCTTTACAACCCTGTTGCCACTGTTCTAACTTAATGGGCGTATTTACTGATGGGACTTTATTGCGCTGACTTTGCTCACAGGCACTAATAGCCACCTGTTGCCAGTGCCCGACTTTTTTATCCAGTCGATCACCGCTGAGTTTTACTTCACAGCGCTCAGTAAAAAGGGGAGTGATTTCACTCACGCCAAGCTCAGTGGCTTTTTGCATAATCCAATCCATGCGTTCACCACGAGAAATACCAATAGCTAGGTGAATAGACAGTGATGATTCTCGATTGGTTTGATCAAACGCAGCGATACGCACTGTAGCCTTGCCCTTTTTGGCCTCCACTAGCTCGGCAGTATATTCGCCGCCTTGACCATTAAACAGAGTCACTAACTGACCAGAGTTCATGCGCAGCGCCGAGGTCAAATGGCGTGCTGCCCCGGCTTCAAGCTCAATGCAGTCACCAATGGCCATCGTTTGCGGCGAATAAACTCTGGGAATACGCATGGCTTAGTTGGAGCTATCCAAGCCTAGATTTTGACATAGGCTATCGGAAATCTGCCACTGATTCATGGTGTAGAAGTGTAAGCCCGGCGCACCACCGGCAAGCAGTGTTTCACATAAATGGCTGACAATTTCTATACCATAGCTGACTAAGTCTTCCTGATTGTCTTTACGTTCTTTGAGTTGCCACTGCAACCAGCGTGGAATTTCAGCCCCGCAGTTTTCGGAAAAACGAAGAAGATTTTGGAAATTAGTCAACGGCATAATGCCCGGCACTATGGGCTTATCTATACCCGCTTTTTGGCAATTATCGACAAACTGAAAGTAGGCATCAGGGTTATAAAAATACTGCGTAATTGCGCGGTCGGCACCGGCCTTAAACTTTTCGCCTAGCCAATAGATATCCTTGCTGTAGCTTTCCGCTTCAGGGTGAATTTCTGGGTAGGCTGCGACATTGATATCAAAATGATCGCCAGTTTTTTCGCGAATTAACGCCACTAGCTCATTGGCATGAACCAGCTGAGTGGTGCCACCAATACCTGAGGGAAGATCACCGCGTAGGGCGACAAGATTTGATATGCCAGCTTGCTTATATTCATTAATTAATCCAAGCACAGTCTCTTCGCTATCACCGCCAAATGAGAGGTGCGGTGCGGCCTGGTAGCCCTGTTGCTGAAGATCTAATACCAGTTGCTTTGTGGTATCTCGCGTTGATCCTCCTGCACCATAGGTTACAGAGAAAAATTCTGGATTATAGCGATTGAGTTTTTCGCAAGTGAGCTGCAATTTTTGCCGCCCTTGTTCAGTTTTTGCAGCAAAAAACTCAAAGCTAATATGTGGTTGGTTAGCCATAAAAGTTTCTTTTCCTAGTACTTGTAGCTATCGTTTTTAAACGGCCCATCAACGGTAACATTGATATAGTCAGCCTGTGCCTGAGTTAGTTTGGTAATGACGCCGCCAAACCCGCTGACCATATGCGCAGCAACCTCTTCATCGAGATGCTTAGGTAAAACTTCAACGCCAAGTAATTCTGCTTGAGTCGCCTTGTCTTTGGTGGCAAAGCCGCGACCGTAGAGCTCGATCTGTGCTAACACCTGGTTGGCAAATGATCCATCCATAATGCGACTTGGGTGGCCTGTTGCATTGCCCAGATTTACCAAGCGCCCTTCGGCTAACAAAAGAAGATGGTCATTACTTTGTTGATTGCGGTAAACCTTATGTACCTGAGGCTTAACCTCTTCCCAAACCCAAGTTTCACGCATATAAGCAGTGTCAATTTCATTGTCAAAGTGGCCGATATTACAGACTACACAGCCGCTTTTGAGGGCGTTAAGCACGCTAGAATCACAGACATTGTAGTTGCCAGTGGTAGTAACCAGTAAGTCGGTTGTGGCTAACAATTCAGTATTCACGCCTTGATTGAAATCGCCATTATTGTAAGTTGAAACTACTTCGAAGCCGTCCATACAGGCTTGCATGGCGCAGATCGGATCAACTTCGGTTACCTTAACAATCATGCCTTCTTGGCGTAGAGATTGAGCCGAACCTTTACCCACATCGCCATAGCCAATGACCAATGCTTTCTTGCCTGACAGCAGATGATCGGTAGCGCGTTTAATGGCATCGTTAAGACTGTGTCGGCAACCATACTTATTGTCATTTTTTGACTTGGTAACCGAATCATTAACATTGATTGCCGGTACTTTCAGCTCGCCTGCTTCAAGCATTTCATATAAGCGGTGAACACCGGTAGTAGTCTCTTCAGTAATGCCATGCACATTATCTAAAACCTGAGGATATTTTTGATGTAATAGGGCGGTTAGGTCGCCGCCGTCATCCAATACCATATTAGCATTCCACGGCTCCCCATCTTTGAGAACTTGCTGTTCTAGACACCAGTCGTACTCTTCTTCAGTTTCACCTTTCCAGGCAAAAACTGGTGTGCCGTTGGCCGCAATTGCCGCCGCTGCATGGTCCTGAGTAGAGAAAATATTACAGGAAGTCCAGCGAACCTCTGCACCTAATGACTCTAGAGTCTCAATAAGCACTGCGGTTTGGATAGTCATATGGATACAGCCCAAAATTCTTGCGCCCGCCAGTGGTTGCTCATCACTGTACTTGCTACGAAGCGCCATTAGTGCAGGCATCTCAGACTCAGCAATAGAAATTTCTTTCCTGCCCCACTCGGCTAAATTGATGTCGGCCACTTTGTAGTCAGTGAATGGCGCGCTGTTTTTTACAGACTTTAATACGGTCATATTGGTTACCTTTAAATATGTCTAATAGCTACAGTGCTTTTTTAAGCGCTGCTGCTCGATCAGTTTTTTCCCATGTGAAGCTTGATTCAGTGCGGCCAAAATGCCCATAAGAGGCAGTTTTACGATAGATTGGCCTACGCAGATCGAGCATCTCGATTAATCCTCTAGGTCGCAGGTCAAATTGCTCGCGCACTAGTTCTACAATTTTTTCATCAGATAGTTTGCCAGTACCAAAGGTATTGATACTGATAGAGGTTGGTTCAGACACGCCAATGGCATAGGAAATTTGAATTTCACAGCGATCGGCTAGGCCGGCGGCAACAATATTTTTGGCCACATAGCGTCCAGCATAAGCCGCTGATCGGTCTACTTTGGTAGGATCCTTGCCAGAAAAAGCACCGCCACCATGGTGAGCCATGCCGCCATAGGTATCCACAATAATTTTTCTCCCGGTAAGACCGCAGTCGCCCATAGGTCCACCGATTTCAAAATTGCCGGTTGGATTGATATGGTATTTTGTGCCCTGATGAAGCCATTCAGCAGGCAATACTTGATCGATGATTTCACTGCGAACAGCGGCTTGCAAGTCGCTTTGAGAAATATCAGGCGAGTGCTGCGTGGATAACACTACGGCATCTACTGCAACCGGAACACCCTGATCATATCTCAGTGTGACTTGGCTCTTAGCGTCCGGACGCAACCATGGCAATTCACCACTTTTTCTTAGTTGTGCCTGACGCTCGACTAAACGATGCGAGTAAAAAATAGGTGCGGGCATCAGCACCTCGGTTTCGTTGCTAGCATAACCAAACATAAGGCCCTGGTCACCAGCACCTATATCTTTATCTTCGGCTTCATCAACGCCCTGAGCGATATCTGATGATTGCTTGCCGATAGCATTGAGGACAGCACATGAATTGCCGTCAAAGCCTTTATCAGAGTGGTCATAGCCAATATCAGTAATAACATCGCGTACAATTTGTTCTAAATCCACATAGGTCTTTGTTCGTACCTCGCCGGCAATAATCGCCATGCCAGTTTTGACCATGGTTTCAACGGCTACTCTTGAATGAGGGTCATCGGCAATAATGGCATCCAAAACAGCGTCAGATATTTGATCAGCCATTTTATCCGGATGCCCTTCAGAGACAGATTCAGATGTAAAAAGGTTATAAGTTGACATAAGGTTCCTTTAATTTGTCGTCGCGGCTTTCTTAAACTGCCGAAGCTGAATGCGAAATCCATTGCGTTGTGTAAGAAATAAACTACTGCCCTCGGTGAGCCCTACAGACTCTGCCCAGTCAGTGATTTCAGCGGGATCAAAACCTAGCCATAGGTCTCCACAGGCTTGTTTTACCCAGTCTTGATCATGAGCACAAAGATCGGTGATTAGTAAAATGCCATCGCTGTTTAAAAGATCGGCGCAGTGCTTGATTATATCCGCGGGAATAGGGTTGTGATGAAGAACCATATTAAGCGAAACAAAATCAGCAGATATTTTTTTATTTAATGCCGAAAATGTGTCTCCATTAAGAAAGCTAATGTTATTTAGGCCCTGCTTCTTCACGCGTTGTGCACATTGATCAAGCATTTCGGCACTATTGTCTAGAGCCACTACCTGATCGAAAGTGGCGCTCAGTTTTTTAAGAAACTGGCCGTAACCCGGGCCAATTTCGAGGGCCTCTGAGGTTGCGCCTACCGAACTATCTAGGAGACTTTCGACACTATCGCCATAATCTGACCAACTGGCAATAAGGTCCTGGTTTTCTTCAAACAAAGAAACATTGCGGTTAAAAAATTCTACTGAAGCACTGGCGCGCTCTCGGTTGATACCTGCAAGTCGCTCGGCAACTTCAGAATCTACCAATGCTTTATCAATTGCTTGAAACAGTGATTTTTGCATTGTTTGTAAATCAATATCCGGATTTAGCGGGTTGCGACGATAAAAAATAGTTGTACCTTCGCGCCTTGATGAAACCAGTCCAGCATTGGATAAAATCTTTAGATGATGGCTCATCGCTGATTGTCGAATATCAAATATTTGGCAAAGTTCTAATACGCCATAGGCATTTTGCTGAAGAACCTTTAGGATTTGAATGCGCAACGGATCCCCAGCAGCTTTACACAGGATGCCGATGGCGCCAACTGCTTGCGGAGCAGTTTGGTCAAAAGTGCTACTAGCACGGGTTTCTGATGTCATTAACGTATTTTAGCATAGTCAATTTAGTCCATCAAAATATTTTTATATAAAAATATTTTGATGGGCCTAGAAAGGTTTAAAATATTTGCAATTTCAGCGGCTTAAATAACTAATTCTGGTTTACTGATGCTGTCTTCTAAGAGACAATACGCACACTAAAATTTTCCCGTATCAGGAGTTATATTTCATGGCCTCACGTCGCGAGCTCGCTAATGCTATTCGTGCCCTTAGTATGGATGCTGTTCAACAGGCTAACAGTGGCCATCCTGGTGCCCCGATGGGGATGGCAGATATTGCCGAAGTGTTGTGGAGAGACTATCTAAAACACAACCCTGCAGATCCAACATGGGCAAATAGAGACCGCTTTGTGCTATCAAATGGTCATGGCTCTATGTTGCTGTATTCCCTTCTGCACCTTACGGGCTATGAATTGCCGATTGAAGAAATTAAAAATTTCCGTCAATTGCACTCAAAAACGCCTGGCCATCCAGAATATGGCTATGCCCCTGGAGTTGAAACAACCACAGGGCCACTGGGGCAGGGTATTAGTAATGCGGTTGGTATGGCATTGGCTGAAAAAATCCTAGCGGCGCAGTTTAATAAGGCAGGACATAACCTTGTAGACCATCACACCTATACTTTCCTCGGTGATGGCTGTTTGATGGAAGGAATTTCTCACGAAGTGTGTTCCCTTGCGGGCACGCTTAAATTAGGCAAACTAATTGCGTTTTATGATGATAATGGAATCTCGATTGACGGTGATGTTGCCGGTGTAGATGGCGATGGTGGTTGGTTTACCGACGATACTCCAGCGCGATTTGAATCCTACGGCTGGCAGGTAATACCCGCAGTTGATGGGCATGACTCAGAGGCAATCGATGCCGCTATTAAACAGGCTCAAGCTTCCGAAAAACCCAGTCTAATCTGCTGTAAAACAGTGATTGGCTTTGGCTCGCCAAATAAGCAGGGTAAGGAAGACTGTCATGGCGCCCCGCTAGGCGCAGATGAAATTGCCCTTACCCGCGAGCAACTGGGATGGGAATATGCAGCTTTTGAAATTCCCGAAGACTACTATTCCGCATGGAATGGTGTTGAAAAAGGTCAGGCGCAACAAACTGAATGGAATAAGCAATTTGCCGCTTATCAATCCGAGTATCCAGAGTTAGCTGCTGAATTTGAGCGCAGAGCGAATGGCGAGCTTCCCGCAGACTTTAGTGATAAAGCGGATGCCTATATTCGTCAATGCCAAGAAAAAATGGAAAAAGTAGCATCGCGCAAGGCATCGCAGAATTGCCTCAATGCGTTTGGCCCGCTTCTTCCAGAATTGCTTGGTGGTTCAGCCGATTTGGCCGGTTCAAACCTTACCATATGGTCTGGTTGTAAAGATATCAGCGGTGATAATGCAGACGGTAATTATCTCTATTATGGCGTGCGTGAATTTGGCATGAGTGCCATTATGAACGGTATCGCCCTTCATGGTGGATTTATCAATTATGGCGCTACTTTCCTTATGTTTATGGAATATGCGCGCAATGCAGTGCGTATGGCAGCGCTAATGAAGCAACAAAGCATCTTTGTTTACACCCATGATTCGATTGGCCTGGGTGAAGATGGTCCCACCCACCAACCAGTGGAGCAATTAAGTGCATTGCGGGCAACACCTAACCTTCATACTTGGCGCCCCTGTGACACCGTCGAATCGGCAGTGAGCTGGAAAAGTGCTATTGAGCGCAATGATGGTCCAAGTGCATTGGTATTTAGCCGTCAGGGTCTAGCGCCAATGGAGCGTACAGAGGATCAACTGTGCAATGTAAGCCGAGGCGGCTACATTTTGCGTAAAGCTAATGATGCACAGGCTATACTTATTGCAACCGGCTCTGAAGTTGAGTTAGCAGTTAATGCCGCAGACCAGCTGGCAGAAAAAGGCATTGCGGTTAATGTGGTGTCTATGCCCTGTGCAGAAATATTCTGCGAACAAGACAAAGCGTACCAAGAATCTGTATTGCCGCAGTCAATCAGAGCTAGAGTAGCAGTTGAGGCCTTGCACGCGGATTACTGGCATAAATTTGTTGGCTTAGATGGTCGTGTTGTAGGCATGACTAGCTTCGGCGAGTCAGCACCAGGGGATGTATTGATGAAAGAGTTTGGCTTTACTGTTGAAAATGTCGTGTCTAAGGTTATAGAGAGCCTAGGCTAATGATTCGCGTAGCCATCAATGGCTATGGACGTATAGGCCGCTCAGTTTTAAGAGCGGTCTATGAATCAAAGCTACAAGATCAGATAAAAATTGTGGCGATTAATGAGCCTGCGGATAATAAAACCATTGCCCACCTAACCCGCTACGATTCGACCCATGGCCGCTTTATAGGCGAAGTCTCAGAGGACGATAAGAGTCTTAATATATGTGGCGATTCAATTGCAGTTGTTCACGAGAATAATCTTAATCAGTTACCCTGGTCGACATTAGACATTGATGTGGTTTTAGAATGCAGTGGTAGCTTTAGTGATCGTAAAACTGCTGAAAAGCACATACAAAGTGGTGCCAAAAGGGTGTTGTTTTCGCAGCCGGCAGAATCCGATATCGATGCCACCATAGTTTATGGTTTTAATCATCATCAGCTAACGGGCAGTGAAAAAATTATCTCCAGTGCCTCCTGTTCCACCAACTGTGTGGTTCCGGTTATTCAAATATTGGATGAGAATTTTTCTGTCGATGGTGGTGTAATTACCACTATTCACTCAGCGATGAATGATCAGCCAGTACTTGACGCCTATCATCACACCGATTTGCGCAAAACTCGCGCCGCAATGAACTCGATCATTCCAGTGGATACAGGGCTTGCGCTAGGGATTGATCGAATGATGCCCAAACTAGCAGGGCGTTTTCAGGCACAGGCAATGCGCGTTCCCACCATTAATGTATCGGCAATTGATCTATCGGTATTAGTTAATCAGGCGGTTAATATTGAAACTGTTAACCAGGCTTTAGCTACCTCAGCGCAGGGCCCGCTTAAAAATATACTAGGTTATACCGAGGAGCCGCTGGCATCTTGTGATTTTAATCACGACCCAAGAAGCGGCATTGTCGATGCTAGTCAAACCAGAGTCAGTCAGAACAAGTTGATCAAAGTACTTATTTGGTTTGATAACGAATGGGGCTATGCCAACAGAATGTTGGATGTATTAAAAAGCTGGTAATCACCAGATAGTGGCGCATGCCATTTAAACTGAAAAAAATAGGGAAAATAATGACTATCAAATTAATGACCGATTTAGACCTTAACCAAAAACGCGTGTTAATTCGCGAGGATCTAAATGTACCGGTTAAAAATGGCGCAGTAGCCAGTGATGCACGAATTAATGCGGCATTACCAACCATTAAAAAGGCATTAGATCAGGGCGCCGATGTTATTTTGATGTCCCATCTTGGACGCCCAACGGAAGGACAGTTTGAAGATCAATTCAGCTTACAGCCTGTGGCTGAAGATCTGAGTAAAAAACTAGGCACTGGGGTACAACTAATCGCAGACTGGTCAAACGGTATTGATGTGCCCAAAGGAGATATAGCATTACTTGAAAATGTACGATTTAACCCTGGTGAAAAAGCCAATGATGACGCCTTAGCTCAGGCCTATGCCAAACTCTGCGATATCTTTGTTATGGATGCCTTTGGTACTGCGCACCGCGCCCAAGCTTCTACTCATGGTGTGGCTAAATTTGCGCCAGTAGCCTGTGCCGGGCCACTGTTAGCTAACGAGCTCAATGCCCTTGAAAAAGCCATAGCCAGTCCAGAAGCTCCAGTAGGTGCTATTGTTGGCGGGTCAAAAGTGTCGACAAAATTAATGGTATTGGAGACTCTAGCAGACAAGGTTGATCAGCTAATTGTCGGTGGAGGAATTGCCAATACGTTCCTTGCTGCGGCAGGCTACTCTGTAGGTAAATCCTTGTATGAGCCAGATTTAATTCCCGCGGCCAAAGCACTAATGGAAAAGGTTGAAATTCCAATGCCTAGCGATGTGGTTGTGGGCAAGGAATTTTCTGAAACTGCCGCAGCGCGTGTGGTTGCGGTAGAAGATGTCGAGGCTGATGATATGATTTTTGATATTGGCCCAGAATCATCAAGTCATTTGGCAGAAATCATCAAAACTCTCGGTACTATTATATGGAACGGTCCAGTGGGTGTTTTTGAGTTTGATCAATTTGCCGAGGGCACTAAAGCCTTGTCACTGGCAATTGCTGAGAGCGATGGTTTTTCTATCGCTGGCGGTGGCGATACCCTAGCCGCGGTGGATAAATATGAAATTGCTCAGCAGGTGTCCTATATTTCTACAGGTGGGGGTGCATTTTTAGAGTATGTAGAAGGCAAGGAGCTTCCAGCCGTTGCCCTCCTGAAAGCACGAGCGGCAAGCGACTAGCAAATGTATGGTCGCAGGTTGCAAGGAATGCAAATGACTAACAAAGCTTACAAGGAAAGAAGCGATGCCACTTATTTCAATGAGACAAATGCTGGATCACGCTGCAGAAAATAACTATGGCGTACCAGCATTTAATGTTAATAATTTAGAACAGATGCGGGCTATTATGCTCGCCGCCGACCAGACTCAGAGTCCAGTCATAGTTCAGGCCTCAGCCGGCGCACGCAAATATGCCGGTGCGCCATTTCTTCGTCATTTAATTCAAGCGGCAATCGAAGAATGGCCGCATATTCCAGTATGCATGCATCAGGATCACGGCACTAGCCCAGCCGTTTGTCAGCGTTCTATTCAATTGGGTTTTAGCTCGGTAATGATGGATGGATCACTGCAGGAAGACGGTAAAACCCCCTCTAGCTACCAATATAATATAGATGTTACTCGCCAAGTTGTGGCCATGGTTCACGCCTGTGGCGTATCAGTTGAAGGGGAGTTGGGATGTTTGGGCTCGCTTGAAACCGGACAGGCAGTCGAAGAAGATGGTGTTGGCGCAGACTGTGTGCTCAGTCAGGAACAGATGTTAACCGATCCCGAAGAAGCCGCAGATTTTGTCAGTCAAACCGGGGTGGACGCATTGGCTATTGCCTGCGGTACATCCCACGGCGCCTATAAATTTAGTCGCCCACCCACGGGGGATATTTTGGCGATTGATCGGATTAAGGAAATCCATCAAAAAATACCTAATACCCATTTAGTAATGCACGGTTCTTCCTCGGTGCCCCAAGAGTGGTTGGCAATTATTAATCAGCACGGTGGTGAGATTCCTGAAACCTATGGTGTACCAGTCGAGCAGATCTGTGAGGGAATAAAACACGGGGTGCGCAAGGTCAATATAGATACAGATTTGCGTTTAGCATCCACCGGTATTATTCGCCAATTTTTAGCCATGAATCCAACAGCATTTGATCCTCGTGCTTATTTGAAAGAGACAATAACAGCCATGAAAGATATAGCAGTGGCTCGCTATGAGGCCTTCGGTGCAGCCGGTAATGCGGCTAAGATAGTGCCTGTAGAATTAGCGGTCATGAGTAATAGATACTGTGACACAGAGTTAGATTTTCGGATTAATAATGGCTAGGCCTGAGCATACTGTTGGTTAATCCCTAGCCAACGGTCTATTAGTGGATCCACCGCTTTAGGGTGCTGTTTGATTAAACTCTCAGCGGCTTGTTTTATCTGAGGTAGCAAATGTGCATCGCGTTGAAGATCGGCAATCTGCAACTGCATATCCCCAGTTTGACGGGTACCCAGAAGTTCGCCGGGGCCTCTTAATTCAAGGTCTTTTTCGGCAATTTTAAAGCCATCGTTGGTTTCGCGCATGGTTTTTAGGCGTGCACTGCCATTGGCTGATATGGGCGAGCTGTAGAGTAATACACAATGACTTTTTGCCGAGCCTCTTCCTACTCTCCCCCTTAATTGATGTAGCTGTGATAACCCAAGGCGCTCGGCATTTTCAATAATCATTAAACTGGCATTGGGTACATCAACACCCACTTCAATTACTGTGGTTGCTACTAATAAATGTATTTCTCCAGCCTTAAAGCTCTGCATAATCTCAAGTTTTTCCCGAGGTTTAAGGCGACCATGCACTAAGCCAATGGATAGTTCGGGTAGCATAAGTTGTAGTTCGCTAGCAGTCACTTCTGCTGCCTGAGCTTCCAGCACTTCTGATTCTTCAATAAGCGTACAAACCCAGTAAGCTTGACGCCCCTCAAGACAGGAGGCTCTGACCCGTTCAATAATATCGTTGCGCCGAAGGTTGCTTAATACGGCGGTCTCAACCGGAGTTCGCCCCGGTGGTAACTCATCAATTACTGAACAATCGAGGTCGGCATAGGCACTCATCGCCAGTGTTCTGGGTATGGGGGTTGCGGTCATAATGAGTTGGTGAGGCGCAGCCCCTGCAGAATTTAGATCTGCACAGCCAAAGCCTTTATTGCGCAGTGCCAAGCGCTGATGAACGCCAAATCTATGTTGTTCATCAATAATGGTTAAGCCAAGGTCGTTAAATTGTACCGTTTCTTGAAACAGCGCATGGGTGCCTACCACCATTTGAGCGCTACCGTCAGCAATGCGCTGAAGTTGTACCTCTCTTGCCTTGCCTTTTACCTTGCCGGTTAACCAGGCAACACTAATATTCATTGCCTTAAACCATTGCTCAAAATTGATGCGATGCTGTTCGGCAAGAATTTCTGTGGGTGCCATCAGCGCGGCTTGCTTACCATTAGTAATAGCCTGTAGCGCAGCAATTGCCGCAACCACGGTTTTACCTGAGCCCACATCACCCTGCACCAGTCGCAACATGGGAAAAGGTTTATTGATATCGGCAGCAATTTCACGGGTTACTCTCTTTTGTGCGTCAGTAAGCTCAAACGGGAGTTTTTCTAGAAAACTTGTGAGTACAGCTTTGTTTTCAAACAGTGGCGGCGCATTTTGTTGCTGCACTTTTTGCCGCATTTTAAGCAGACTCAAATTGTGAGCAATAAGCTCCTCTGCCGCCAAACGCTGTTGCGCCGGATGCTCGCCATTAGCAAGTCTATGTAGTTCTGTGCCGGGCGGTGGCGAGTGAATAAGTTTTAATGCATCAACAAGGGAAAAAGATAACAGACTATCCAGCTGTTTTTTTAGCGTATCGGGCAATAATTCTTCTATGCCATGTTTAGCCATGCCCACTAGGGCTTGACGGCATAAATCTCTAATGCGAATTTGAGTGATGCCCTCAGTTAGAGGATAAACAGGGGTTAATGTGTCTTCCAATTGTGGTGGATTACTGCTGTCTAAATGCTGATACTCCGGATGATAAAGCTCTAGGCCAAATTTACCCTGCCTAACTTCGCCAAAGCAGCGTAATTTTGTACCGGGCTTTAGTCGCTCTTGCTGAGCCCGACTAAAGTGAAAAAACCTTAAAACTGTGGTGCCAGTGGCATCCTGTAATTTACACACTAGGCTTCGCCGGCGGCCAAAAGTTATATCACTAGCGCGAATTTCTCCCTCTAAAACCACATCAGTAAGGGGTTGCAAGCTGCCGATAGGGGTTATCTTGGTTCTGTCGATATAGCGCAGAGGTAAGTGAAATAACAAATCCTGCAGACTTTTTAGATCAAGTTTGCTTAGTTTTTG
>JBMZEV010000036.1:0-13977 GCA_049615065.1 Porticoccaceae bacterium | reverse complement strand
TGGCACCAGCCATATTGCGACCTTGAGTAGTAGTATGTGAACGATACTTAGGCATCTTTATCTCATGAGTGTTATTGTGGTTGTTAAAATCACAAAAGTAATTTTAGAAGTTGTTGAATTTTACAGTATTAAAGTCAAAATGTAATCACTGGCAAAGAGAGCAATTATGAATGATATAGAAAGAATCCCAAAAATTATCCATCAAATTTGGCTTGGCCCCCTTGAGCCTCCATTAGAGGCGATGGAGTCATGGAAAAATTTACACCCAGACTGGGAATATATTTTGTGGACAGAAAAAAATTTACCAGCTTTAAAAAATCAAGATGCTTTTGACCGATCCGAGGCCTATTCGCAAAAAGCAGATATTCTGCGCTATGAAATTCTTTATCATTTGGGGGGGATTTTTGTAGATGCTGATGAACACTGTATAAAACCAATAAATCCACTTTTTGAGGAAATTTATCAAAATCGACGTGATTGCTTTGCTGTTTATGAAAAAGGAAATTCGGGATTGGTCGCTAATGGTATTATGGGTTGTACGAAAAAAAACCTCTTTATGGAAAAAATGGTCAATGAGGTCAATATTGATCAAGAAGGACGAACATGGGAGATTGTCGGGCCAAAATATTTAACTGATTTGATAGAGAAGTATAAGCCAGCAGTCTATTTATTTAAGTCGAAAGTATTTCTGCCAGTCCATCATTCAGAAAGGCCACGAAAAAAAATTAACTTAAATCAATTAAAGCAAGATCCTGAAATATACGGCGTACAGCTATGGGGAAGCACAACTTGTGCCTATAAGCCTAAATTTTGGTCTTCACCCTCATTGTTTGCTAAGCACTGGTTTAACAAAATTAAAGGCAAAAGGTTTTCAATTATAGAAAAATAATTTTCTCTATAATGTTTTAGAGAAAATCCGCGAATTGCGTTGATAGTTATACAGAGGCTGTTTTTGTTCGGGTAAATCGCTTAGTGCAACCTCAACAAAGCCTTTTTCTATAAACCAATGGGCAGTTTGCGTAGTAAGCACAAACAACGTTTTAATACCCATTTGTGCAGCATCAGCTTCAAGGCGCTGTAACAGTCTAGTTGCTATTCCCTGCCCCAAAAATTCTGGATCAGTCGCCATACAGGCTATCTCGCCCTCGTCGCTGTCGGCAATCGGATACAAAGCGGCACAGCCCAGCAGGTTTCCCTCCGGGTGCACTACCAAGGTAAATTGAGATATTTCAGTTTCGAGCAATTCTCGAGAGCGCTTTACCAGAATTTGTTGTTCTTCTAGAGGTGCAATTAAATCCAAAATACCGCCCACATCGTCAATTTCCGCGGGCCTAATGACTTCGGAATGATCTTGCATAACCAAAGTGCCACTGCCGTCTCGAGTAAATAACTCTGTCAGAAGCGCGCCATCTTCAGCACAGCTGACTAAATGAACCCGATTAACACCCTCACTGCAGGTATAGCAGGCAGTTTCCAGCAATTTATTTTGCGCAGTATACTTGCTGGTTTTTTTCAAGCTTTTAGCTTCAGGCACAGACAGGCTTCTAATAAGGTTTTTATCTTTCAATATGCCCGTTACATCAGTTACTAAAATAAGTTTTTCAGCATTAATCGCAATGGCTGTTTTAGCCGCAACTTCCTGGTAACTTAAATTAAACGCTTCACCTGTGGGTGAAAAGCCAATGGGAGACAGTAGAACCAAGCCGCCAAGTTCTAGCTGTTTTTGAATAGACTCCGCATCAATCCCTCGCACCTCGCCGGTATGCTGATAATCAACGCCATCGACAATGCCAATGGGTTTAGCTGTAACAAAATTACCGCCAATGGCTTTAATTTGTGCGCCATGCATAGGTGAGTTTGGCAGTCCAGTGGATAGTTCCGCTTCAATTTGCCATCTTGTACTACCCAGCGCCTCTTTAACCGATTGCATGGCGTTGCTATCAGTAATTCTTAACTGATTATGAAATTGACTTTGTTCTCCAGCTTGAGCGATGCGCTGGTCAATTTGTGGGCGTCCGCCATGCACTAGCACAATGCGAATACCCAAGCTTTGCAAAAGCGCAATATCGTGAATAGTACGATGAAAATTGGTATGCGCAACCGTATCGCCATCAAGGGCAATAACAAAGGTTTTGCCCCTGTGTTTGTGGATATAGGGCGAGGTGTGGCGAAAGAAATCCACATAGCTATTTGATTTCATGGCGCGATTATAGGTGTTTTGAGCTTTAAGCAACAGTGGCGCTGTCTTGAATGGTACATAAACCTTCCTTTATTCGGGATGATTTGGGCAAAACTATGAAGAATTACGGCTATTTTGCATGCTATGATACTGATTAAGTCTGAACCGCCAAATTGATTGCGCAATGATTAATGCTTCCATAAATCAGTCCTTTAAAGCTAAGTTAAATCTCTATTTTGATAGGGATCAGGATTGTGCTTGGTTAAAAAATTATTTAGAAGACCCCGAGTTTCATCAGCAACTTGAGCTTACGTGGGGCTTTAGTAACTTTGCCGCTGAACAGGCGATCAGTGACCCTATTGGTTTTCGCCAATTGGTGGAAAGCGGCGATTTTGAAAGATCTTATTCTCCAGAAAGGATGGTGCAATCTTTGAGTCAGCGAGTTAATGCGATTAAAGTCGCCAATGATGAGCCAGAACTCAGAAGGCAGTTAAGACTATTTCGTCGCCGCGAAATGCAGCGCATTATTTGGCGGGATCTTAATCGTCTGTCAGATTTAATCGAAACAACCCGAGATGTCACCCTATTGGCTGAAGCCTGTGTTCAGGTTGCATTAGATTATCTTCACCCAATGGTTGCCAATGATTATGGCAAGCCGATGGATAGCAATGGTAATGAACAAAAATTATTAGTTATAGCTATGGGCAAAATGGGTGGCGGTGAGCTTAATTTATCTTCCGATATTGATCTTATTTTTGCCTACCCAGAGGCAGGTCAAACCGTGGGTGCAAAAAGATCAGTATCCAATCAGCAATTTTTTGAACGCCTTGGGCAAAAGCTTATTGCCTCGCTTGATGCGCAGACGGTTGATGGTTTTGTATTTCGGGTAGATATGCGTTTGCGACCCTATGGCCAGAGCGGCCCGCTAGTGCAAAACTTTGCCGCGCTAGAGGATTATTACACCACTCAGGGTCGCGGATGGGAGCGTTTTGCCATGGTTAAGGCAAGAGTGGTTGCTAGCGATCAAGCAAGTGCCGTTATGCTTCAAGAAATACTAAATCCCTTTGTGTACCGTCGCTATCTCGATTATGGCGCTATTGAGGCGCTTCGTGATCTTAAGCGAAAAATAAATCTCGAAGTTGCCCGCAAAGGTATGCATAACAATATCAAGCTTGGGCAGGGGGGGATCAGAGAGCTCGAATTTATTGTGCAGAGCTTCCAGTTAATTCGCGGCGGACGGCTACAAAGCCTGCAGGTGCAATCTTTTAAACAGGCGCTCGATGAAGTTGCCGCAGAGGGGTTGTTAGAGCAAGAAATTAAAATTCAGCTTTGGCAGGCCTACCAATTTCTGCGCAACACAGAGCATGCAATACAAGCCATAGATGATAAGCAAACACAGCAATTACCAGCGGATGAATTATGGCAACAGCATTTGGCCACAGTGATGGGAGAGACTAGTTGGGATAAGTTTCTACATTGCCTAGATGCTCACAGAGATAATGTTCATCGTTGTTTTGCCAATATGATTGCCGATGAGGAAGAGGCTTCCACAAAGCAAGATAGCCCTCATCTGGATTGGCGACCAGAAATGAATGCAGATGAGAGTATTGCTTTACTTCAAGCGCTAAATTATCAGCAACCAGACGTTATTATTGAAACACTTAAGCAGTTTTATGCCAGTCGCTCGGTGGTTGCGTTAGCTGCAGTTCCAAGAGCGCGCCTTGATAGTTTAATGCCAGAGGTATTACGAGTTTGTGCGACTCAAGACGAAAGTGATCGAACCTTTAGTTTGGTATTTAATCTAATCCAAGCGGTTATTCGCCGTAGCGTTTATTTAACACTGCTTATAGAAAATGCACAGGCGCTTGAGCAATTGGCGCTACTGTGCCAAAGAAGCCAATGGATTGCTGACCAGCTTACCGCCTTCCCAGATCTGCTAGATGAGTTGTTAGATCCAAGAAATTTATATGCAACACAGAGCAAAACTGATTTGCAGGATCAGCTTCGTCAGCAAACATTACGTCTTGATGCAAATGATCAAGAGCAACAAATGGAGGTTATTCGCTATTTTGTGCGTGCCTGCAATTTGCGCATTGCTGCCAGTGAAATTACTGGCCGTCTTTCTTTAATGGAAGCAAGCGACCAGCTTACATGGACCGCTGAAGTGGTGGTAGAGCATGTGGCTAATGTCGCCTGGCATCAGATGGCCGCTAAATATGGCACGCCAGTACCGACAATGGATAAGACTTACGATGGCGCAACCCCAGGTTTTATTGTTGTTGCCTATGGCAAGGTTGGCGGATTAGAAATGGGTTATAAATCTGATTTAGATCTGGTGTTTTTGCATGATAATTTAGTTGGTGAGACTGTCGGCGGCCCCAAGTCCGTTGATAGTTCGACTTTTTTTGCCCGCCTTGGTCAGCGAATTATTCACCTTTTGTCGACATCAACCCATGCCGGCATGGCCTATGAGATAGATATGCGTCTTAGGCCTTCGGGTAATTCAGGCATGTTGGTTTCAAGTCTGAGTGCGTTTGAAAAATACCAACAACAAAGTGCATGGACATGGGAGCATCAGGCGTTGGTTCGCTCTCGTGTTATTGCCGGTGATACAATAACAGCTCAGGCGTTCAATGCTATTCGTGTTGACCAACTGCGAACAACAAGAAATATTGAAAAATTGCGCAATGATGTAGCTGAAATGCGTATTAAAATGCGCAAACATCTTGATAAAAGCACAAAAGATGGCAAATACTGCCTAAAGCAGGCATCAGGAGGTATCGTCGATATTGAATTTATGGTTCAATTTGCGGTCTTGGCTTGGTCGCATAAATTTGAGCAATTAGTTCAGTGGACAGATACAGTTCGATTGTTAGAAACCATGTCGAATACAGAGGTTATTAGCGCGCATCAAGCTCAACAATTGATTGAAGCCTATAAGATATTTCGCTCGGCAGCGCACGATTTGCAATTGCAAAATAGACCTGCTGAGGTATTGTTGTCGGAATTTACTGAGCAGCGTGAGGCTGTTCAGCAATGCTGGCAGAGTTTTTTAAGTAATCACATGAAAGAGGATTAGGTCGATGGCATTTTCAGACCGAGACGGTTTTATTTGGATGGATGGCAAGCTAGTGGACTGGCGCGATGCGCAGACACACTTTTTGACATCATCGCTGCACTACGGAACGGGTGTTTTTGAAGGTATTCGCGCCTATGAAACTGATAGTGGCACCTGTATTTTTCGCCTTGAAGACCATGTGCGACGCCTATTCAATTCTGCTAAAATCCTGCATTTAGACATACCCTACACTGAGGCAGAGGTCAGTGCGGCAATCTGTGAAGTAGTTCGAGAGAACAATCTTAAGGAAGCCTATATTCGCCCATTGGTTTTCTTAGGCTCTGAGGGCATGGGATTGCGTGCCGAAGGGTTAAAGGTTCACTTAGGTATTGCCGCATGGGAATGGCCATCCTATACCTCACCAGAAACCCTAGAATCTGGCTTGAAAGTGCGTACGTCCTCGTACACCAGACACCATGTAAATATTACTATGGTTAAAGCTAAGGCTAGCGGTAACTATATCAACTCGATGCTAGCGCTGCGTGAAGCGCTAGATTCGGGTTGTGACGAAGCTATTATGCTTGACCCTGAGGGCTATGTTGCCGAGGGTAGTGCAGAGAACTTCTTTATTGTTCGCAAAGGCGCTATTTATACTCCAGACCTTACATCCTGCCTTGACGGCATCACCCGTGATACCGTATTCACACTAGCTCAAGATCAGGGTATAGAGGTACATGAAAAGCGTATATCGCGCGATGAAGTCTATATCAGTGATGAAGCATTCTTTAGTGGAACAGCCGCTGAGATAGTGCCTATCCGTGAATATGATAGCCGTATTATCGGCACTGGTGCCCGCGGCGCTGTTACTGGTTCACTGCAGTCAGCATACTTTGATTTGGTGCGTGGCAAAAGCGCAAAGCACAAGGAATGGTTAACTTCAGTTAAAAATTAGATCAAAGGTATAAAAAGTTATGGATATGCCTCCAGTATTTGTCATCAATCTGGATAAAAGTCCGGAGCGCATGGCAAGAATCGCCAAGCGTCTCAATGAGCTTTTTATACCCTTTGAAAGAATATCCGGTGTCTATGGCGCCGAGTTGTCTCAGGAAGAAATTGCTCAATATTACTGCCCAAAATTAAATAAAAAAAATTATCGTCGACCCTTAGGGCTTGGTGAGATTGGATGCTATATAAGCCACATTAAGGCTTGGCAAACGATTGTTGATCGAAAGTTACCCTGCGGGCTAATATTGGAGGATGACATTGTTATTGAAGAGGGTCTAGCCGATTTAGCCAAAGAGCTTGGACGTTTGCCCGATACTTTTGATATTGTGAAGTTTTTCAATAAAAAGAAAAATCCAAAAATAGTTGATAGTGTAGATTTCGCTAGAAAATATAAGTTATGTAGATTTAAAAAAATTCCTATTGGTAATTACGCCCAGCTAATATCTTTATCAGGCGCCAAGAAACTGCTTAAGACTTATGAGAAATTTGGACGACCTGTGGATGAGGATATTCAGCATTGGTGGGAGTCTGATACCAATGTAATAGGCGTTATGCCGTCTGTTGTTCGGCCTAATGAAAGCGCTCAAAGTGATATTGATGAGCAGGGAAAGAGGAAAGGAACGACAACATTTTTAGCATTTGCTAAAAATGTTACACGACGAGCAAAATTTTTATTTAATTTAAATACCAAGCGCAATAAATTACCGTTACTTTGAACACAAAAATTTTAATGGTTATTAAGACGACTTTATAATTAATCTAAACGATTAATAGAAATATTTTGATTTAGCCAATCATTTAACTCAAAAACATCTTCTGGCGATAATTGTCCAGCTACTTGCTTTAAGCGCATCATCGAAAGAATATAATCATATCTGGCATTCGAAGAATTGCGCTTGGCTTGAAACAGTGTTCGCTGAGCCAATAAAACATCTACTATATTGCGTGTTCCTACCTCATAGCCGGCTTGAGTTGCTTTTAATGCGCTTTCAGCGGATGTAATAGCCTGTTTGCGCGCCTTAACTCTTGCTGCATTGGTCATTGCTAATTGATGATTGGAGCGAGCAGATTGCATAGTGTTGCGTTTGATCGCTATATAATTCTGCTCTGCGGCCTGTGCTTGGTAAGAGGATTGGCGTGCTTGCGAGCTAGTCAGTCCGCCAGAAAAGAGAGGCATTGTCAGGTTTAAGTTAATTGCAGTTTGCTCTGACAGCAATGCGCCTTCAGAGGCAGTTGCTCCAGTATCGCGCTTGCTGTAGTCGGCAGATATTGTAACCTTTGGCAAGTGCTGAAATTTTGCCGCTTTTGCAGTTTCGTTTGCTGCCTGATGCGTAAGCTGGCTTTCCCTTAGCTCTAAATTATTTGCCAAGGCAAATTCCACCCAGGATTCTACTGAAATTGGATTAGGTGCCTCGGCTGTGAAGCTATCTTTGAGGCCGGCTAACTGATTATGATTTTTTCCGCTTAAAATTTGTAACTTATCAAAGGCTATATCTAGCGCCCCATTAGCTTCAAGGCTGTTGACGCTGGCATCATCAAAAATAGCTTGAATCTCATGTACATCCGTAATCGGAAGCAAGCCCACTTCAAAACGCTCTGTTACCTGTTCTAGCTGACGCTGGATGGCTAATTCTTCTGCTTGTCGGGTTTGTTTGTTGTCATATGCGCGCAAGACATTAAAGTAGGACTCACTAACTCTAATGATGAGTGATTGCTGTTGAGATGCAAATTTAGCTTCTGCCGCTTGGTCCATATTTTTAGCGCTACGAAATTGGAACCATGCGGGCACATTAAATAGTGACTGGCTAAGGCTTGCCCGATAAGTTGTACTAATAGGGTCAATGTTTTCATTAGATGTAGGTTCAACTTTGCTTGAGGAAGCGTTAAGTTGAGGCAATAAAACCGCTCTACCTTGTTTTAAGGTCTCTTTATTGGCTTTGTAGGTGGCCTTGGCCGCACCGGCAATGGGGTCATTTTTTACTGCCAGCTGATAGATGTCTGCCAATGTTTCTGCATTAGCAGATGTACTTATAAATGCTATAAGAGCTATTAACGAAATGACTTTATTGACTGATAGCATATTTTTCTCCATGCATTTTGGCGTCCTAAATGACCCTGTCCTGAGGCAAACGATTGTCTTATGCGTCTTATCATAATCCTTACACCAGTGATTAAACAATCACAAAGATTAGAAGAAGATTATAAGCGCAAAAGCTCACTAAGTTACGTTAATTTGACAAAATATGATCAATCATCGGTGATTAAATCGTAGTTAGGTAGCAAGAAGATATTGGTATATTTGAGGGATGTTAATGGAATAATACCCAGTAATCAGGTATATTTTTAAAACACATTTATTGCTGTAATTTCCTATGCAAAGACAAAATTTTAGCTTGGCTTGCTTGCACCGAGAATGCGAGCTTAACTTCAGTCGACTCGAGCGCCTTACTGAGAAGAAACTTGGTTTGGGCAGTCGATTTCAGATTGTAAATGCGCAAAAATCAGTTCTTGATTTTAAGGTGATTGAGCTGGCTAAATTTACCACCACTCTGTTGATTAAAATCGATTCTAACCGTCCAAAATGGCTGCCAAGTATAGAGTTAAAAGCCAGAATTTATCGCGATGCTAAAATGGCTGAGGTTATAGAGTGGTGTTCAGATAGAACAATCCCATGGGCGCTTGTAGAGCGCAAAGGTCCGCAGTCAAGGGATGAAAAGTGGCAGTGGAATATCTTTTTGGGTGAGTTGTTGTATCAAGCCCTACGCCACCAGCGCCTAGCCCAAGTGCAAAGTAGTTAATTCAGTGACGGTCTTAAAGCTAGCGCAGATTACTGATTTGCACCTCGGACCTTCAATAAACTCCACCTGTAGAGACCTACAAACCTATAAAACTCTTCAATCTGTTCTCACAGCCATAAATGATGATGGCCGAGATGAGCATAGGCTTTTAATTACAGGAGATATTGCTAGTGATGCTCAATCTGGAGCTTATCAACTATTAGACCAACTCTTGTTATCTAAACAAAAACAAGCGCTATGGTTGCCAGGTAACCATGATTGTATGGATCTGATGCAGAAAAATTTAAAAAATTTCCCATTTATTCCAGTTTTTGAAGCAAACCATTGGGCAATCATCATGTTAGACAGCTCAATGATGGGGCAGCCTGGGGGGATGATTTCTCAATCTGAGATACAGCGACTTGAGCAGCATCTAGCTGAGATGGCAGATAAATATATATTAGTTGCTATGCATCACAGCCCAATCGAAGTCGGCAGCTATTGGGTTGACCAGCATCGCACTGTAAATTATCGCCAGTTGTATCAATTATTAGCCTCTCACGGCAAGGTAAAGGCGGTGATTAATGGACATATACACCAGCAATATGAGTCCGACTGGGATGGCATTAGCGTTTATTCGACACCTTCAACCTGCTTTCAATTTGAGCCAAAAGCCGCTGAATTTACTCTGGGAAATCAACCCCCAGCCTACCGCTGGATCGAGTTGCATGACGACGGGCATGTAAATACAGGGGTGAGATATGTAACGTCATTTTGTAGCAATGCAAAGGCCTAAGTAATGTCGATGCTACTTTACTTGCACGGATTTAATAGTTCCCCGCAGTCTAGAAAAGCGGTTGAGACCGAGCGCTGGATGCAACTCAATGCGCCGCAAATACAGTTTTGCTGTCCCCAGTTATCACCCTATGCATCAGTGGTGATGGATACATTAAAACCATTGATAGAGGCTTATTTGCCACAACCAGTCTATTTGGTTGGCAGCTCAATGGGCGGATTCTTTGCTACCTGTCTTGTAGAGCAATATAACTTGCCCGCTGTGCTGATAAACCCTGCCGTCAACCCAAGTTCTGGGTTACACTCTTGGCTAGGGGAAAATAGCAATTTTATAACGGGTGAGCGCTGGGGTTTTGAACCGCATCATATCGAACAATATAGCGATTTGAATCCAGAATATATTAAGCGCCAACAAAATTACAAATTACTCTTGCAAACCGGTGATGAGGTATTGGATTATCGTCATGCGCAAACAAGATACGAAGGATGTAGTATTCTGACTGAGGCTGGAGGGGACCACAGTTTTGTGGATTACCCAAGACATATTCCAGCCATTTTAAAATTTTTAACCCATGTGAAAACATGTCAATAATAGAAAAGTAGTCAAAAAATAATGAGCAACTACAACGCAGAAGATATTGAAGTCCTAACTGGGTTAGACCCAGTCAAAAAGCGTCCCGGTATGTATACCGATACCAGTCGTCCCAATCATTTGGCGCAGGAGGTTATTGATAATAGTGTGGATGAGGCATTGGCCGGCCATGCACGTCGAGTCGATGTTACGCTGCACAAAGACGGATCACTATCAGTCTGTGATGATGGAAGAGGCATGCCGGTCGATATTCATCCAGAGCAGGGTTTGCCAGGGGTTGAGGTTATCCTCTCCACGCTTCACGCTGGTGGCAAGTTTTCCAATAGTAATTACCAATTTTCGGGTGGTTTGCACGGTGTAGGCGTGTCTGTGGTAAACGCCCTTTCAGATCGTCTAGACGTCACGGTTAAACGCGGTGGCCAGATTCATCAAATACTGTTTTCCAATGGTGATAAAACCTCGGATCTAAAAGTTATAGATAGCTGTGGTCAGCGCAATACAGGCACTATTTTACGCTTCTGGCCAAATCCTGAATATTTTGATTCCGTGAAATTTAGCGTTTCAAGATTGCGCCATGTATTAAGAGCCAAAGCAGTGTTATGTAGCGGCCTAACCATGAGCTTTTACGATGAAAACACCAGTGAAAGCTTAGAATGGTTCTACGAAGACGGTTTAAAAGATTATATTGCCGACGCTTTGCACGGTTGGGAAGTTTTGCCCGCAGAGCCATTTATCGGCGCCTTTGCCGCAGAAAATGAAGCGGTGGATTGGGCTGTGCAGTGGCTACCAGAAGGCGGCGAGCTGGTTCAAGAAAGTTACGTTAATTTAATTCCAACACCTCAAGGCGGAACCCATGTCAATGGTTTGCGTACAGGCCTATTGGAGGCTATGCGTGAGTTTTGTGAATTCCGTAACCTTTTACCTAGAGGGGTAAAGCTTACGCCAGATGATATTTGGGATCGCTGTAGTTATGTATTGTCATCAAAAATGGCTGACCCGCAATTTTCGGGGCAAACCAAAGATCGCTTATCTTCAAGGGAAGTAGCGGCATTTATTTCTGGCGTGGTAAAGGACGCCTTTAGCCTATGGCTTAATCAGCATACCGAAGAATCTGAAAAGCTTGCTGAGCTTTGTATTCTTCACGCCCAGAGACGTATGCGTGCCAGTAAAAAAGTGGTGCGCAAAAAGGTCACACAGGGGCCGGCACTACCAGGCAAATTGGCGGATTGTTCTAGTGATGAGCCAGAGCAGTGCGAAATATTTTTGGTAGAAGGCGACTCCGCTGGTGGTTCTGCCAAGCAGGCGCGCAATCGAGAAAATCAAGCAATTATGCCGTTGCGCGGCAAGATCTTAAACACCTGGGAAGTTGAATCTCAGGAGATTCTTGGCTCTCAAGAGGTGCATGATATATCCGTGGCGCTGGGGGTGGATCCAGGGCTGGAATCAGCAGATGATTTGCGTTATCACAAGGTATGTATTCTTGCTGATGCGGACTCTGATGGGCTGCATATTGCCACCCTACTATGCGCGTTATTTGTTCGCCACTTCCGCCCATTGGTTGCCAGTGGCCATGTTTATGTGGCAATGCCGCCGCTATTTAGAATCGATGTGGGCAAAGATGTTTATTATGCTCTTGATGATGCCGAGAGGCAGGGTATTCTCGACCGTATCGAAGCTGAGGGAAAACGCGGCAAGGTCAATGTTCAGCGCTTTAAGGGGTTGGGTGAAATGAATCCGCTGCAACTCCGTGAAACCACCATGGATCCTGATACCAGACGCCTAGTTCAGCTGACTTTAGAGCCGGGCGACGATACCAATTCAGTATTAGATATGCTGCTGGCAAAGAAGCGCTCGCCAGATAGACGTCAATGGTTAGAGGCTAAGGGTAATTTAGCCGATACCAGTAATCTGTAATCAGAATAAGACAAAGGAAAGGTAATGAACGATACAGTAACTTTTAATGATCAAGGTCTTGAGAGCCGATCACTGAGCAGCTACACCGAGCAAGCATACCTTGATTATTCCATGTATGTAATTCTCGATCGCGCCCTGCCGCATATTGGTGATGGCCTCAAGCCGGTGCAGCGTCGCATTGTTTACGCCATGAGCGAGCTGGGTTTAAAGGCCTCCGCTAAATATAAAAAATCAGCCAGAACCGTGGGTGATGTCATTGGTAAATTTCACCCCCATGGCGACAGCGCTGCCTATGAAGCCATGGTGTTAATGGCGCAACCTTTTTCTTACCGCTATCCACTGGTTGACGGGCAGGGTAACTGGGGATCTCAGGACGATCCTAAATCTTTTGCCGCCATGCGTTATACCGAATCTAAATTGTCAAAATATGCTGAGCTACTACTTTCAGAGCTTGGTCAGGGCACCAGTAACTGGCGTCCTAACTTTGATGCATCCTTGGAAGAGCCGGAGATACTACCAGCGCGAGTACCAAGTATTTTGCTCAATGGCACTACTGGTATTGCCGTGGGTATGGCAACCGATATCCCGCCACATAATCTTAATGAAGTAGTCAATGCTACCCTGCATCTATTGGATAACCCTAAGGCGGATATCCCCGAACTAATGAACTTTATTAAGGCGCCAGATTTCCCTACAGATGCCGAAATAATTACACCCCAAGCCGATATTCTGGCGGCCTATGAAAGTGGTCGAGGCTCAGTAAAAATGCGTGCGGTGTGGAATAAGGAAGACGGTGATGTGATTGTAACTGCACTGCCATTTCAATCATCGGGCTCGAAAGTATTGGAGCAAATTGCCACCCAAATGCGCAATAAAAAATTGCCAATGGTGGCCGATCTTCGCGATGAATCAGACCATGAAAACCCAACGCGCCTAGTTATTACACCAAAATCCAATCGCGTGGATATAGATAACTTAATGGATCATCTATTTGCCACCACTGATCTAGAGCGCAGCTACAGAATTAACCTTAATATTATCGGTGTCGACGGCAAGCCGGCGGTAATGAACCTTAGACGCATTTTAAAAGAATGGCTAAGCTTTAGAATTGATGTCACTCGTAGACGCTTGGATTACAGGCTACAAAAAGTTGAAAAGCGCCTGCATCTTTTGGATGGCTTATTAATTGCCTTTTTGAATATTGATGAAGTCATTCACATTATTCGCAACGAGGATCAGCCCAAGCCGGCACTAATGCAAAAATATGGGCTTTCCGATCTGCAGGCTGACTATATTCTAGATACCAAGTTGCGCCAGTTAGCACGTCTTGAAGAAGTGAAAATTCGCGCCGAGCAGGAAGAGCTAGCAACAGAAAAAGCTGAGCTAGAATTGCTCTTGAGCTCTGATGCACGTCTTAAAACACTGGTTAAAAAAGAGTTAAAAGCCAGCGCAGAAGAATATGGCGATGAGCGTCGCTCAACACTTAAAGAGCGCGCTGAAGCTCAAGCATTTAGTGAAAAGGATTTGGTAACTGCAGAGCCTGTTACGGTTGTGCTTTCTGACAAGGGTTGGTTGCGGGCAGCTAAGGGGCATGACATTGATCCCACTAGCTTAAACTATAAAGCAGGGGATAAATTCCTGTCCTCAGCCCTAGGGC
>JBMZEV010000035.1:0-13979 GCA_049615065.1 Porticoccaceae bacterium | reverse complement strand
ATTCTAGATAAAAAATACAGGGGAAGATTATGAAACGTTTTAAGCAGAAAAGTACCTACGTTTCGCTGGCCATCTCAGCACTTTTAGCAGCTGGATCAGCCGTTGCGGAAATTGAAGAAATCACAGTAACAGCCAATAAGCGCGAGCAGTCGCTTCAAGATGTTCCACTGACTGTCTCAGTCACTAGCGAAGAAACGATTAAACAATCTAGCATTGTTGATCTTATTGATCTTCAGACAGCTGTGCCTTCTTTGCGAGTCTCTCAGCTACAGAGCTCAGCACAAACCAACTTTACTATTCGTGGCTTTGGTAATGGCGCCAATAACCCTGGTATTGAACCTGCGGTACTAGTCCTTATTGATGGTGTCCCCAGATCACGTTCATCCTCATCACTGGCTGATTTACCAAACCTAGAGCGCGTAGAGGTACTAAGTGGCCCGCAGTCTACACTATTTGGCAAAAATGCCTCTGCTGGTGTTATTAGTATTACTACTAAGGCTCCAGAAGGCGAAATGAGCGGCTTAATTGAAACCACTTTAGGCAACCATGGCACACAGATTGTTAAAGGTACTTTGACGGGACCTTTAGCTGACGATGTTGCCTATCGCCTTTCAGCTAGCTCTAATGAAAGTGACGGCTACGCTACAAACCTATTCGATAACAGTCCACTGAATAATCGGGACCGTTCAGCACTAAGAGGTCAAATTTCTTGGGATGTATCAGATGATCTGTCAGTTAGAGTTATTGCTGATAAAGATGAAATTGATGAGGCCTGCTGTGTTACTGGCCCACTTCGTCAAGGACCTGCAACTCAAGCAAGTAATGCGCTTGCGGGCCCAATGGTCCTAGCTGAGGATGCATCACCATGGGATTATCAAATTTATATGAATGCTGATGAATCACCATACAATAGATTGGACAATGAGGGTTTCTCAGTTCATCTTGATTATGATTTAGGTTTTGCGACATTGACCTCTATCACAGCGGATAGAACTACCGAAATGGCTTCTAATTTTGATGCTGATTTCTCTGGCTCTCGTTTATTAAGGGAAAATAAACTTAATTATAATTTTGACACTGTGACTCAAGAATTAAGACTTACTTCAAATGATGATTCTGAAATTCAATGGTCTGTGGGTGCCTTTTATGCTGAAGAAGATACAAAGAGTGCTCGAACAGTTTTATATGGTGAGGGAATCAAAACATATGCAAACATCTTGCTAGACGCGCTAGCTGGAGATGCGCTTGATGCAGCTGCACTCGGTTATAACATAGACCCAGTTGTTGATCTTGACCCCTCTGAAAATGAGCTTAATGATTATCTTGATCTACTAGCTCGATTTGGGCGAGCAGGTATACTTTATGGAGCAGCAGAAGCTCATCCAGCATATACACCAGATCCAGCAACATTGGCACTTGATGCAAATAACTTTTTCTTAAGTGGCACCGGCGATGAAGCTGGTGGCTCCACTCAAGAAGACTTTGATATGACAGCGAAAACTCTTTCGTTGTTTGCCAACGTAGAATTCCAGCTTAAGGATAATTGGTCTGCAAGTTTAGGCCTCAATAAAACCAAAGATGAAAAGCATGTTAAGGCGAAAGTTGATATTGAAGATAATTTTGCTGCTCAGCCATGGGAACTTCTTGATCCAAGGCTTGCAGGGTTTAAATTCTTCCCTCCATTTACCGCATATCCGGATGATGGTCGAGACTTTGATTCGGATGACATAACCCATACTTTGCGCTTAACCCATGATTACAGTGAAAATACAAGAGTCTATGTATCACACTCAACCGGCTTTAAACCGACCTCGGTTAATCTATCAGTTAATGCGACAACACCTGATACGCGTGCTGCGGATCCTGAATTTTCTGAGAACATTGAAATTGGCGTAAAACATAGCCATGAATCTGGCTATATCAATGCAGCTTTGTTTAACCAAAATATTGAGGGTTTCCAGTCTAATACCTTTGTTGGAACTGGCTTCCAACTGGTTAATGCAGGCGATCAAAGACATCAAGGTCTTGAGATTGACATGAATCAACAGCTTTCTGATAACTGGGCACTTGGCTTATCTGCCATTAAGATTAATGCAGAATACGAGTCTTTTGTTAATGGTCCCTGTGAAACTGTTACCGAGGTTATAGTGGTATTCCCATCTATTGCCTGTGACGAAGGAAAACGAACTAAAGACCTTAGCGGAACTAAACCTGCTGGCATTAGTGATTGGAGTGCAAACCTAAACACTACCTATACATATAATGTTAGTGATGCAGTATCTAGCTTCTTACGACTTGAGTATGTGTATGAATCAGAAGTCGCGGTAGTAGATAATGTACCTGCGGTAAGGTCTCCATTTGCAGATTTATCCGGTATTGCGGACAATATACCTGCCGTAAGAAGCACTAAAAACTTCAATATGAGCATTGGCCTTAACCATGCGCCGAGTGGTGTTGAACTCATGCTTTGGGGACGCAACTTGACTAATCATCAATCACTGTTATCTGCATTCCCAACTGCAGCTGCCCCAGGCAGTTTTGGTGGCTATCCTAATGTGCCGCGCACCTATGGTTTAACGGCTAGAGCAACCTTCTAACGCTAAACTTAGTTAGTAAAATTAAAGGACGGGCATTGCCCGTCCTTTTTTTTGATCTTTTTTTAGTCTTTTTACATAAATAAGCCATTGAATTTTTCATCCATGCCCCCATCTAATAATTAAACCTAAAGAGGTAAGACAAAAATGGAACAATATCGAGGAACCACGATTCTGTCGGTACGTCGCAATGGCAAGGTTGTTATCGGTGGCGATGGTCAGGTGAGTTTGGGCAATACGGTTATGAAAGGCAATGCGCGAAAAGTACGCCGCCTATACAACGGCAAGGTCATCGCTGGCTTTGCCGGCGGTACAGCCGATGCTTTTACATTATTCGAGCGCTTTGAAGCCAAGCTTGAGATGCATCAGGGTCAATTAACTCGCGCTGCGGTTGAGTTAGCTAAAGATTGGCGTACAGACCGAATGCTACGTAAATTAGAGGCTCTTTTAGCGGTTGCAGACAGTGAAGCATCATTAATTATTACCGGTAATGGTGATGTGATTCAGCCCGAAGATGATTTAATTGCTATTGGCTCTGGTGGACCCTTTGCCCAATCTGCGGCTAAGGCGCTACTGGATAATACCGATATGGATGCTCGCTCGATTGTTGAGCAGGGTCTTAGTATTGCTGGCGATATCTGTATCTACACCAACCATAATCGCACTATTGAAGAATTAGACTGTAAGTAATAAAGGTATTTGTATGTCTCAAATGACACCAAGAGAAATTGTTCACGAACTTAATCGACATATTATTGGCCAAGATGATGCCAAACGTGCGGTGGCTATTGCATTACGCAACCGTTGGCGCAGATCGCAACTCGACGATGAGATGCGCAATGAAGTCACGCCCAAAAATATTCTAATGATTGGCCCAACCGGCGTAGGTAAAACTGAAATTGCTCGCCGCCTTGCGCGTCTTGCCAATGCACCCTTTGTCAAGGTCGAAGCGACTAAATTTACCGAAGTGGGCTATGTCGGTAAGGATGTTGAATCAATTATTCGCGACCTAGTTGAAACTGCAGTTAAACAGCGTCGCGAACAAGAGATTACCAAAGTAGAACAACGTGCGGTAGATGCTGCTGAAGAGCGTATTTTAGATGCTCTACTAACCCCTGCACGTGGTTCAGAGACAGAAGCAGAGCGCGATTCAACAACCCGTCAAGTGTTTCGTAAAAAACTGCGCGAAGGCTCACTGGATGACAAGGAAATTGAAATTGAGCTAAGTCAGATCACTGCAGGGGTGGAGATTATGGCTCCCCCAGGCATGGAAGAAATGACTTCACAGCTGCAAAATATGTTTAGCAATATGAATAAAGGTGAAAAAGCCACCCGTAAAATCACCGTAGCTGAGGCCATGAAGCAGCTAAAAGACGAAGAGGCTTCTAAGTTAATTAATGAAGAAGATATCAAAGCCAGCGCTGTCGAAGCGGCAGAGCAAAATGGTATTGTATTTCTCGATGAGATCGATAAGGTCTGCCGTCGCGGCGAAGCTGGCGGTGCCGATGTCTCACGCGAAGGAGTTCAGCGCGATCTATTGCCACTCATCGAGGGCAGTACAGTGTCGACCAAATATGGCATGATTAAAACTGATCATATTTTATTTATTGCTTCAGGTGCTTTCCATCTTGCCAAGCCCGCTGATTTGATTCCTGAATTACAGGGCCGACTGCCTATTCGCGTTGAGCTTAACTCACTTGTGGTGGATGATCTTGAGCGTATTCTCACTGAACCCAAGGCTTCGTTGACCAAGCAATACTGCGCCCTAATGGATACCGAAAATCTCAAGGTAAAATTTAAAGACGATGGTGTTCGTCGCATTGCTGAGTTGGCCTTTGAAGTGAATGAAAGTACTGAGAATATAGGGGCCAGACGACTGCATACTATTTTGGAGCGGCTATTGGAAGAAATTTCATTTGAAGCATCTGATCTCGGCGCCAAAGATGAAGCAGTAATAATTGATAAATCTTTCGTAGATGAGCACCTTAGTGAACTTGCTCAGGATGAAGATCTATCGCGGTTTATTCTTTAGTCCCCGATTTATGTCTACGCCAACACGGGTTGTGGTTCCCGACGCTAAGGATAGCCTATTGATAGAATTTTCAGATGGGCAGGAATATACCCTGCCCGCTGAGTTTTTGCGGGTACATTCGCCCAGTGCTGAAGTTCGCGGACATGGTGAGGGCAATGAAACCCTGCAGTTTGGTAAGCGCAATATTATCATTTCTTCGCTTGAGCAAGCGGGAAACTACGCGCTACAAATTGTTTTTAGCGATGGCCATGACTCTGGTATTTATAGCTGGGAATATTTACGCAAATTAGCTGAAAACCAAGATGCGATGTGGTTTGCGTATCTGGAAAAACTCCATCGTGCAGGTCTAAGCCGAGATTCCGAATCACAGGTTATTAAGCTGCAGTAACTAAACAATCTTAGTTACTAATTTTTTGCGTACCTATAGTCTTAGATACCCTAATGGCTCAACTATGGCTACAATAGCCAACCTATTTTCTGGAAAGCATGGCAAATGTCTGACAAAACCACTGATTTTGGATATAAAAAAGTAAATGTTGAGGAAAAGGCCGGCAAAGTCGCCGAAGTCTTTCACTCTGTAGCCGGTAACTACGACCTGATGAATGATTTGATGTCAGGCGGAATTCATCGGCTGTGGAAGCGTGTCACCATTGAAATGTCTGGCGTCCGCCGCGGCCATACAGTACTTGATATCGCGGGCGGCACCGGTGATTTAGCTGCCAAATTCTCGCGTATTGTTGGCCCTGAAGGCACGGTGGTACTGGCTGATATCAATGACTCTATGCTTAAAGTTGGCCGCGATAGATTGGTTGACCGCGGCATCACCAATAATGTTCGATTTTCTCAAGCAGATGCCCAGCATTTGCCCTTTCCAGACAACACCTTTGATGTGATTACCATCGCCTTTGGCCTTAGAAATGTAACTCACAAAGATATGGCATTGCGTTCTATGCTGCGGGTACTTAAACCTGGCGGTAAATTACTGGTTTTGGAATTCTCAAAACCACCAAACGCGTTACTATCAAAGCTATATGATGGCTATTCATTTAGCGTATTACCAAAACTCGGCAAGCTATTTGCCAATGATGCCGATAGTTACCAATACCTAGCAGAGTCGATTCGCATGCACCCCGACCAGGACACATTGCTTGGAATGATGGATAAAGCCGGTTTTGAGAATACTGATTACCATAATATGACTGGCGGTATCGTCGCTCTGCATCGCGGAGTAAAGCCCTAGTGATATTTGATCTTCTGCATACCACAACTATCAGTGGGCTAGAAACGGCAATTAACACAGCGCTGAAGTACGACCCTGGCACGCTGCGCGACCTGTCTGAATTAGAAGGACAGGTACTTCTGATCGACTGCAGTACGCCGACCATGCGTTTGGCGATTGAAACAAATCAACAAAAAATTATCTTGCACAATAATTGGGATGGCGAAGCCGCTGTCACTGTCCAAGGCACAATGGTTGCATTAGTCAAAATGGCAGTAAATGCCTCTGATACTAGCTCATTTGCTAACTCTGGCGTTCAACTATCGGGCAACCTAGAAACCCTGCATAGGCTACATAAAATACTGTCTAAATTAAATATAGATTGGGAGGCTGCGCTAGCTGATCTGGTAGGCGACGTTCCAGCTCATGTTATTGGATCTGCGGTGCGAAAATCGGCCAAAGTTTCTACTGAAAGTTTGCAAAGAGCATCCTCAGCATTGGTTGAGGTGGCTCAAGAAGAGTTTGAAATTATCCCCAGTCAAAACAGGTTTGAACAATTCAAACAAGATATTCGCCAGATGTCGGCAGATACCGATCGTATTGCGGCAAGACTATCTGCGCTGAATGCAAAAATAGCACAAGCAACCCTCAAGAAGCCGCAGTTATGAGCCAGTTGCGTCGTCTTGCTAAAATTTATTATGTTGTAGGCAAATATCGATTAGATAACCTGATTGATAAAAGCCGCCTGCCATTAACCATTCGCATAGCTCTTGCGCCAACCAAGCTGATTGCCCAAACCAAGCTTTCCCGCGGCGAACGTCTGCGCCATGCACTAGAGGAGTTAGGCCCTATTTTTATTAAATTTGGCCAATTGCTTTCCACTAGACCAGACTTAGTAGCACCCGATATTTGTACGGAAATTAAGCATCTTCAAGATAATGTCACACCCTTCCCTAGCGAGGTTTTTACAGCACAGGTAGAGACTGCACTTAATGGCAAGGTCGAAGAAATTTTTGCTGACTTTGACCAAACACCACTGGCAACCGCATCCATAGCTCAGGTACACAAGGCTAGCTTAAAAGACGGTACAGAAGTTGTAGTCAAAGCTATTAGACCTAATATCGAAAAAACTATTGAACGTGATATTGCGCTACTTTTCACCCTAGCTAAATTAATTGCCAAATACAGTATTGATGGGCCAAGGTTAAAGCCTGTCGAAGTGGTTGAGGATTATGAAAAGGTCATTTTTGGAGAATTAAATCTGCAGTCCGAAGGGGCTAATGCATCACTGTTAAAACATAACTTTGAAAATTCTCCACTACTACATGTGCCGCAAATACATTGGCCCTACTGCAATCAAAATATCTTGGTTATGGAGCGCATTAGTGGCATACCAGTCACTAATATCGATGATTTAAAAGCCGCGGGGGTCAACTTTAAAAATCTTGCCGAGCGCGGGGTTGAGATATTTTTTACCCAGGTATTTGAGCATAATTTTTTCCATGCCGATATGCACCCAGGCAATATCTTTGTGGATGTGGCAAACCCAGAAAACCCGCGTTATATCGCGATAGACTGCGCCATTATGGGATCACTCACCAGAGATGATCAGTTTTATATGGCGCGCAACTTACTGGCCATATTTAATCGTGATTACACGCAGGTTGCTGAGCTTCATGTGCGTTCAGGCTGGGTTCCCAAAGATACTTCAATAGCCGAATTTACTAGCGCTATTCGCGCAGTGTGCGAACCAATTTTTGAACGCCCGCTGGGTGAAATTTCTCTTGGGCATATGTTGGTTAGCCTATTTAGTACCGCCAGACAATTTAATATGCAGGTTCAGCCCTCACTAGTACTTTTACAAAAGACTCTATTAAATATTGAGGGTTTGGGTCGTCAGCTTTATCCTGAATTAGATTTATGGGCTACAGCGCAACCCTATTTACAAAAATGGCTTAAAGATCGTTATTCACCCAAGGCGATATTGAAACAATTTAAAGCTGATTTGCCGGATCTTTTAGAAAAACTACCACAGGTGCCGCCAATGATCTTCCAAGCACTGGAAAATCTTCAAACACCGCTAGAACAAAAAAATACCCAAGCATCTCCGCCCGTATCTAAACCTCGACTATTGGCATCAGCCGGTGCTGTTATTGCTGGTTTGGGGCTGGGTTTATTGGCAGCTCAATGGTTTTCATTACTGGGGCCATGGTTGATTACTGGCTCACTGATCACCGCGACTGGCATGCTTATAATGCTATTTCGGTAAGTGCATCTCTTTACATCAACTCTATGACTGCCATAATGGCTAACTATTGAACTTATTAGGATCAAATGGAGAATTTGATTGGCTAACTTTCTCGACAAAATAAAATGGGATAGCAACGGTCTTATTCCGGCTATTGCACAGGATCATAAATCTGGAAGAATCCTGATGATGGCGTGGATGAATGCTGAATCTTTAACTCTTACAGTTGAAGAAAATCGTGCTATTTACTGGTCGCGCTCACGACAAAAATTATGGCGTAAAGGCGAAGAATCAGGCCATGTGCAACATATCAAAGAGATCAGACTCGACTGTGATAGCGATGTTATTATATTAACTGTTGATCAAGTTGGAGGAATTGCCTGTCACACGGGTCGAGAATCCTGCTTTTACTTTGTGCTAGAAAATGGCGAATGGAAAGCCGTTGACCCTGTTTTAAAGAATCAAAAGGATATCTATCAATGAGTGATGCGATCTTAAAACAGCTGACTGAAGTACTCGAACAACGCAAACAGTCTTCTGCCGATGAATCCTATGTAGCTAGTCTTCACCAAAAAGGGCTTAATAAGATTTTGGAAAAGGTTGGCGAAGAATCGGTTGAAACCATTCTGGCGGCAAGAGATGCTGAGCAAAGTGGTGATAACAGCAAGGTTATCTATGAAACTGCCGATTTATGGTTTCACAGCTTAGTGATGCTGTCTTATCTCGATATAGAAGTGGATGAGATTCTCAACGAATTAGAAAGACGCTTTGGACTCTCTGGTTTAGAAGAAAAAGCAAATAGATAAACGTTTAAAGTCATGGGTAAAGGTGAATCATTATGGGATTTGGCTGGCAAGAATTATTAATTGTACTGGTTATAGTGGCGCTAATTTTTGGCACTAAAAAATTGCGCAATATTGGCTCAGACTTAGGTGGCGCTGTTAAAGGCTTTAAAGATTCCGTTGCCGATTCTAAAGACCAACAAAAGAAAGACGAATCAGAATAAGATTCGTTTTAAATTATGTTTGATATCGGCTTTCTAGAACTTCTGGTTATCGCTCTAATTACATTAATTGTAATGGGCCCTGAACGCCTGCCAGAGGCAATTCGCACAATCAGCCTATGGTTCGGCAGATTAAAGCAGTTATTGGCTAAAACACGCCAAGAAATCGAAAATGAAGTGGGTATGGATGATATCCGCCATCAGTTACACAACGAGCAAGTGCTAAAAGAATTGGGCGAGCAAAAAGATCAGCTCAAACAATCATTAGACAATCACAAAACAGGCCAGCCCTGAAATGACTGACTCACCGGCAGCGGCTAAACAGCCCTTAATGGCGCACCTTTTGGAGCTCCGCAACCGGCTGTTGCGCATCTTCGTTGTGGTGTTTGTAGTATTCGCGGCTCTATTTCCGTTTAGCGAATCGCTTTATCTATACATTTCAGAACCTTTAAGAGCCTTTTTACCCAGTGCCTCGAGCATGATTGCCACTGAAATTACCTCGCCATTTTTGACCCCTTTTAAATTAACCTTGGTATCGGCCATGTTTATAAGCATGCCCTATATCCTCTATCAACTTTGGGCCTTTGTTGCACCAGCTCTCTATAAGCAAGAAAAGAAAATCGCTGTACCGCTATTTATAACCAGTGTTATTTTGTTTTATGCTGGAATGGCTTTTGCCTATTACCTAGTCTTCCCGCTAGTGTTTATGTTTTTTACCAGTGTAGCGCCAGAAGGTATAAGCTTTATGCCGGATATTCGTGCCTATTTAGACTTTGTTCTAAAACTATTTATGGCCTTTGGCTTAAGCTTTCAAATACCTATTGCAGTGGTGATTCTGTCTTGGCTAGGTACAGCAGATCCCAATAAATTAGCCAAAAAAAGACCCTATGTCTTTGTCTTATGTTTTGTTGTAGGGATGCTGCTGACGCCGCCAGATATTATTTCTCAGGCGCTATTAGCTATACCCATGTGGCTATTATTTGAGATTGGGATTTTATTTGGACGCGCCGTCAGCAATAAAACTTAATGACAGCGAATTAACACAGTGCCGAGTATTTTTAGCGGTAAACTGCTCACCTTCAAATACATGACCTAAGTGCCCGCCACAATTGGCACAGAGAATCTCCACGCGGCGACCATCGGCATCGATTTCACGCCTGACTGCACCCGCAATTTCATCATCAAAACTCGGCCAACCACAGTGCGAAGAAAATTTACTCTGTGAGCGATAGAGCGGCGTTTCACAGCGTTTGCATATATAAGTGCCGGACTTATAGTGATCGTTATATTCACCGGTAAAGGGCATCTCAGTGCCCTTGTGCTCAATAATACGCTGTTCTTCTGCGGTTAATTGATTGTATTTACTCATTACTGTGCATTCACTGTTCTAATAACATTTATCAGTTCATCTCTCACGGTGGCCTGAAGCTCAGGGTATCGAATGGCATACCATAACTGGACCAAAATGGCTTGAAGCGCCTGCAAACCACGTATATTCGGCGGTATATCCATAATGTGGTGGCTATTTAATAAACGTATAGTATCAAATTGCGGATGACCCACAGCGGCATATTCCCAATCAATGATGACTATACCTTGAGAGCCCAGAATAATATTCTCCGGTATTAAATCATGGTGGCAAAGCACTGGTGTCCAATCTTGGGCATCTATATTGTGGGCTATTTGTAGTAATGACTGCCTGATGGTTTTATCTAAATAATTTGGACTTAACTGATCAAAGTAATTTCGACAATAGGCGTGGTAATTAAGTGGTTCAAGATTAGTTATCTTAAAAGACTGTATAATCTTAATAGCGTCCTCAATCTGTTTATTAATATCGGGTTTTAACGCCTTTTCAGCATCTAAAGCAAAGCCATCAATATATTCACTAACTAAAATTTTGCTATCCGCATAGTAAAATCTAGGCACAATATTAGTGCTCTGTAATTTTTTAAGGACCGTTATTTCTGTTTGCCGATTGACACCTAGCTTAACCGCATCAGGGTTATTTAGGCGCAAAACCGCGCGGTAAGAGCCTGCTTCAATCAGATAATTGGTATTTGTAAGTCCACCCTCAAGTTGTTTAATAATTTGAGGCTGAGTCTGAAAAGGCGCCTGCCACTGACGCCAATTCTGAAGATAGTGCTTAGCTTGATTCTGCACTTTGCTGAAAATAGGCTTTTCTCCAAGCTACATAGCCAATAACTGCCAATACAAGGTATACACTATAGAGCCCTACAGTTTGATAAAGCGCGCGATCTATATATAAAAAGATTGATACCGCATCGATAACAATCCAATACAGCCAATTTTCAAGGACTTTGCGCGCTACCATAAAGGTGGTAATTACACTGCCCCACGTGGTAAATGAATCTATATAGGGCATGCGAGCATCGGTATTTTGCGATAATAAATAACCCGAAATAGCTGATAACACCAATACCAAGCCAATAGCTGTTATATGCTGCTTAATCTCCCAAGTACTTAATTTAATCCCCTCAGAGCTACTACCGCCGCGCTGCCACTGATACCAGCCATAGACAGCCATCACCATATAGTAAGCATTAAGCGCTGACTCCATATACAGGCTAACATCGCCAAAGATCCAAATATAGATACCGGTACTAATAAAGGCACAGTACCAACACAGGCTATTTTCGCGCATAGCAAATAATAAGTAAGCAATGCCTAATAACACTGCAACTGTTTCTAAACCAAGCCATTCAAACATTATTTTAACGCCTCATATCCGGGGATTACTTTCATCACATAGACCGCCATATTAAATTCTTTATAGCAGTCTGCAATAGTCTTTTGCACCGCCTGCATAGCATAATCATATTCACCCTGAACCACAGTACTGGTGGGAAAGGTGGTGATTTTTAGATGATCGAAATGATTAATACGCTCAATAAATCCCTCAATGGGAGGAATAAATTCCTCCCGATTGGGGTACATACTGATATCTATGGTCACTTCCATAAACAAATTCCTACCAGCTAGATTGTCTTAATTAAAAGGCCGCTCTGACAGACATTCCTATTACCTTTGGCGAGCCTAACTGTTGAAATTCAGTTTCATCAAAGCCATCACCAGATCGCGGATCTGCATCCCAACCAGAGAATCCGCGAACGCCATAATCTTTGTCAGAGGCATTATTGATATAAGCCGACAATTCAAAATCATTTGCTGTGTAAACAAGTCGCGCATTGACTAAGTTATAGCTCTGAGATTGATAATTGTGGGAATCAGAGTAATAAAACTCATCCTTGCCTTGCACTTCTAATATGGCTGTTAGCTTATCCGATAAATCGTAGTTCACAGAGGTAGAAAAACTATATTCAGGCGCATGAGCCGCCGCTCTATTTTCTAGATTAAATGCATCGGGATCAGAGTCATTATGCTCAGTAATCTTGGTTTTCAAAAGACCTAGGCTAGAGGCAAGCATTAGGTTGTTTTTAATCTGCCAAGTCATTTCCCATTCAACACCATAGCTATAACCCTTACCAGCATTAGTAGTGAAATCAATCCAACCGACGCCATCTGATTCTATAGCTGAAGATTTTAGCTGCAGGTCTTGGCGATCGGTGTAAAAAGCCGTTATATGTTTAGTTATAGTGCCGTCGGGAGAATTGAATTTACCACCCAACTCATAATTCCACTGATACTCGGTATCAAAATGTCTATCTGACTCGCTAGGCAAATCTGGTTCAGCATTAAAACCACCGGCTTTATAGCCTCGAGTAAGGCTTAGGTACACAAGATTATCAGCCTCTGTAGTCAATTCAAGAGCAAATTTACCACCAAATAAATGCTCATCGTTTTTACCGTCAATTTCGTTGCTGTCGGCATAATCTGATTGCCAATTTTCGTAACGCAGACCAGAGGTTAATGCGAGGTTGTCTCTCAGTGGTGTGCTTGCTTGGGCAAACAAAGAAGACGACTTAGTTTCATACTGACTAGTAAAACGTGCGTCATAGGTATAATCCCTTATTAGATCAATAGTCGATGTTTGATGGTAAATACCAACCAACCAATCACTACCCGAAATTTGACCCTCAGGTCCTGATACCCAGAGCACCTCAGCAGAATCTCTGGCAATATCACGCAAATAATCGTCAAAGGCTTGATAATCAGGTTGTAATTCAGGGCCTGTCCAATCCTCATCATAGCCATATTCAGTATCAGTTCGATTGGAAGTTAATATTGTATTTATAGTGACGGCAGCAGATTTATCCCAGTAACTATTGATTGCGAAGGCGGTACTTTTCTGACGATCATGGCCAGGCTGATCGGACATGGTATTGCGATTTTCATCCAGTGAAAAAGCATCATAGCCATTATCAATATCCAGATGCAGCGCGGTAAAATCAACAGTTAGATCATCAGACTGTAGCCAACGCAATCTAATACGCGAAGTTAACTCATCTATGTTATTGGTATTTTTTTTATTTAATGTGGTGTTTGTAATAAAACCATCAGATGTTGTTTTACCAATCGCAGTTCTATATAACCACTGATCATTTAATGAACCGCCAACAGCACTTTCAACACTGAAGCCATTATAACTACTGGCAGATGACTTAATATAACCCTGTTTCTCCTTAGAGGGATCAGTGGATTTAAGGTTAATCACCCCCGCCAATGCATTGGCACCAAATCTTGTACCCTGAGACCCACGAAGAATTTCAACCTGATCAATATCAAGTAGGGTTGCAGCACCACCAAAGCCAGTAAAATCAATACCATCTACGTAGGTTCCCACCGATGGATTTAACGGGGCAACGAATTGACTGCGCTCACCGATACCGCGAATTTGGAAATATCGACCTCTGGATGCACCGGATGCAAAATTTACATTGGGTGCAAGAGACAGTAAGTCC
>JBMZEV010000034.1:0-14163 GCA_049615065.1 Porticoccaceae bacterium | reverse complement strand
TTCTAACGTACCAAGCTTCAAAGCGGGTAAAGCTCTTAAAGACGCTGTGAATTAAGAAGCGAACCCTTTCCTCTTCTTTTAGAAGAAAGTGTATCGTATTTAAAAGGCGCATACTTATGCGCCTTTTTTTAATTTTGGAAGATATAAAATGTTATTAAATTTTAGAGATAATATGCGCGGTGTCGCATTGGGTATCACCATTGTAATTGGTGTTATTTTCGCCCTTACTGGAACCGGATCACTATTTATAAGCACCCCTGATTCAGAATCAGCTTTGGTGGTTAATGGTGACGAAGTCAGTGAAAGGGAAGTTCTTCAGGCTGTCGCCAGAGAACGAAGCAGAATTCTTAATGAAAACCCTGAGATGGATAGAAGCTTATTAGATGACCAAGCTCTCCGTCCACAGGCCTTGCGTCAGCTAATTAGCAGAGAAGTGCTGATACAAGCGGCCAGCCAACAAAAATTAGGTGTAGCTCCGTCATTGATTAATGATTTGATCCTAGATGTTGAGCAATTTCAAACAGAGGGTGTGTTTGATGAAGACCGATTCCGTTATGCAATTCGCAGTCAGGGATATACTTCAAGTTCAAAATTTACTGAAATGCTAGCGGATCAATTCCTTATTGAACAGTTATCTGACGGCATTATAAACAGCAGCTTTGTAACTTCTTCAGAGGTAGCTATTTTGGCAGCATTGGCAGATCAAAAGCGCGACTTTGAATTTGCTCGTCTTGCCTACCAGCCATTTAAAGAGGCTGTTTCTCTTAGCCAAGAGCAAATTGCTAATTATTATGATGAAAACAAAGATCAGTATATGACCGAGCGCAAATTAAGCGTTGAATATATTGAGCTCAATCAAGCCATGCTTGTAGATGCGCAGTCAATATCAGCAGAGCAGGTTCAGGCTAGATTTGATCAAGAAGCAGAATCAGCGGATAACAGTCCATCACTGCGTGCTGCACATATCCTATTAGAAGATAGTTCTGCAGAGCTTATTGCAGAAGTTCAAGCTAAGATTGATGCTGGTGAAGATTTTGCTCAGTTGGTTAAAGAGTATACTCAAGATGTCGCTACGGCAGAAAATGGCGGTGATCTTGGCTTTACCAATGGCGATACTTTCCCAGAATCGTTTGAACAGGCGCTAGCAGCATTGGAAGTAGGACAGGTATCTGCGCCAGTAGAAACCGTTTCTGGTACGCATTTTGTTAAGTTGCTTGAAGTTGAAAAGAAAGAATTCTTATTTGATGAGCAACAGCAGCGTATTACCCTAGAGTTGCAACAGGAGGCGGCAAATACCCTATTAGTTGAAAAGCTAGAGATGCTTAAAGAGTTAGCCTTTAATGCAGACAACCTTGAAGAAGTAGCTCAGGACCTTGAGCTAGAGGCCAAAGTTAGTGAGCCATTCAGTGAAAATGGCGGTGCGGGTGTGGCATCATCATCGGTAGTGGTTAATGCGGCCTATAGCCCAGAAGTTGCTGAAGATGGCTATGCCAGTGAAGTACTTGATCTCGGTGATGACAACTATGTTGTGCTGCGATTAAATGAAAACTTCCCCTCTCGCCAGCAATCATTAGATGAGGTTCGCGACGATCTAATCGATACATTAACCAACGCTATTGCCCAAGAAAATATTGATGCCAAGATTGCGGAAATTACTGCGGCGCTAGATGGCGGTGATTCCATACAGGCATTAAGCAGTGCCTTTGCTTTAGAGTCGCAAGCGGTTAAGCAGGGTGCAAGAGGTAACAGAGATATTGATCCTGAGGTCAATAACTATGTGTTTGATATGCCAATGCCAAGAGGTGAGGCGGTGACCGATAGCATGACTACAGCCAGTGGTGACTTTGTCGCTATACAGCTTACAGCAGTTGAGTTGGCAGATACTAAAGCTATGGATAAAGAGCGATTAAATGTTGTGCGCAATATTGCTGAAACAGCCACTAGCGGTAAGGAATTTATGTCTTACCAGCAAGCGCTTATTGAGCAGGCCGATATAGTTCAGTAATAGCCTAGTTAGTCGTTTTCGAAAAAGATATAGCCCCAGTGGCTATATCTTTTTTTTGGCTGCTATATCCAAATAGGAACAGGTGTGTTAAATCCGCAATGGATTAATATATAGGGTCAATCGTTGGCCCGGTTGTAGATATTTATTCTTATCCAGTTTATTCCACGAAGTTATGTCGGTAATTTTTAGATCAAATCGTTTGGCGATTAAATACAGCGAATCGCCACTGCGCACCTGATAGTTTAGCTTTCTTACCGGCGTGGTCTTGGGGCCGGAGGCAGGGGCTTTAATGACTAGTTCTTGACCCACCTTAATCAGATTACTGGATAAATTATTGGCGCGTTTTAGACTGCTAATAGTGACCTTATGCTTTGCCGCAATTTCTGACAATGTATCTCCAGCGGAGACAATATAGGTTCTGATGGCTGGTGTTTTGTACTCGGTCAATACTGCCACTTCACCCATTGGCGGTATACGCAATACCTGACCCACTCGCAAAAAATCATTTCTTAGACGATTAGTGATTTTTATCTGAGCGGTGGTTTGTTGATAGCGCTTGGCGATATGCGATAAGGTGTCGCCAGACTTTACAATATATTCTCTATATTCCGCCCAAGTAGCGGGGTCGCTAGTGGCTAGAAAGTCGCTAAGTAGTTGACTCTTTTCCACGGGCAATAATACATGGTAGCCAGATTCTGGTGGGGTAACCGAGCGTTTGTAAGCCGAATTTAGCTTGGTAAAGATGGCGTCGTCAACGCCTGTAACCTCGATTATTTTATCTAATTCTATCTGTGCTGGCAGTTCAACAACGGAGAAATAAGCCTTATTGGCGATTTCTGGCAGTTTAACTTCAAGCTTTTCTGCATCTTTTACAATGTAGGCCAATGCCATTAACTGGGGCACATAATTTTTGGTTTCTCTGGGTAGTCGAAGTGACCAAAATTCGGTTGATTTTCCAAGCCGACGATTTTTTCTAATGGCTTTTCTTACCACACCTTCGCCAGAATTGTAGGCGGCTAGGGCATGTAGCCAGTTGCCATTAAACTGTTTGTTTAAATAAGCTAGATAGGTGGCAGCGGCAGCGGTCGAATGCACCACGTCTCGTCGTCCTTCATACCAGCGGCTTCGCTCTAAGCCGAGCGAGGTAGCTGTTGACGCAATAAACTGCCAAAGACCGACGGCATGACTTGGACTATAGGCTAGGGGATCGTAATTGCTCTCAACAATGGGTAGTAGAGATAATTCCAGTGGCAGATTGGCATTTTCTAGCTGTTCAGTGACATGAAATAAAAACGGAGCTGAATGCTCGAATAATAAATTGAGATTATGCGGATTGTTTAAATAACGTTGAAGCTGCTTGTTAGCACTGTAAGGCAACTTATCTGGGGTGATTTCAAAGCCTTTACGCAGTCGTTGCCAGGCATCTATTGGCGGTGCTGGTTCTGGCGCCTCTTGTTGCGCAACCGGCGGTATTGTTTGTTTTTCGCCTTCAGTTTGAAGTTCTTCACTCTCTGGGTCGTTTTCTGGCTCTAGTTTTGACACTGCTTCAGGGATTACTGTAGGTGCGTTTAAATCAACGATAGGAGCCTGTTCTTTCGCCTCTTTAGTCTGCCCTTGGGTATCTTCTGTTACTGAAGCGCAGCCTACTAGCCTTAGGCTAATAAGCAGAAGACATAGATAGAATATGTTGTTTTTAGTCTTGAATAACAAATTAAACTCAATAGGGCTCAAAATTTAGGAGCGCGATTGTAACGATGATAGCTACTATTAACAACATGACAATATAGGTCGGTTGTTTGATATATTTCCTGAGGGGTCGAATAGGGTAATGCTTTGGAACATGTTAGGATTTACTTATAAGCAATTTAATCTCTAAAATTTATGCGTAAAAATCGCCAAATACTTGCAGACTTATATCAGAAATATCTGGCAATAACACCAGATAGCCGAGCTATGGCTTTGGATAATTGGCAGGCCAAAAAGTTCGGTAAATATTTGCTGGATTCGGAAAAAAAGTTATTGCTAGATGAGTGTGAAGATCTAGCCGGTTATAGAATGATGCATTTGGGCTTGATTGGAGGCCAATGTGCCCTTGAATCGTTTAATCAATTACATCAGTTTTACATTCGCCCTCAAAGTAAGGATATAACCTTTGATGCTAACTCGGTGGTTGCCGCTAATGAGGACTTGCCATTGCCTGCGGATGTGGTTGATGTGGCGATTCTGCAGCATGCCTTAGAGTATTCGTTATCGCCGCAATCGGTATTGGCGGAAACGGCAAGAGTGCTTGTTCCAGGTGGGCATATGATTCTCTGTGTCTATAATCCTATGGGACCTATGGGTTTATTGAAGTGGCCTATGCGTGCTATTGCAAAGCGCGCTGAGTACGATTTTTTTAGCCTGCGCAAATGTCGAGTGTATGATTGGCTGTCATTACTTAACTGTGAGGTGATCGGTGTGCAAAATGGCGCGTATAATTTTCCCTTTGGGGGTGCCAATTGTTTTCGCCAAGATACGGCTTGGCAGAAAATATGTGAAAAGATTGGCTCTCCATGGGGTAATTTTTATATGATTCATGCTGTTAAGCGTGTGGCGGGTGGCATAGGTAATCGAACAGCTGCATGGCGACCATTGACTGCCAAGCCTTACGGTTCTAAGCGAACTAATATTAATCGAACACCTCAGAATTAGGCTGAATATATCATGAAGACTGTGGAAATTTTTACTGATGGTGCCTGTAGAGGTAATCCTGGACCTGGGGGTTGGGGTGCACTATTGCGCTACGGTGATAATGAGCGGACACTTTGCGGTGGCGAGCATGAGACGACTAATAATCGCATGGAATTAATGGCGGTTATCAAGGGCTTGTCTGCGCTACAGAGACCCTGTGAGGTTAAGGTTACTTCAGATTCTACCTATGTGTTAAAGGGTATTCAGGAATGGATGCCTAACTGGAAAGCGAGAGGTTGGAAAACAGCTTCCAAAAAACCGGTTAAAAATGTTGATCTCTGGCAACAATTAGACCAGTTAGTAGATATGCATAGCATTGATTGGCAATGGGTTAAGGGTCATAGTGGCCATACGGAAAATGAGATTGCCGATCAGTTGGCAAATCGCGGCATTGATGAGTTGGATTAAGCGTAAATATGAGACAGATAGTTTTAGATACTGAAACCACTGGTCTTGAGACCTCTCAAGATCATAGAATTATTGAAATTGGTTGCGTGGAATTAGTTAACCGCAAGTTAACAGGTAAACACTACCATCAATATATTAATCCCCAGAGAAAAGTTGATGAGGGAGCAATGCAGGTACATGGTATCACCGATGAATTCCTTGAGGACAAGCCGTTATTTGAAAATATTATTGATGAATTTATGGCTTTTTTGGGAGATTCAGAGCTTGTGATCCACAATGCGCCTTTTGATGTCGGATTTATTGATCACGAGTTATCAAAACTGCCTAAACAGCCGAAGTCTATTGCTAATTTGTGCAATGTGGTGGATACCCTTGCCTTGGCTAGAAACAAGCATCCGGGGCAACGCAATAATCTAGATGCCCTATGCAAGCGCTATATGGTGGATAATTCCCAGCGCGACCTCCATGGCGCGCTGTTGGATGCGGAAATATTGGCCGATGTTTATTTGGTGATGACCGGTGGTCAGGTCAATCTTAATATTAATGAGCAGTCAGGTTCTGATGAGGGTGCAGCTTCAAGTAGCAATGGTATTCGCAGGCTTGATACTAATCGTTCACCGCTGAAAGTTATTAAAGCCAGTGATGCTGAATTGGCCAGTCACAATAAGAAACTAGAAACGATTAAATCGGCTAGTGGTCATTGTGTATGGCAGGACGCATCTCAGTAAGACTATTTGATGAGTGATTCTAAGGCGGGATTAAACTTACCTGCCAAATTACCCTCTCAGCCCAAACAATACCGGCTGCTTGAATCGCAACTTATGCATGCGGTGGCTAGTCGTGATCTATTTCGCTGCAAACAACAGTTAAAAAAATTCCAGCAGATTTTTAAGGCTTCTAGTCCCGCTGAGGCAGGGGAGAAAAGCACATTAGCATGGCAGAAATGGGTTGCTTCTGTAACTAAGTCCAATAACTGGGTTGAGACCCGAGCGGCGCAATTCCCGAAAATTTCTTACCCTGATTTACCGGTTAGTGGTCGTGCTGATGAGATCCGCGAATTAATAAGAGATAATCAGGTGGTGGTGATTGCCGGTGAAACTGGTTCAGGTAAAACCACTCAGTTACCTAAAATTTGCCTTGAGGCAGGTTGCGGCAGGCGAGGGATTATCGGCCATACTCAGCCGCGGCGAATTGCCGCGCGCTCGGTAGCAAGTCGATTAGCCGAAGAGCTTAAGACTGATCTGGGGGACAAAGTCGGTTATCAGGTCAGATTTGCTGACCAAACCAATCGCAATACTCTTATAAAGCTAATGACCGATGGTATTCTTTTGGCTGAAATTCAGCGCGATCGTTTTTTAAGTCATTACGATACGATTATTATTGATGAGGCCCATGAGCGCAGTTTAAATATTGATTTCCTTTTGGGTTACCTAAAGCAAATTTTGCCCAAGCGTCCGGATCTCAAAGTGGTTATTACCTCTGCAACTATTGATGTAGATAAATTTTCTAAGCATTTTAATGATGCGCCTATTGTTGAAGTTTCCGGTAGAACCTATCCAGTTGATATTGTGTATCACAATGTAGATCAGTCTGAATTGGAGCTGGACCAGCAAATTATCGACCGTATAAAGGATATAGAGGCCTTAGGTAGTCGAGGCGATATATTGGTGTTTTTAAGTGGTGAGCGCGAAATTCGCGAGCTTAGCTTGGCTATCCGTAGAGCGCAGATCCCTCACCTTGAGGTTGTTCCTTTGTACGCGCGTTTAAGTCTTGCTGAGCAGAGAAAGATTTTCTCTGCGCATAAAGGAAGGCGGGTGGTATTAAGTACTAATGTGGCAGAGACGTCACTGACGGTTCCAGGTATTGGGTACGTTATTGATGCCGGTCGGGCACGACTCTCGCGCTACAGCTATAAAACCAAGGTTCAGCGCTTGCCTATAGAGCCTATTTCACAAGCTAGTGCCAATCAGCGCGCTGGTCGCTGTGGTCGGGTGCAGAAAGGTGTTTGCTTCAGGCTATACACTGAGGAGGATTTTGCTAATCGCCCGGAATATACCGACCCAGAGATTGTTCGCACTAACTTAGCAGCGGTTATTTTGCAGATGATGCATGCTCGGCTAGGAGATATTCGTGATTTCCCATTTATCGATAAGCCCGACTCAAGAATGATTAATGACGGCTATAAGCTGTTGGAAGAGTTGCAGGCTGTAGATAAAAAAGCTGGGCTTACTCGATTGGGTAAAATGTTGGTTGCTATTCCCCTTGATCCAAAATTTGCTCGAATGCTGATTGAGGCTTCAAGGCTTGGTTCTCTTACGGAGCTGATGATTATTACCACTGGTTTAAGTATTCAGGATCCGAGAGAGCGTCCAGCGGATAAAAAACAAGCCGCGGATCTGGCGCATAAGCAATGGCTGGATGAGCAGTCCGATTTTATGTCGCTATTGAATATATGGCAGCACTTTGAAGAAAAACGACAAACGGTGTCGCGCAATCAGTTTGCAAAATATTGCCGAGCTAATTTTATTTCGCCACTGCGAATGAAAGAGTGGCGAGATTTGCATCATCAGGTTCACAGCGCCTGTCGCGGATTGGGTTTTATGGATAACAAGCAAGCGGCTGATTATCAATCTATTCACTGTGCACTGCTTGCCGGCCTGTTGGGTCAGGTTGCCAACCGCCAGGATAAGTGGGAGTTTTTGGGGACTCGTAACCGTAAGCTTTTTATCTTTCCTGGCTCTGGTACCAGTAAAAAGCCACCAAAATGGATTGTTGCCGGCGCATTGATGGAGACAGCAAAACAATATGCTCTAAATGTTGCCAAAATTGAACCTAGTTGGTTGCCTGCGTTAGCTGAGCATTTGGTCAAGAAGACCTATAGCGAACCTTTTTATCACGGTAAAAACGGTTTGGTTATGGCCAAGGAGCGTCAGACTCTATTTGGTTTAACTATTGTTGAAGCCAAGCTGACTGCCTATGGAAAGATCGCACCCCGTGAGGCAAGAGAGGTATTTATTCAGCAAGCTTTAGTTGAGTACGGCTATCGCGGCAAGGGGCGTTTTTTACCCTATAACCAAAATTTACTGGAAGAATTGCAGTCGCTTGAGGATAGATTTAGGCGTCGCGATCTAGTTGCTGAACAAAAAGTAGTCTATGGGTTTTATGACGAGCTACTACCCAAGGATATCTATAATCAGGTGGCTTTTGACCGTTGGCGTAAAGACGCTGAGCGGAAAAATAAGCATATTCTAAAGCTTAACCGCGAATTGCTCCTGCTACGTGGTTTATCAGTAGATGAGCAGGCACAGTTTCCGGAGCAGGTAAGCTGTGGCGGGCTAGAATTTCAATTGAGTTATCGCTTTGAGCCGGGCCATCAGCAAGATGGTGTCAGTGTGTTAATTCCTCTACCTATTTTGCATCAGGTACCGCGCTTTTTCTTTGAATGGGTAGTGCCAGGTATGTTGCGCGATAAGTGCATTGCTCTAATCAAAAGCCTGCCTAAGCAGGTGCGCCGTCATTTTGTGCCGGTACCAGACTTTGTGGATAAGATTCTATTATCCTGTAAAGCTCAAGATAGGCCCTTAACCGAGGTTCTTGCTGAGCAGCTACACCGCTTGTCAGGATTTACTGTAGCTGACACAGATTGGCGTCTAGATGGCTTGAATCCGTGGTATATGATGAATTTTATATTGCAGGATGAAAATGCTGAGACGGTAGCTGTAGGTAGAAACTTAAAGCAGTTACAGCAAGATTTTAAACAGCAGATAAGCGACAATTTACAGCAATCTAATAATGATGAAATTAGTCGGCAAAAAATTACTGAGTGGGATTTTGATAGTTTGCCCGAGCAGGTCAGCATCGAGCGTGGAAATATCACTATTAAAGCTTGGCCCTGTCTTCGCGACTGTGGTGAATGGGTAGATATTGAGTTGCAGGATAATCCCTTGGTGGCAGAAAACCTTAGTATTGAGGGGCAATTGAGGTTGGCGCTTTTAAAAGGCCGACAACAGGTCAATTATTTATCTAAAAATTTATTAAAAGGGTCAGATTTGGCCCTAAAAGCTGCGACTATTGGTGATCGTCATTCATTGGTAATGGCTATTATTTGTGCCAGCTTTAAGCACGCTATATTTGCTGATTTTAAAGTTGTACGTAACAAAATTGATTTTGAGCAACAGTATAGTAATGGGGTAGGTGAAGTGGTTGGCATAGCTCAAGAACTTGCAGATATTATTCAATCTCAACTGCCGCTACTGCATCAATGCCGCAAGCAGATAAGATCGATGAATTTGGCAGCTGTCTATGCTAAGTCTGATATCGAGGCGCAAATTGATAGGCTATTTTCAGTTTCAACTCTAAGTTCTATTAGTCGCGAGCAAATAGCTCAGTACCCAAGATATATTCGTGCCCTTGAAATAAGATTAGAAAAATTACCAATGCAGATCTCAAAAGATCGACATTGGCTGGATGAGATTCAACAATTTTCCCAGCGGACTCAGGATTATCATCCGGAGGCTTTATCCAGAGTGTTGGCGCTTCATCTAGAGTCCTATCAATGGGCTATTGAGGAATACAGGGTGTCAGTTTTTGCTCAGCAGCTAGGGACTAAAATGCCTATCTCAAACAAGCGTTTGGATAAAATGTGGCAACAGTTATATGAGCAGTTGCGGCGCTTCTGATTGGATTTATACACCTGATTATTGAATTTTAATCACCTATTATCTTTTTTATTGTGTTGAGCACTATTTAGCTGTTGTATCTTTGACCCATCAACCATTAAAATAACTGAAACAAGCGCAGGGTAAATGGATGAAAATATCCTCAAAAGCAAACACCATTATTTCGATTACCCTTTTGTGGTTATGTACTCTATCGCCAATCTCGGCTATGGCTGATGAGTCAGTCAATGTTGACCCCTATCAACATATTAACCAAGATATCTTTAGTTTTAATCAATCATTAGATAAATATATTGCCCGACCTGTCGCTCAAATGTATGTTGCAGTAACGCCTGATTTTGTTGAGCGAGGCATTGCCAATATGTTTGATAATCTCAATGAAGTCACCAATGTATTTAACGACCTGTTGCAAGGAAAATTCACCCTAGCTGCAAATGATATTGGGCGTTTTGGTATAAATAGCACTCTGGGTATAGCCGGTTTATTTGATATTGCGTCATTGCTTAGCTTGAAGAAAAGTGATGGAGAAGATTTTGGTCAGACTTTGGGCTATTGGGGTGTTTCCGAGGGGCCTTATATAATGCTACCTTTTTTTGGCCCCTCTTCATTGCGTGACGCCCCGTCAAGGTTTGTAGATCAGCTAACAGACCCGTTAGATTATTTGGACGATAGTACTGATCGTGCCGTTACTACCGCACTCGGCTTGGTCAACACCAGGGCCTCTTTACTAGAATTTGATAATCTGCTGTCTGGAGATAGTTATATTTTGGTAAGAGATGTTTATTTACAAAGAAGAGCCTATCAGGTAACTGATGGAGCTATAGAAGATGAGTTTGATGACCTTGATGATTACTAGTTTTGGTTATTGGAGCAGAGTCACTGTTGTATAATTAAAATAACACTACTGATTACACTAATAAAGTGAACGCTCAATGAGTGAGTTAAATGGCCCAGTTATTGTTGTAGATGACAATACCGACATGGCACAAAATATAATGGCAAGTTTCCAGTCTATTGGTTGGGATTGTCTGAGCGCAAAAAATCTTCAAAATCTTCAAACAATTTGTACCGATCCACTCCATCAACCGGTTATATTGACTGCGCAGTTTCTACAAAGCCAAAATTTGGATAATGAAACATTGACCAATTTTTGTAGTCATTATTTGGCAGTTATTGCTCTAGATAATAACTCTGCTGGAAATGAAACCTATTATTTTAGGCTTGGTGTTTCTGATATCTTGGAGCCCAATCCAACTCAGCGTGATCTTCCCGGTGTTTTAAATAGATTGTCTATGATTGCTTCTAATCGAAGACATCAGCAAGAGAATAGTGAGCGTTTGCAAAATATAAACAGCAAGTTACAGCAGAATGTAAAGTTGCTGGAACAGGATCAAAAAGCCGGTTTAGAAATTCAGAAAAATTTAATGCCGGAGGGGCCGCTTCGCTTTGGTGATTTTGAAATTGCCCACTCGATGGCACCTTCACTTTATCTCAGTGGCGACTGTGTTGGCTATCAATTTGTTCTAGGACGCTATTTGTTGTTTTATTTTGTCGATGTCTCAGGGCATGGTGCCTCATCGGCATTTGTCACAGTATTGCTCCACTTTATAACGGGTCGAATTATTCGTCGCCATACCCGAGAAGAGGAATATGATGCATTAGCCCAAGCTCCTGAGGGTTTAGTAGAATCTATTAATCAGCAGTTGCTAAATGCTGAACTAGATAAGCATTTGACTATAGTCGCAGGCTCACTGGATACCGAGACAAGAAAATTACGTTATGTTGTCGGCGCGCATCAGCCTTCACCAATTTTAATTGTTGATGGTGATGCGCAATACCTCCCTGGCAAAGGCAAGCCAGCCGGTATTTTTAAAGATGCTACATGGGGGGTTGAGGAAATACAGCTGCCCCAAAAGTTTGCATTGGTACTTCTTTCTGATGGCGTTTTTGAATTATTGCCAGGAAAAGAGATTGCCGATAAAGAGACTCGATTATTGCGCTATCTAAGTAACCGTTCGGTCAGTGTTAAAGCGTTAAAAAAAGGTTTGTTTATTGAAGGTATTAAGGACCTTCAAGATGATGTTTCTGTGCTGTTATTAACTGGAGGAGGCTAGATTGACTCAGGGGAAAATCCTTGTTTCTGATAAAGCGGATAACTACCTTCTTAAGCTGGTGGGTGATGTTCGCTTGACCCTCAGTGGCACATTAAATCGCTACATGGAAATATTATTTGGTAAAAACCAGGTAAAAAGTGTTGTTGTGGATATGTTGGATGCCGATGGTGTAGATAGCACTACACTAGGCTTGATTGCTAAGCTGGGTTTACATTGCCGTGAATGCTATCACATGAATGTTAAGCTGTTTTGCCAAAACCCTTCAATTATTCGCACTCTCGAATGCATGGGTTTTGATGAAATTATTGATATATTTCAACAATCACCCAATGAACTGGGTGCAGAGTTGCGAAGTCTTGATCAAGTGCCTGCTGGGGTTGATGAGGTTCGCAAGCAAGTTCTGGAAGCCCATAAATTGCTACTAAAGCTCAATCCGAAAAATAGCGCAGAGTTTACTGATCTTATCAATGCCCTCGAATCTGAGCAGTAAACCTTTTTAATCCTGTTCAAGCATCTTAATAAAAGCCACTGCAGCATTGGATAGGCTGCGTTTGGTGTGATGAATATAGCCTAATTCACGGCTAACTTGACGGTGGTCACTGGGCATAACATGCAGCTGTTTAATCAGGGTTTCTGGCAGCATACTCCAACCCAATCCAATTTCTACCATGGTGCTTATGGTTTCAAGATAGTTAGTAGACATTGGAGCTTTAAGTGGTATGCCCTGGCTTTCAAATAAATTTTGAATAATGCGCCCAGTGTAGGTGTTGATACCTGGCAGTATGACTGGGTACTGCGCCAGATCCTCTAAGCTGGGCTTATCAATTTTGGCTAAGGCATGGTCTGGTGCGCAGATAAACTGCAATGGATCATGCCATATTTTTCGTTTGAAGATATTTGGATGTTTTTCTAAAGCGAGGGTAATAACTGCAACTTCTGATTTTCCTTGAAGGACCTGCTCATAGGCTTTTTCGGAGTCCATAAATTCAATATTTAAATGTACCTCGGGGTATTTTCGCGCAAATGCTTTTAGTGTTGGCGGCAGGCGATGAAGCCCGAGATGATGGCTAATAGCAAGGTGCAAAGTACCATTGGCAACACCGGATAAGTCGTTGATAGCCTGAACTGCTGCCGCGTATTCCTGAAGTATATGTTGAGCTCGTGGAAGCAGTGCCTGTCCCGCCTCAGTAAGACTGACTTGCCGAGCAATTCGATCAAATAATTTTTTACCGGCCTGATGTTCAAGACTAGCAATTCGTTTGCTAACTGCAGATTGGGTTAGATGGAGCTGTTCAGCTGCCAATGAAAATGAACCGCTTTCAGCCACTGTAACAAAAGCTTTTAAACTTTGATTATCCATAGGGTTTATCTTATAGATTCTTTTTAGGAATCCTAAACATGAAAAATATGAATTTATTTCATCATAAAGTATCGGTAAACTGAGCGCAATATTGAATTTTTAAGGAGAGCAGCATGTCGCAAAGAACAGTCTACGACAAACTGTGGCATAGCCATTTAGTAAAACAGAATGAAGATGGGTCGGCGCTTTTATATATTGACCGCCATATTCTTCACGAGGTGACATCGCCTCAGGCTTTTGAGGGTCTGCGTTTAGCAGGTCGAAAACCTTGGCGTTTGGACACTAATTTAGCAACGCCGGATCATAATATTTCTACTGATCCTGCCGAGCGGGCAGCGGGTGTCTCTGGTATTCCTGATAATACCTCGCGTATTCAGGTGCAAACCTTGGATGATAACTGCGATCACTTTGGCATTAAAGAATTCAAAATGAATGAAATGGGTCAGGGTATTGTGCATGTGATGGGGCCAGAATTAGGCGCTACTATGCCGGGTTTAACAGTAGTCTGTGGTGATTCTCATACTGCAACTCACGGTGCGCTTGCTTGTTTGGCTCATGGTATTGGTACTTCTGAGGTCGAGCATGTTTTAGCTTCTCAATGTCTTGTTACCAAAAAAATGAAAAATATGCGGGTTACCGTCAATGGCAGTTTGGGCGTAGGTGTTACTCCCAAGGATGTGGTGTTAGCCATTATTGGTGAAATTGGTACCGCTGGTGGCAATGGTCACGCCATTGAATTTGCCGGTTCAGTGTTTAGAGAGATGTCAATTGAAGGCCGAATGACCGTTTGTAATATGGCGATTGAGGCTGGCGCTCGAGTGGGTCTAGTGGCGGTTGATGAAAAAACCATTGAATACTGTCGCGGGC
>JBMZEV010000033.1:0-14241 GCA_049615065.1 Porticoccaceae bacterium | reverse complement strand
ACGAATTTTGGTATTCAACTGCCGTAGCAACACCATTCGCGTTCACACTGAAATCTATCGGATCTGCGATATTAAAAGTTTCTCTATCATAGTTGCTCACTGAACAGTCATTTGATGTCCAGAAGGTGTTGTAACGAAGATTACTATTATCAGTTTTAATAGTCTCAAAACCGGTTAAAATTGTATGAGTCATATTCGCAAAATTAAGCTCATTTACCAAACTACCCGATAGAATTAAATTGTCTCTCTCAGTGGGATCATGATAACCATCCATTTGCACAACATTTGTATCAAGATCATAGCTATTGGCATAAGTATTTTGATACATCTTTTCGAAGCTGCTTGAAGTTAATGACAAGCTACCTTTAGTTGAGTCAGAAAAACGATGATTTAACGAAGCTCGCAACACAGAGGCTTCAACCGTATTTAAATTTTCATCCTTATCACCAAACACAATATCACTTAAGGCTTCTACTGGCTTACCATTAGCCGTAGGAATACCGCGATCAATAAATCGCTCATGGTCTATATACTCATAGGACAAATTTAAATCCGTATCTTCATCCAAAGCTACACTTAGTGTTGGGTTAATACCAAATCGCTCACCATTATAAAAATCTCTATGATTTTTCAGTGAATCATTATGAACGTTTAAACGAAAAGCGACTGAATCACTAAGGTTTGTATTAACATCCACAGCGATATCGGAAGCACCAAACGAATCATAGCCAAGATCCACAGTTTTAAACTCTTGCCCATTTACCGGCTTCTTTGTAACCCTATTAATAACACCGCCAGTTCCACCACGCCCAAATAATAATGCGTTGGGGCCTCTTAAAACCTCAACTTGCTCGACATTGTATAAGGGACGGTAGTATTGAACATCGTCTCGCACACCATCTTGGAAGAAGTCTGCTGTTGATCTAACACCGCGAAACACCACTGCATCTCTATGACCCTCACCCAATGAAGTGTTTATTCCTGGGGTATATTTAACAATATCACCTAGCTCTTTAAAGCCTTTCTTACGAACATCTTCATCTGTAATGATCGAAAGAGATTGGGGTACATTAATAATGGGGGTAGGTATTTTTAGCGCATTCATTTGATCGCTTTGAAGAACTTTCCCCTTAACAAGGATCTCTTCAACGCCAGAATCTTTAGCCAGAACATTGTTAGAAATAAAGGCGCTAGATATAAGTACAACGCCTGCAAATAATACTTGCTTCATAAAATTGTCTCTTTTGGTAAAAGTGTTTTTTTGAATTTCTGTAATGATAATCGTTATCATTTACATTTGCAACTAAAAATATTTGTTAATTTATATGATTACCTACCTTTAATAGATGATATTCAACCAATGATCCAGCTGAGCGATGAAATCGTAATGATAATTAATTGCATTTAAAAAATTACATCTGTAATATTCGCAAACTATAATTTATAGCAAAAGCTTTTCACCAAGGCTTCACCAAAGTCATCATCAGATTGAGAAAATCCCAATGAACGAATTTATTATTATGTTCCGCGAGGGGCTCGAAGCCTCACTAATTGTTGGAATTATCTATACCCTACTAGTCAAACAGAACTTAACGCGTGAATTGCGTCAATTATGGTTTGGTGTTGGCAGCGCAATCGTTGTAAGCATTATTACTGGTTTTGCATTAGTTCAAGTAAAAAGCTCGATTGGCAATGCATCAATCGAGGCGCTATTTGAAGGCGTAGCTATGATCGCTACCGCGGGGCTTATCTGGTATGTGATTTTTTGGCTATCAAAACAGGTTGGGGCAACGGCGGCTCTAAAAGAAGATGCAAATCAAGCTGTGGAAAATGCTGGCTGGGGGATTTTCCTGATTATATTTTTTGCCATCTACCGCGAAGGTTTTGAAACCGCCATCTTCCTGATGGGCAGCTTTTCTATGACAGAATCTTTCTCTTACTCAGGCTTTATTGGCGGCCTAGTGCTTGCGATTGCTATAGGTTATGCCATTGTTGTTCAGGGCAAGCGTATTCAACTCAAGTCATTTTTTAGAGCTACTAGCTTATTATTGGTTGTTTTTGCTTCAGGCATGATGACCTATGGCACCCATGAAATTGAAGAATTTTTGGTCAAGGGAGATCATTTACAGACTGTTGGTCTTGAATCCAAAGAGGATATCGCTCGCCCCTACAGTATTCTCAAACCAAAAACTGAATTGGGTGAATCAGATAACCCTTTGTTTTACTCCTATAACTTAAACGGCAAAGAAAAATACACTCACCTATTGCATGATAAGGGGCATATTGGGGTTTTCCTTAAGGGTTTCTTGGGCTACAACAGCAATCCTAACTGGATTGAACTATTTGTTTGGATTCTGTCATTAGGCTTTGGATTGAGACTTTGGCGAAAATTTTATTTCACTAAAACTGAAGCCTAGAAATTTGTTGTTCTAAACTTTTTAAAAGCCAAAAAAAAACGCTCGATGATATTTTCACCGAGCGTTTTTTTATGCATTTGATTATTCGCTTTCAGCTTGATCGCCAGCAGCTTCATCGATTAGGGCTTTCAATTCACCCTTTTCATGCATTTCAGTCACGATATCACAGCCGCCAATAAGCTCACCGGCAACCCAAAGCTGGGGGAAAGTTGGCCAGTTACCGTAAAGCGGCAAATTAGATCTAATTTCCGGATTAGATAGTACATCGACATAGGCAAAGCGGTGACCGCAAGCCATTAGCGCTTGAACAGTGCGCGCAGAAAAACCACATTGTGGTTGATTGGGTGATCCTTTCATATAGAGTAATACTGAGTTACCTTCTACCTGATCACGTATTGTTTCCATAATATCCATTAATTGAGGCCTTATTTGATTTAGTGGTAATCGTGGTATTTTACCTGTTTTAGCCCGCTAGCTAAAGAAAGATACGTTAATTGCCTATTATTGCGATGAATGTGAAATATTTCTATAATTGATAGCTGTTAAGGGCAGCAACGCTGCCCTTTTTCTATTTGATCAAAAAAAGAGTGTGAATAATGATGGGCGACAAGTCCTTAATGAATACCTACGGCGAGAGAGCTGCGACATTAGTTGGCGGTGAAGGTGCCTGGCTGTATGACAAAAATGGGACAAAATACCTCGATGCCCTATCGGGCATTGCGGTGTGCGGTCTTGGTCATGCTCATCCTGAACTTAGTTCAGTTATTTCCAATCAGGCATCAAAATTAATTCACTGTTCAAACTTTTTTTCTATACCTAGCCAACAACAGCTAGCAGATAAATTATGCCAAATTTCTGGAATGACTAATGTATTTTTCAGTAATTCCGGTGCAGAAGCTAATGAGGCGGCTATTAAAATTGCTCGCCTACACGGCAATAAAAAGGGCATTAAGATACCTACCGTTTTGGTCATGGATAATGCATTTCATGGTCGAACTCTCGCCACATTAACCGCCTCGGGAAGTAGAAAAATTCAAGCGGGCTTTGAACCGCTTGTCAAAGGTTTTGTACGCGGACCGTTTAATGATATTGACGCACTCAAAACTATTGCTGAGAACAACCCGGATATTTGCGCCATCTTTGTTGAGCCTATTCAGGGTGAAGGTGGAATTAATCTAGCTAATCCAGATTATTTACAGCAGTTGAGAGATCTTTGTGATGAGCTCGACTGGTTGCTTATGTTTGATGAAGTACAAACGGGCAATGGCAGAACCGGTAAATATTTTTTCCATCAACACAGTGGCGTCCAGCCCGATGTGGTAACCACCGCCAAAGGTCTTGGCAATGGTGTGCCTATTGGCGCCTGCTTAGCTCATGGCAAGGCTGCTCATCTTATGCAACCGGGTAATCATGGTTCGACTTTTGGAGGCAATCCTCTAGCTTGTTCCGTAGCACTTAAGGTGGTTGAGTTACTGGAGTCTGGTGATATCTATCAGAGAGCCACAGCAATTGGTAATATTATTATGCAGGGGCTTGAAACTGAGCTTAAAGATATTGCCCATGTAAAACAAATTAGAGGCTGCGGCTGTATGATTGGGGTTGAACTGACAAAACCCTGTAAATCACTGTATACCGAAGCGCTAAAACATGGCTTAATTATTAATGTAACTGCTGATTCGGTGGTTAGACTGTTACCACCTATGATTATGACTGATCAAGAGGCTCAACAAGTTGTGGCTATCTTGGCACCCCTAATTAGAGATTTCCAATAGGAGTCAAAACCATGGCTGTTAGACATTTTCTCACGCTACATGACCTTTCACCTAGTGAACTCAACCAGGTGATTGATTCAGCGATTGCTTTAAAAAAAGCGCATCGTGAAAATACACAGCAGCCAGTTTTAGCGGGCAAGGTGCTGGCGATGATTTTTGAGAAATCATCCACCAGAACAAGAGTTTCTTTTGAAGCCGGCATGGCGCAACTTGGCGGTAGTGCACTGTTTCTATCACCTACAGATACTCAACTGGGTCGTGGAGAACCGATTGAAGACTCTGCCAGAGTAATTTCAAGAATGACCGATATTATTATGATCAGAACCTTTGGTCATGAAAAAATTGAGACTTTTGCCAAGCATTCTGATGTACCAGTGATCAATGCTTTAACTGATAGCTTTCACCCCTGTCAGTTGCTAGCTGATGTGCAGACCTATATGGAGCATCGCGGGTCTATTCAGGGTAAAACGGTGGCTTGGATAGGCGATGGCAATAATATGTGCCACTCGTGGATTAATGCGGCTATGCAGTTTGATTTTAAACTTCAAATTGCCTGTCCTGTGGGCTATGAACCTGATGCAGCGATTTTGGCAAATGCTGGAGATCGCGTTTTATTGTCTAACGATCCTGCCCAAGCGGCCACTGGTGCCGATCTGGTGACTACTGATGTTTTTGCCTCTATGGGCCAAGAATCGGAACAAGCAACAAGGTTAGACAACTTTACAGGCTTTCAGGTAAATCATGCGCTTATGGCAAAAGCGGCGGATAAGGCACTATTTATGCACTGCTTACCTGCACACAGAGGCGAAGAAGTTTCAGCTGAATTATTGGAAGATAAATCTATTTCTGTAGTTTGGGATGAAGCGGAGAACCGTTTGCATGCGCAGAAAGCATTGATGTTATTTTTGCTTAATCAGTAAATTACTGCAGTAGCTAGTGCAAACTATTCGCCAGAGTAGGATACATCGTCAATTTCATACTCAACCTCACCACCTGGCGTATGAACATTAACTACGTCACCGATTTCTTTACTGATTAATGCGCGAGCGATAGGTGATTGATAGGAAATCATGCCCGCTTTCACATCTGCTTCATCATCACCGACAATTCTGTAGGTTAATTCTTCATCGGTTTCAGTATTGATAATAGTCACAGTCGAGCCAAATATAACTCGATCGCCCTCAGGCATTTGTGAGATATCTACTATCTGACAAAGGGAGAGCTTAGATTCTATATCTTGAATACGACCTTCAATAAAGCCCTGCTGTTCTCTAGCAGCATGGTATTCAGCATTCTCTTTTAAGTCCCCATGCTCGCGAGCTTCAGCAATAGCCTGAATAACCGTTGGGCGATCTTCTTTCTTAAGCTTTTCAAGCTCAACTCGAAGTGCTGCCTCACCCTTTACTGTCATTGGAATTTTCTGCATTAACTAATTGCCTTATGAAGCGTTTGTATATCTCTTACCTGAATATCGCCAGCAAACATTAGAGCCTCACATACTGCTCTTCCACCCGCCATCGTTGTAGTATAGTAAACTTGATGCTGCTCTGCACTAGAGCGAATAGCACTGGAGTCAGAGATGGCTTTGCGACCTTCAGTGGTATTAATAATAAGGTGAATCTTATCACTTTTGATCATATCTACAATATGCGGTCTGCCTTCTTGAACCTTATTAACCAGCTCAACATCAAGACCAGCTTCACTTATCACCTTGGCTGTTCCCTTTGAAGCAACTAGTTTAAAGCCCATAGATAATAGATCTTTTGCCAATCCAGGGAGTTGACCCTTATCTCTATCGCGAACACTGATAAACACCGTGCCCTTTGAAGGTATTTCATCACTGGCACCCAGCTCAGCTTTACCATAGGCTTCGGCGAAGGTTTCACCAACACCCATCACTTCACCGGTAGATTTCATCTCTGGCCCAAGAATTGGATCAATTCCTGGGAACTTATTAAACGGGAATACCGCTTCTTTAACACTGTAGTAAGGCGGCACGATTTCTTTGGTGAAACCCAGAGATTCTAATGTTTGCCCAACCATACAGCGTGCGGCTATTTTAGCCAGCGATGTGCCAATACATTTGGAAACAAAAGGCACTGTTCTAGACGCTCGGGGATTGACTTCAATCACATAGATCTTGTCGTCCTGAAGTGCCAATTGAACATTCATCAAACCGCGGACGCCCAATTCACGCGCCATTTTTTTGCATACTTCACGCATCTCATTTTGTACATCTTCACTGAGACTGTAAGGTGGAAGCGAACAGGCTGAATCACCGGAGTGAATACCCGCTTGCTCGATATGCTGCATAATGGCACCGATTACCACCTGCTCGCCATCACTAACCGCATCGACATCCACCTCAATTGCATTTGGCAGAAAGAAGTCTAACAGTACCGGTGAATCCTCTGATACTTCTACAGCGGTTCGCATATAGTGCCGCAACTCATCCTCTTTATAAACAATCTCCATAGCGCGACCACCTAAGACATAGGATGGACGAACAACCAATGGATAACCAATTTTTTCAGCCAGAACAACGGCATCTTCAGCACTTCGTGCTGTGGCATTGGATGGTTGTAATAGATCAAGCTTTTCAATCATCTGCTGGAATCTTTCGCGATCTTCCGCGCGATCGATAGCATCTGGGGTTGTGCCTACAATAGGTACACCCTCAGCTTCTAGAGCCCGAGCTAACTTCAATGGTGTCTGACCACCAAACTGAACAATAACACCCTTGGGCTTTTCTAGACGAACAATCTCTAATACATCTTCGAGAGTCACTGGCTCAAAGAACAGTCGATCGGAGGTATCATAATCTGTAGATACGGTCTCAGGGTTACAATTAACCATAATGGTTTCATAACCATCTTCACGCATAGCTAGTGCGGCATGAACACAGCAGTAATCAAATTCAATACCCTGGCCAATTCGGTTGGGCCCGCCACCTAGAACCAAGATTTTTTCACGATCACTAGGCTGTGCTTCGCATTCTTCCTCGTAAGTTGAATACATATAGGCAGTATCTGTAGAAAACTCAGCGGCACAGGTATCAACCCGCTTATAGACCGGATGAATCCCTAGCTTATAACGATGCTCTCGGATCGCTTGCTCGCCACAACCTAGAATATTAGCTAAACGTTTATCGGAAAAACCTTTGCGCTTAAGTTTAAATAATTTGTTTTTATCCAGCGCGGTAAGCTCAGCACCCTGTAATTGTTGCTCATCTTTAATCAGATCCTCAATTTGCACCAAAAACCATGGATCAATTTTGGTGACATTAAACATCTCTTCAAGACTCATCCCTTTACGGAAACCATCGGCAACATACCAGATACGATCAGGACCTGCTTCAGCAAGCTGATTATTCAAAATACTGGATGATGCATCATCTGTCGGGTCGAGTACTGGGTCAAAACCAGCAACACCTACTTCTAGACCACGCAGCGCTTTTTGCATGGATTCTTGGAATGTTCGCCCTATGGCCATAACCTCACCAACAGATTTCATCTGTGTGGTAAGTTTTGGACTGGCTTGATTAAATTTCTCAAAGGCAAAACGTGGCACCTTGGTAACCACATAATCAATACTCGGCTCAAAAGAGGCCGGTGTAGCACCGCCAGTAATTTCATTTTGCAGCTCATCTAGGGTATAGCCTACCGCTAACTTGGCCGCAACCTTAGCAATAGGGAAGCCAGTAGCTTTTGAGGCCAGTGCCGATGAACGTGAAACTCGTGGATTCATTTCAATAACAATAAGACGCCCATCTTCAGGATTGACTGCAAATTGTACATTGGAGCCACCCGTCTCTACGCCAATTTCACGCAATACGCTGACCGAGGCATTACGCATAATCTGATATTCTTTATCAGTTAGCGTTTGAGCAGGTGCAACGGTTATCGAATCGCCGGTGTGAATTCCCATAGGGTCGAGATTTTCAATAGAACAGATAATGATGCAGTTATCATTACGGTCTCTAACCACTTCCATTTCATATTCTTTCCAACCAATAAGTGATTCATCAATCAGCAATTCATTCGTTGGCGAAAGATCGAGTCCACGTCGACAGATCTGTTCGAATTCTTCCCTGTTGTAGGCGATGCCACCACCTGATCCACCCATGGTAAATGAGGGTCGGATAATACAGGGAAATCCAAAGCGATCCGCAACTTGATAGGCTTCTTCTAGGCTGTGGGCAATACCGGAATTTGGCGTCTCCAAACCAATCGCTTTCATTGCTTTATCAAAGCGTTCACGATCTTCGGCCTTGTCGATCGCATCGGCATTTGCACCAATCATCTCGACATTGAATTTATCTAGTACACCATGCTTGGCAAGATCCAGAGCACAGTTTAGAGCGGTTTGACCACCCATGGTTGGCAGGAGTACATCTGGTCTTTCTTTTTCGATAATTTTAGCGACAGTTCCCCATTCAACCGGCTCAATATAGGTGGCGTCAGCCATAGCGGGATCAGTCATAATGGTGGCTGGATTAGAGTTCACCAATATAACTCTGTATCCCTCTTCTCTCAGAGCCTTACAGGCTTGAGCACCGGAATAATCAAACTCACAGGCCTGCCCAATGACAATCGGGCCTGCTCCAAGAATTAAAACGCTTTTTATATCTGTTCTTTTTGGCATAGGGTCGCTACTCAGTCCAGACGCTTAACGTCTAGCCTCCATCAATTCTATAAAGTGATCAAATAATGGTGCCGCATCATGGGGACCAGGGCTTGCTTCAGGGTGTCCCTGAAAGCTAAATGCAGGTTTATCTGTGCGGTGGATACCTTGCAGAGAACCATCAAACAGCGAGCGATGAGTTGCTGTTAAACAACCTGGCAACCCCCCTTCCTCAACGGCAAAACCGTGGTTTTGGCTGGTGATCATGACTGTTTTGTTGGCGATATCTTCTACCGGATGATTGGCACCATGATGACCAAATTTCATCTTTACAGTCTTTGCGCCAGAGGCTAAGGCTAGCAACTGGTGACCTAAACAGATCCCAAACAGAGGTATATCCGTCTTCAATAATTCTGTAATTGCCTCAATCGCATAATCGCATGGTTCTGGATCACCTGGACCATTTGAAAGAAATACACCATCAGGGTTCATTGCCAGAACTTCACTGGCGGGCGTTTGAGCAGGCACAACCGTTAGATCACAGCCTCTATCAACCAACATGCGCAAAATGTTTTGCTTTACGCCAAAATCATAGGCCACAACTTTAAATTTAAAGGCGTTTTGCTGCTGACAGCCTTGTCCTAATTGCCAGCTTTTTTGCTGCCATTGATAGGCCTCAGAGGTGGTAACCTGTTTGGCTAAATCCATACCCTTGAGGCCAGGAAATTGTTTAGCCGCTTCTACAGCTTTTTGCTCATCAATTTCACCGACGGCAATACAACCACTTTGCGAACCTGTTTCGCGCAAAATGCGTGTCAGCTTTCTGGTATCTATATCCGCAATACCAACAATACCGCGATCCGCAAGATACTGATCTAAGCTCTGTTCACTGCGGAAGTTAGAAACCAGTAGCGGTAGGTCGCGAATAACCAATCCGGCAGCCCAAATTTGATCGGACTCCTGATCTTCATTGTTGACACCTACATTACCTATATGAGGGTATGTAAGGGTAACAATTTGATTGGCATATGAGGGGTCTGTGAGAATTTCTTGGTAACCTGTTAGTGCAGTATTAAAAACCACTTCACCAATAGATTGACCTTCGGCACCAATAGCAGTACCTCTGAAAATTGTTCCATCTGCGAGCGCAAGAACAGCCTCCCGATTGGTCTGGGAATTCACACAACCTCCTAAATTATAATAAGTCTATCTGGTAGGAAAAACCGAAAAGCCTTTTGATTATTTGCAAAAAAACGAGATGGGACCATTCGTCTCATCTCGCTTTTATAAGAAATATTCAGTATAGCAACCTCTCGGACCAGTGCCGTTATTAGTTAACGGATCTGAGAAAGCATTTTAGGGTAAACAGACCTATTTTGTCCATCACTGATGAACTTATTTTAACGAAAATTTATATTTTTTTGGGTTAAAAAAATTATAAATTGAGACTGAGCACATCCTGCATACTGTGGAGGCCAGACGGCTTCTCGTTTAACCACTTGGCCGCGCGAAGCGCACCACGAGCAAAGGCCATTCGACTGGAGGCTTTGTGAGTAATTTCAACACGCTCACCTTCAGCAGCAAATAACACCGTATGATCTCCGACAACATCCCCTGCTCGCTGTGTGGCAAAACCAATAGTCTGGCGATCTCTGGCACCGGTTTGACCTTCGCGCCCATAAACTGCCACTTCTTTAAGATCGCGGTTGAGCGCACCTGCCACAGACTCACCCAATGATAGTGCAGTACCAGAGGGAGCGTCCACTTTATGACGATGATGGGTTTCAGAGATCTCTATATCAACCTCATCACCCAAAATTGAAGCGGCTATCTCGGCTAATTTAAAACATAGATTAACACCAGTGGCATAATTCGATGCCATGCAGATAGCCGTTTTATCACTTGCCTGATTGACTTGCTGTAATTGCTGCTCATCAAAGCCTGTAGTGCCAATGACAATTTTTTTATCTTGCTCAGCGCACAGGGCTACATTGGCAGAAGTCGACACTGGCGTACTAAAATCGATTAGCACATCAAACTGATCAACAACCTCTTGCAGTGAGGACACCACATTTATTCCGTTGCGACCTATTCCCGCCAATTCACCTGAATCAACCCCAATAAGTGAACTATCGGGGCGTTCAATTGCCGCTCCAAGCTGCAAACCATCCGTCTGACTCAAAGCCTCAATCAAGGCTTTGCCCATGCGTCCGCCGGCACCTGTAATCGCTATTTTGATCATATTTGCATCCAAAATTTAGTTATTAGGGGTCACTCTACTCTAACCGGTAAGATTATCGAAGAAATTTTTCACACCATCAAACCAACTTGAGGTTCTGGGTGAGTGCTTCCCTTTGCCCATAAGGCTTTTATCAAAGCTCTCTAGCAATTCGCGCTGGTCTTCACTGAGATTGATTGGTGTTTCCAAAACTACTCGGCATAACAAGTCACCTGTAGCACCTCCTCGCACCGGAGCCACACCTTTGCCGCGCAAACGAAACACCTTGCCACTCTGAGTCTCTGCCGGAATTTTAAGCTTAACTTTACCCGTTAAGGTAGGAACTTCTAACACCCCACCAAGGGCTGCCTGCGCAAAGCTTATGGGGACCTCACAGTGTAAATGGCTGCCATCGCGAACAAATATTGAGTGCTCTCGAACATGAACCTGAACGTAAAGGTCTCCAACCGCACCACCATTGGGTCCAGCTTCACCTTTGCCACCGAGACGAATACGATCACCGGTGTCCACTCCCGGGGGAATTTTCACAGAGAGTTTTGTGTATTCTTCTTTAACACCACGCCCATGGCAGTCGCCACAGGGGTCAGTAATAATTTGGCCTTTCCCACCACAATTGGGACAGGTTTGTTGCACCTGAAAAAAGCCTTGGGACATGCGCACCTGGCCAGAGCCGCCACAGGTTCCGCAGGTTACAGGGGATGAACCTGGCCGCGCACCAGATCCATCACAGGTATCGCAGTGAACTGATCTTGGCACATCAATTTTTATGGTCTTACCTTTGACCGCATCCTCTAAATCTAGCTCTAAGTCATAGCGCAAATCAGCGCCTCTGGCTGGACCTGATCGACGACCGCCGCCACCAAAAATATCACCAAATACGTCACCAAATGCATCGCCAAAGCCAGCGCCGCCAAATCCACCGCCACCGCCGCCAGCATTACCATCTACACCAGCATGACCAAAGCGGTCATAGGCTGCTTTTTTATCGCCATCACCCAATATTTCATAGGCTTCTTGAGCCTCTTTAAATTTTTCACCTGAGCTCGCATCATCAGGATTTCTGTCTGGGTGATGTTTCATCGCAACGCGACGAAAGGCCTTCTTAATCTCTTGATCAGAGGCCGATTTATCAACACCTAAAACTTCGTAGTAATCGCGTTTTGCCATAACTAGATTGTGTTCCTAGAAAAAATAAATAAAGGCGCGAAACTATGTTCGCGCCTAAGTGAAGTAAGTAATTACTCTATCCCTTACTTGCTGTCTTTCTGAGTCTCATCAACTTCTTCAAACTCAGCATCCATAGCGTCATCTGCAGGCTGCTCACCCGCTTCCGCAGATCCTGCTTCTGCTTGCTGCTCTGCATACAGCTTTTGCGCAAGCGTTGCTGAGGCTTCAGATAATTCCTTAGCCGCGGCATCCATAGCCTCTTTATCATCACCTTGAACAGCCTCTTCCACCTTGGCGATAGCTGCCTCAATAGCAGATTTTTCTTCATCAGAGGCTTTGTCACCGGCTTCTTCGAGGGTTTTCTTAGCCGCATGAGCAAGACCGTCTGCTGTATTTCGCGCCTGAACTAGCTCTTCAAACTTCTTATCTTCAGCAGCATTGGCTTCTGCATCTTTTACCATTGCATCGATTTCTTCATCGGATAAACCTGAAGACGCTTTAATTACAATAGACTGTTCTTTGCCAGTGGCCTTGTCTTTTGCACTTACATTCAAAATACCATTGGCATCAATATCAAAGGTAACCTCAATTTGTGGCATGCCTCGCGGTGCTGGCGGAATATCAGCCAGATCAAAACGACCGAGTGATTTATTCTGTGCTGCTTGCTTGCGCTCACCCTGAACCACGTGAATGGTTACAGCAGTTTGGTTATCTTCTGCAGTTGAAAATACCTGCGACTTCTTGGTCGGAATAGTTGTGTTTTTCTCGATTACTGGCGTTGCAACTGAACCCATAGTCTCAATACCCAAGCTTAATGGGGTCACATCCAACAGTAGAACATCCTTAACATCACCAGCAAGAACAGCACCTTGAAGCGAGGCACCTACAGCAACTGCCTCATCGGGGTTAACATCCTTGCGCGGCTCTTTACCAAAGAACTCTGTTACCTTTTCCTGCACTAATGGCATACGCGTTTGACCACCTACAAGAATCACCTCATCAATTTCAGAGGCTGACTTACCTGCATCTTTAAGGGCAACTTTTAGCGGGCTCAACGAGCGCTCAACCAAATCTTCAACCAGCGACTCAAGCTTAGCTCTAGTCAATTTAACCACCAAGTGCTTAGGACCAGAGGCATCAGCCGTTATATAGGGCAAGTTAACTTCTGTTTGCGAACTTGATGACAGCTCAATTTTAGCTTTTTCTGCAGCTTCCTTCAGGCGCTGCATCGCCAGTGGGTCTCCACTTAGATCAATACCGCTATCGGTTTTAAACTCAGCTGACAAATATTCAATCAGACGCAGATCAAAGTCCTCACCACCGAGGAAGGTATCGCCATTGGTTGCCAATACTTCGAATTGTTTTTCGCCGTCAACATCAGCAATTTCAATTATTGAGATATCAAAAGTACCACCACCCAAATCATACACGGCAATAACGCTGTCGCCTTCGCTTTTATCAATACCGTAGGCAAGTGCAGCAGCTGTTGGCTCATTGATAATACGCTTAACATCAAGACCCGCAATTCGACCCGCATCTTTAGTCGCTTGACGCTGTGAATCATTAAAATAAGCCGGAACAGTAATTACCGCTTCAGAAACTGTTTCACCTAAGTAGTCTTCTGCAGTCTTTTTCATTTTCTTAAGCACTTCAGCAGAAACCTGAGGCGCAGCCTTGCTTTCGCCTTTAACTTCTACCCAAGCATCACCGTTGTCTGCTTTGACAATCTTGTAGGGCACCATGTCGATGTCTTTTTGTACCACTTTGTCATCAAAACGGCGACCAATAAGACGTTTAACCGCATAGATTGTATTTTCTGGGTTAGTTACTGCCTGACGCTTAGCTGATTGACCCGCTAAAATTTCGCCATCATCTGAATAGGCAATAACAGATGGGGTTGTTCGGGCGCCCTCTGCGTTTTCAATAACCTTAGGTGCATCACCTTCAAGTACAGCTACACATGAGTTGGTGGTTCCCAAATCAATTCCGATAATTTTTCCCATTACTTTTCTCCATCACTTTT
>JBMZEV010000032.1:0-14312 GCA_049615065.1 Porticoccaceae bacterium | reverse complement strand
ATTTTAGTCAGGTGGGGGTAAAGGCTCTGGATGATTATCGCCTACAGGTAACACTGACCAATCCAATACCCTATTTTTTACAACTACTGGATCACTACAGCACCTACCCTGTTCACCGTGCCACAGTGGAGAAATTTGGTGCTGCTGATCAGCGGGGAACACGCTGGACTTACGAAGGGAATATTGTCGGTAATGGCGCTTTTCAACTTAAAAAGTGGAAAATCAATCGCCGAATTACGGTTGAACGCAATCCGTATTATTGGAATGCCAATAATGTCGGATTAAACCAAGTGGTATTTTACCCAACCGAAAATGTCACCACCGAGGAGCGCATGTTTCGTGCTGGGCAATTGCATTATAGCGGTATACCCTCGGATAAAATTGAGGTTTATAAACAGGGACAAGATCCATCGCTACGCATTCAACCCTATTTAGGCGTTTATTTTTATCGACTCAATGTTGAACAACCACATTTGAAAGACAATCGAGTACGTCGTGCATTGGGGATGACCATTAATCGCGATCAGTTAGTCTCTCAAATCACCAAGGGGGGGCAAATTCCTGCCTATGCTATTACTCCGCCGGGAACCATGGGTTATTACCCTGAGAGCGATCTCTCATTTGACCCTGAAACAGCCAAAAAACTTTTAGCTGAGGCGGGTTACCCCAATGGCAAAGGCTTCCCTACGACCGAAATTCTATACAATACCAGTGAGGGGCATCGAAAAATTGCCGTTGCGCTACAACAGATGTGGAAAACGCATCTCAATATTGATGTGACCCTACTGAATCAGGAATGGAAGGTATATTTGGATACAGTCAGCAACCGCCATTATGAAATTGCCCGAGCCGGTTGGATAGGTGACTATGTTGATCCCAATAATTTTCTCGATATGTTTCTTTGCAATGGCGGTAATAATCGCACCAACTGGTGCAATAGTGACTATGACCAGTTAATTCTCGAGCGGGCACCAGAGGCAAAAACTCATAATGATCGACTAGAAATATTTAAGCAGGCAGAAAAAATTCTGTTACAAGAGATGCCGGTTATTCCTATCTATATCTATACCTCCAATAATCTTGTGCATCCCTCTGTAAAGAATTTCGGGCGCAATATTCTCAATCAGGCCAATTATCGCGAGATGTATTTAGAGCCTTTATCAACTGAGGAGGTCGCTCAATAATGCTGCGTTTTATTGTTAGCCGATTACTACAGGCGATCCCTGTACTACTGGTAGTAATCTCGGTAACTTTTTTGTTGATTCACAGTGCCCCGGGGGGGCCTTTTTCTGATGAAAAAGCAGTGCCACCAGAGGTCGCTCGCGCATTGGAAGCGCAGTACAACTTGGATCAACCGCTGTGGCAACAATATACTAGCTATCTTGGCGATGTAATACGAGGCGACTTTGGCCCGTCATTTAAATACTCCGGTCGCACGGTGAATGAATTAATTGCTGCAGGCTTGCCAGTCACTGCCGAATTAGCCCTATACGCTATGCTAGTTGCTCTATTTATTGGCATTAGCGCCGGCGTATTTGCGGCAATAAGACCTAACACCCTGCAGGACTATATCCCAATGTCGGCGGCTATGCTGGGCATTTGCATGCCGTCTTTTTTACTGGGGCCGATCTTAATTTTAGTCTTTGGCATTGAGCTGGAATGGCTACCCATTTCTGGCTGGGGGGATATCCCCGGCGACAAAATCTTGCCAGCGATTACTCTGGGCACTGGCTATGCCGCCTATATAGCTCGACTTTCGCGCGGCGGAATGCTTGAGGTACTATCTCAGGATTATATTCGAACTGCTCGCGCCAAGGGTTTATCGGAACGACTAATTATTGGTAAACATGCACTGCGTGGTGGGTTAATTCCAGTGGTCGCATTTTTAGGCCCCGCTTTTGCTGGCTTATTGGGCGGCTCTTTTGTTGTTGAAACCATTTTTCAAATTCCCGGCTTAGGGCGTTTTTATGTCACCTCGGCATTTAACCGCGACTACACCATGATATTGGGTATGACTATCTTTTTTGCCGGTCTAATTATTGTATTTAATTTGCTATCAGATCTTATTGCTCTTTGGCTTAATCCAAAACTGCGTCAGCAGGCTCGGGGAGGCGACTAATGTATAGTTCCTCTCAAACCTCTGAGCAACGCAGTTCTCTGTGGCTCGATGCATGGATTAAACTGCGCAAAAATCGTTTGGCATTATTTGGCTTTGCTGTTCTTCTTATTTTATGTGTGGTTTCACTATTAACCCCTTGGGTTGCTCCCTATAGTTATGAGGAGCAAGACTTAATGCTTGGAGCTACACCACCCTCTGCGGCCCATTGGTTGGGGACTGATATCTTTGGTCGCGATATGTTGACGCGCATTATGTATGGTGGACGGGTGTCGCTGATGGTGGGCTTTATTGCCACCGCGGTAGCGCTAGTTATTGGCATTCTCTGGGGCTCAATTGCCGGCTTTGTCGGTGGTCGAGTGGATGCAGTAATGATGCGTATTGTCGATATTATGTACGCCCTGCCCTTTATGATATTCATTGTTTTATTAATGGTGGTATTTGGACGCAATATTCTATTGTTATTTGTGGCTATCGGAGCCGTGGAATGGTTGACAATGGCGCGTATTGTTCGCGGCCAAGTAATGGCTTTACGTAAACAGGAGTTTGTTGAAGCAGCCTATTCTATGGGGCTTTCTCGCTGGGCGATTATTCGTCGGCATATTATTCCAAACACCTTGGGCCCAGTCATTGTTTATACCACATTAACCATACCCAGCGTGATGTTACTGGAAGCCTTTTTAAGCTTTTTAGGTCTTGGTATTCAGCCGCCACAAAGCTCGTGGGGACTATTAATAAACTATGGCGTTGAAACCATGGAAGAGTACCCCTGGCTGCTTATTTTTCCGGGTATTACTCTGTCTTTAACCCTATTTGCACTTAACTTTTTGGGCGATGGCTTGCGCGATGCGCTGGACCCTCGGGCGTCAAAGGATTGATATGGCACTTCTGCAAGTAAATAACCTCAAAGTTTCTTTCCACACCAGAAATGGCGTGGTCAAGGCTGTAGATGATGTCAGTTTTAGTGTTGATAGTGGTCAAACATTGGCGATTGTTGGTGAATCGGGATCGGGTAAATCTGTCACCTGTTACAGCTTATTGGATTTGCTACCCAAGCCACCGGCAGTTATTGAAGGCGGTAACGCTTTATTTGATGGCGAGGATTTATTAGCCTGCAATACTGATCGTATGCGCCAATTGCGCGGCAATCATATTGCTATGATCTTTCAAGACCCTATGACATCACTTAATCCATTTTTAACTATTGGTGAGCAGTTAATTGAACCGCTTATTTATCATCCAGATAAAACTCAGCGTCTAACCCGAAAAGCAGCTCAAATAGAAGCTATTGATCTATTAGATGAAGTGGGAATTGTAAATCCCAAAGCTCGCTTTAACAGCTATCCCCATGAGTTTTCTGGCGGTATGCGTCAGCGAGTTATGATTGCCATGGCGCTTATTAATAAGCCGCGACTGCTTATCTGTGATGAACCAACCACTGCTCTGGATGTAACTATTCAGGCACAGATCCTTAAGCTTATTAAGCAACTGCAGAAAAACCGCGACGTAGCGGTGGTATTTATTAGCCATGATCTTGGTGTAGTGGCAGACATTGCCGATAAGGTATTGGTAATGTGCCAGGGAAAGACAAAGGACCAAAACACTACTAGAGAGGTGTTTTATAACAGTGCCAGTGATTACACTAAAAAACTGTTATCGGCGATACCCAAGGGTGCTAAAGTGCAAGCGAGCGGTGCTCAACTGGGCTCGCCTTTAGTCAAAGTAAATCAGCTTAAAACTTACTTTAAAGACTTCTCTAAAAGTAGCGAAAAATCGGTCAAAGCTGTGGATAATGTCAGCCTTAGTATTCAAAAAGGTGAGATTTTTGGACTGGTGGGTGAATCGGGTTCAGGTAAATCCACATTGGGACGATCAATTCTGCAGCTTGCCCCAATAACCGCAGGCTCAATAGTTTATTCTGGAACTGATCTCTGTGCCCTAGAGCCCAGTAAACTTATTGCTTGGCGATCCAAGCTTCAGATGATCTTCCAAGATCCATACGCCTCATTAAACCCTCGAATGACGGTTTATGAAACCTTGGCAGAGCCATTGCTTTATCATGGTATAGCGAATAAAAAGACCGTGGCTAAACAGGTTCAGCTATTAATGGATGATGTGGGGCTAGAGAGATCCAGTGCTTTAAAATACCCCCATGAATTCTCTGGCGGCCAACGTCAGCGTATTGCCATAGGTCGTGCTATCGCCACTAAACCAGAATTTATTGTTGCCGATGAACCGGTGTCGGCACTGGATGTAACGATTCAGGCACAAATTTTAGAGTTAATTATTGATCTGGTAGAAAAACATCAATTGACCATGCTATTTATTTCCCATGACCTATCGGTGGTTCGCTCAATCTGTGATCGCGTTGCCGTTATGCAGCAAGGTAAATTGGTTGAATCAGGTGAAACTGAAAAACTCTGGGCCAAGCCCGAGATGCCCTATACACGAGAACTTTTACAAGCAATTCCGAGCGCAGAGCCTAAGAATTAGCAACGTTTAGCAATAACTGATACCTGTACCGCGCAAACCACAGTAGCCCTGTGGATGCTTTGCTAGATATTGTTGGTGAGCGTCCTCGGCATAGTAAAAAATTGGCGCTGAGCAAATTTCACTGGTGATAGCGCCATAGCCTCGATCATTTAAAAGTGTCTGCACTCTTTGTGCTGAATCTTTAGCCTGTTGTAGCTGATTGTTATCGCTACAATAGATAGCCGACCTGTACTGAGTGCCAGTATCGTTACCTTGACGCATTCCCTGTGTCGGATCATGGGATTCCCAGAAAACCTTTAGTAGTTGGTTATATTCTATTTGCTGAGGATCAAAAACTACTAACACCACTTCTGTATGCCCAGTTTGTCCTGAACAGACCTCGTGATAAGTTGGATTTAGAGTAAAACCACCAGCATAGCCAACAGCGGTTGAAACCACCCCTGATTGTTGCCAAAACCGTCGCTCAGCCCCCCAAAAACACCCCATTGCAAATATAGCTTGCTGTAGATTTTTAGCAAATGGTGGCTGTATGGGTTGTTGCGTTATTAGATGACAGTTAGTCACTTGTATAGGCTGGTCTCTGCCGACTAGAGCATCTTCAGCCTTGACCATCGTTTGTTTATGGCGATTATCGAGAAACATGGCGCAACCCACAGTATTTATATGCTGTATCTACTGTTGCCCACAGGTTACAGATCATGCTTTAGAGCTGAGAAAGCCCCAGCTCTAAATCATTTTTAATATCTTCTAGATCCTCTAGACCCACCGCAATGCGAATTAGACCCTGCTCTATTCCAGCCTCGGCAAGTGACTCAGCACTTAATCGCCCATGGGTTGTGGTTGCCGGATGAACAATTGTTGTCTTGGCATCACCTAGATTAGCAGTTAGTGAGAGCATTTCAGTGGTATCTATCACTTTCCACGCTGCTTCTCGACCGCCATCAACCACAAAAGAAACAACTGCACCGAAGTCGCTTTGTTGCTTTTTCGCTAAGCTATGCCCTGGATGATCGGGCAAGCCCGCAAAAAATACTTTGCTCACCTTAGGGTGGTTAGAAAGCCATAGAGCCAAAGCGCTGGCATTGGCGGAATGGACTTTCATTCGCAAGCTTAATGTCTCTAAACCCTTTAGAAAAATCCATGCATTAAACGGACTCATAGTTGGCCCTGCAGCACGCAAAAAGCCCTGCACCTGATCCATCAGTTCTGTACTACCAACAACGGCACCACCGAGAGCTCTGCCCTGACCGTCAATATATTTAGTCGCTGAATGAACCACTATATCTGCTCCCCAATTAAGTGGCTTTTGCAGTACAGGGGTACAGAAACAGTTATCCACTACTAATAGTGAATTAGCTTTTTTGGCTATTTGGCTAAGTGCTTCTAAATCAGCAATTTCGGATAGCGGATTAGACGGTGTTTCACAGAAAAACATTTTAGTGTTGAGTTTAACTGCAGCTTGCCATGCCGATAAATCTGTTAGCGGCACATAGCTGACTTCAACACCAAATTTAGTGATGTATTTGTCCATCATTACTCGGGTGCTACCAAAAACATCTCGCGAGCACAGTATATGATCACCTGACGCCAGCAATGCCATAACAACAGCTAGGGTAGCCGCCATTCCTGAAGATGTGGCTACGGCCTGCTCAGCTTCTTCAAGCATTGCTAAGCGCTGTTCAAAACTTCTGACTGTTGGATTGGTATAACGCGAGTAAACATTGCCGGTAATTTCATCACTAAAGCTTTGAGCGGCCATTTCAGCACTATCAAATACATAGCTTGAGGTAAGAAATAAGGCTTCAGAATGCTCATTTTCATGGGTAGGATGATACCCACCTCGAATGGCGTTAGTTTCTGACTGATAAGACTTAGATTTATTTTTCATACTGCTATTCTACCAAAATCAGCTCACGCTGTTATTGTGAATTCCAATCACTGATTGTTTTTTATTATCCGCAGAGGGGTTTTTATTCTGCTTAGCATCATCATTGCGCGTTGCATGCATGTGATTTAAGTAACTCTCATCAACATCACCGGTAACATAATGACCATCAAATACTGAGCAATCAAAACTCTTAACCGCTGGGTTACCTTCAGTGCCCGATGCAATAAGATCATCGAGATCTTGATAAATAATCCAGTCAGCACCAATAATTTTACCTACCTCTTCATCTGTTCGATCATGGGCAATCAATTCATTCGCGGTGGGCATATCAATACCATAAACATTGGGGTAACGAACACCTGGGGCTGCGGAAACCATATACACTTTTTTCGCGCCAGCATCTCGAGCCATTTGAATAATTTCTTTTGAAGTGGTGCCTCGCACAATGGAGTCATCCACTAAAAGGACATTTTTTCCAGAAAACTCCAACTTAACCGCATTGAGTTTTTGACGAACTGATTTTTTACGCTCTTTTTGACCGGGCATAATAAATGTTCGACCAATATAGCGATTTTTCATAAAGCCTTCACGAATCTTGACCCCAAGTCGCTCTGCCAGAGCCTGAGAGGATACTCGGCTAGTATCGGGAATAGGAATAACGACATCAATATCATGATCTGGTTTTTCACGAAGTATCTTATCAGCAAGTTTTTCACCCATCCTGAGCCTGCACTTATAGACTGAAATATTGTCCATAATTGAATCGGGTCTAGCGAAGTACACATGCTCAAAAATACAGGGCGACAACTGTGGATTATCGGCACACTGTTGCAGGTGTAAATTACCCTTGATATCAACAAATAAGGCTTCACCGGGCTCCAAATCACGAATTAACTCAAAGCCTAGACTGTCGAGTACCACCGACTCAGAAACCACGGCATATTCATCACCCTGATCAGTGTGACGCACACCAAAACACAGAGGGCGGATACCATTCGGATCGCGGAAAGCAAACATGCCATAGTTGGCAATTAGACCAACTACAGCATAGGCACCACGACAGCGTTTATGGACCTCTGCTACAGAAGCAAAGATATCCTCACTGGTTGGCTCGAGCTTTCCCCTTACTTGTAACTCGTGAGCAAAAACATTGAGCAATACTTCAGAATCAGAATCTGTGTTCAGATGACGCAGGTCAGTTCTAAAGATGTTTTCACGCAATTCGTCTGCATTGGTAAGGTTGCCATTATGAGCAATACAGATTCCATAGGGGGAGTTTACATACAAGGGTTGCGCCATCGCTGGACCTGAGCTTCCGGCTGTTGGATAACGACAATGACCAACTCCAAGCCTACCCACAAGACGCATCATATGGCTGCGACGGAAAACATCGCGCACCAGACCCTCACCTTTACACTGATGCAACTCGCCATGACTATCGGTAACCATACCGGCAGCATCTTGGCCTCTATGCTGAAGCATTGTTAGAGCATCATATAGCTCCAAGTTAACATCTGAGTTTCCCGCTATTCCAACTACACCACACATGAGTTAAATCCAACCAGTTAGTAAATTTTTAATGTCTGTTGCCGCTTCCCTACCCCAGCCTTCAAAATTTTGAAATACTGGAATAAGTCGCGATTCTTGCCACCAGGAGTCTTGCTCTACGGGAATGGCCTTGGGCATTGCTATAACTAGCGCCAATACCACCAGCAAGCCTCTAAATACTCCGAAAACCAAGCCTAATGTTCTGTCTGTTCCCCCAAGCCCTGTTGAGGTTACTAGTTTACCCAACAAAAAATTAACCATTGCGCCGACTAAAAGAGTGCCAACAAATAAACCACCCCAAGCGGCCAGTTGTCGAAGAGAAGCTAGCTCAATAAAATTAACCAAGAGTAGCGACGCCGCATCGCTGAATGTCATAGCGACGACAAATGCAGCTACCCAGATAACCAGCGACATTGCCTCTTTGACAAAGCCTCTAATAAGACTAATTAAGCCAGAAATGGCTACAATTACGACAATACCTGTATCTGCAACTGCAATATCCATAACCTATCCGATGTTTAGGGTACGTATTTAAGAACAATCGAGTCTGTTGTTAATAATTTATCAATTTCGCTTTTATCAGCAATAGCAGTGCGACGGCTGATTTTGGGGCCAATATAAACTCGATGGAATATGTTTTTGTTAATCTTAACGCTCTTTAGAAACACTTTGTATTGTTTCGCCAGCAATGTCTGCTTTAATGTATTGGCAGATACCTGATCTTCGAAGCTACCGACCTGAAGATACCACCTTTGCGGCAATCCCGAGTTATCTAAACCCTGATAGCTGGTATCATTTTCTTGCACTGGCTGCAATCGGTTAACATCAAATGCCAGAGCAACCTCAGTCGCATCTTTTACCTCATCGGGTCGTTCGGCAACGATGAACTCAGTCGCTACAACATTGGGCGAGGTCGGTATCAATGATGTACGGTCAATCTTCTTAGGGTCAGTGAAGTCCAGCGCCAAGGGCAACAGAATTAACCCTAGAGCACCAAGTACCACAGCGCCAACAATTCGCTGCTTTAATCCATTACTCACCTATAACCTCCATTGCTATTAGATCCAAAACCGCCGCTACGGTATGAAACGACCCAAGTACCACAACTTTTCCAGTATTTCCTGCTCGTAAAATAGCAGATTGAAATGCCTGCTCAATACTTTCGTTTAATGTTCCTTTAACACCGGCATTGTATAACAGTTTTAATAAGGATTGTCCTTTTGCCGCACGAGAAATACCGGTTAATTCAGCAATATGCCAATAATCTATTTCTGGCTTCAAATGAGATACCATTGAGGACCAATCTTTATCCTCCAAAACAGAGGCTACGGCAATGGTCTTACCCTGCTCTAATTGAAGTTTGGCAGCCAATACAGCAGCAGCAGCAGGATTGTGTGCAACATCGAGAATAACCGGAACAGATTTATAGCTTAAACTCTGCTGTCGACCCAAAACTGCAGCAGCCTCTATAGCTGACCGACACTTTTCAGCATCTAAACTACAGCCAAGACTAACCAATGCTTGCAACCCTAGAGCCTTATTAACCGACAGCAAACCTGTATTTGAAAGAGTATCAAGAGAGGCAAAGCCAGTATTTTCTGCATGCCATTTTGGCTTTATAGTTAAATTTCCGCCATATTCAGAAAATTCGAAGTCTCTACCCAACCACAGAGCATCAGCTTGAGTATCTGCTACCAAGCGCTCAAAGCCATCAGGATAATCTGTCTCACCAATAATCAACGGTTGATCAGCCCGCGCAATGCCCAACTTTTCTTTGGCTATTTTAGCTCTAGTATCACCAAGCCACTGCTGATGATCTAAATCAACACTGGATAAAACAGCAATATTTGCATCAACAATATTAGCCGCATCCAAACGTCCGCCTAAACCAACCTCAAGAAGAACTACATCTAGGTCGCTATGACTAAATATAATCAGCGCAGCTAGGGTATTAAATTCAAAATAGGTAAGGGAAGTTTCCTCTCTTAAACGCTCTATAGTTTCAAATGCATCGACAATTAGATGGTCATCAACAGCCAAACCATTTATGCAGATACGCTCGTTATAGCGTTGAAAATGTGGGGAGGTAAAACTGCCAACAGAGTAATCATGGGCTAAGAGTATGGATTGCATCGTAGCGATACAGGAGCCTTTGCCATTAGTACCGGCAACGGTAATCACCTTTGACCTGCCAACCTCTCCAGAGAGAGATTGGCTGATTTTGTAGCGATGCCATACCTCAGCAACCCTATCAAGACCAAGATCAATTTCGCAGGGGTGCCTTTGCTCTAAAAGCTTTAACCATTCCGCAAGCGAGCGGTTAGTCATTAGCCGGTTCTGGTTGACCTGTTAGCTTGGAGAGAATACTTCCCAAGCGATCGCGCATTTCATCGCGACTGATAATCATATCAATATGGCCCTTCTCCAGAAGAAATTCACTTCTTTGGAAACCCTTAGGCAACTTTTGACGAATGGTTTGCTCAATAATATTCGGTCCCGCAAAGCCTGCACGCGCACCAGGCTCAGCAACATTTAGATCGCCAAGCATAGCCAAACTCGCAGATACACCACCATATACTGGATCGGTCATTACGGAAATGTAGGGTACGCCAGCTATTTTTAGACGCTCCAGAACCGCGCTAGTTTTAGCCATCTGCATTAGCGAGATAAGCGCCTCTTGCATACGAGCACCACCCGTTGCAGCAAAACAGATAAATGGTATTTTTTGTTCCAGTGCTATCGTGGCAGCTCGGGTAAATTTCTCGCCGACTGCATAGCCCATTGATCCACCGTGAAAGGCAAACTCAAAGGCACAGGCTACTACTGGCATAGAATGTAGACTTCCAGACATTGCAACCAATGCATCTTTTTCGCCCGTTTTCTTCTGCGCTTCAGTTAAACGATCTTTATATTTTTTAACATCTTTAAAGCGCAAACGATCAATGGCGACAATATCAGCGCCTATTTCTTCGCGGCCCTGCTCGTCCAAGAATATATCGAGCCTACGACGAGCCCCGATACGCATATGGTGCCCACATTTTGGACAGACGTCTTGATTGCGCTCGAGCTCTGGGCGGTAAAGCGGTGCCGCACATTTGGGGCACTTCTTCCACAAGCCCTCAGGAACAGCGCTTGATCGGTTACTGTTTGTTGATGCGGGACCCGAAGGTCGGATGCGTTTCAGCCAATCCATCAATTTACCTTTCAACTGTTATCCAATGATCGAGAGACAATCATTGGTAATAAATTTTTTTCGCTATTCTAACACGAGAAATCCACAGTCGCTAAGCTATAGCGCAGGAATTTATTCCAGTATGACAATTTTATATCATTTTTTTGCTTCTAAGATAAAAGCTTCAACTTTTTCTCGGTCTTTAATACCAGGACTGGCCTCAACACCCCCGCTGACGTCAACCATATACGGGCTAGTTTGCATCACCGCTTCGGCAACATTATTAGGGTTTAAACCACCAGCTAGAATTAACTTATAGTCTGTGGAGTTAGGCAATCGACTCCAATCAAAACTATGCCCTGTGCCTCCATATAAATCGTCACTCCAAGCATCAAATAAAAAACCACCCTCGGCGTTATAAGCCGCAACCTCAGCATCTATATCCAAGCCTTCTCGCATCCTTACCGCTCTGATAAATGGGAAGTTAAATTGCTGACAAAATTCAGCAGTTTCATCACCATGAAACTGAATAAAATCAGGTTTAACCTCATCAATAACCTGCTTAACTAAGTCCTCACTGGGGTTTACTAGCAAGGCAATCGCGTGTGTCGACCCAGTAATAACGGATCTAATTTTTGCCGCTTGCTGGATATCTACATAACGCGGACTTTTTTCATAGATCACCAAACCTATAGCATCAGCACCGCTTTGCTGCGCCATCAATGCTTGCTCTGGGGTAGTAATTCCACAAATTTTTACACGAACTGTCATAGCATAGTCTTCAGTAATTTATAATTTTTCAGGCAAAAATACCGGCCCTTTAGCGACGACTGGCAGCGCAAATTCAGCTGGATAATCAACCGCCACTAAATACAGCCCATCGGGAGCAGCGGTAGCAGCACTTTTACACCGATCAGCCGTTGCTAATAGTTGCTCAATCCATACTGGCTGCTGACGTCCAAGACCGACTTCTATAAGAGAGCCTACTATATTGCGCACCATATGCAATAAAAATGCATTGGCAGTGATTTCAAATATAACCAAATTACCACGCCGAAACACATTGGCATTATGAACATTGCGGTAAGGAGAATTTGACTGACAACCAGAACCTCTAAAAGCAGAAAAATCCTTCTCGCCTAGTAAATATTGGCAACTATGCTGCATTAATGAGATATCTAAGGGCTTTTTAACCCAGGTAACAGCACCTGCCATAATCGCCGGCCTGGTCGAACTATTATCAATAATATAGCGATAGGTTCTGGCACCAGCGCTAAACCGAGAATGAAAATCTTGCGTTATTTTGTCTGCCCAAACGAGGGCAATACTGTCGGGTAACTGACTATTTGCGCCCTGCACCCAACTGTAACCTGAGCGCTGAGCAGTTGTATCAAAATGAATCACTTGGTGACTGGCATGAACTGCGGTGTCTGTTCGCCCCGCACAATGAAGCTTGACTGGACAATCTGCAACATAACTGAGAGCTGTTTCAATTTCTTGCTGTACTGAGGGGCTGTGTTTTTGGCGCTGAAACCCACAGAAATTAGCGCCATTATATTGAACAATGGCGGCATAACGAGATACACCAGCAGGTAATTGTTGACCCTCTGGCATCTTGCAACCCTCTGTATAAACCCAATCAGTCACCAATAAATCCGCTCTCTAGGTTTCAATACTATCCAATATTTCTCGCGCCTTAGCCTTGCCCTGTTTATCGGCTTCGCCAATAATTTCTTCAAGGATTGCTTGAGCGCTTTCTATATCGCCCATTTCAATGCATAAAGAAGCCATATCAAGCTTGATTTGAAGGGGATCAATATCTAAGGTGTCGTCCTCAAAATCAACGCTTAAACATGAGCTGGCTTGTGACTGCTCACCATTGGCATCCTCAAGAAGCTGGGCCTCTAGCGCCTCAACACCGGGGAGATTGATCACCTCTTCTGATTCCAACTCTACTGCTTTTGACTGCGACTTATTAGCTGCAGCCTTTTCTGATCCACCAGAAAAAACATCATCACCTGAACTTTCTGCAAAGGGTCCGTCTAACACCGACTCAATCGCTTTTTCTGTTTTATCCGCCGAGTCTTGTTGTGCTTTATTGATCTTGCTGAGTTTTCTCGAACGATTAATCACCATGGCAAATAGCAATGCCACAACAAAAACCCATAAATCTATTGGCAACAGCTTTACCTTGGACACTAACTGAGAAAAATCCTGAGCATCAAACTGTTCGACAAAAAGCGTTTTTGGTTCAGTATGAATAGGCTTGTCTTCGACTTTATTATCTGTTGCTGAATCTAAATTAGAGAAACTCTCTTGTTTTTCAATCTCAAGATTTTCTTTTGCAAGCTCTAACTGAACAACATTGTCAGTATCAGAAGACTCAGACACCAATGGAGCAACTTCATCGATAACAATGGGATTATCTAACTCTATTAACCCACTTACTTGATTTTCATCAATGGCTTTATTGACATCATCTTTAGTAGTTTCTTTGGCAGGCTGAAGCTCAATTTCTAGGTTTTTCTCTGTACTCAGCTCAACTTCAATATTAGTTTCAGTGATAACTTCTATTGTTGGAATAATAAGTGCTGAGTTGTCTTCTGAAACAATCAATTGCGGTACTTCTTTAGCGGCAGGTATCGGCGGAAAACTGACCACTGAGCCCTCGATCAATTTGGTACTATCGCCTTTGACAAATGCTTCACGGTTATACAAATAAAGTGTATCCATAGCCTCAGCCATAGGCATATTCTCTGGCCGCAAGCGTTTAGCTACATTCCACAAAGTATCTCCCGCAACTACAGTGTGGGTTGGTATATCCTCTATGCCATCTAATACCTTTTTCGCTGGCTCAGCGTGTAATTCATTGGACGAGTCAATATCAGCCGTGAAAAGTGGATTGGATCCGGCAATCACCAGGGAACTACTGAGAATCAATAGAATGGCAGAGATTGGCTGTTTGCAAGATAATCTAACCACGCTAAAACTCGATAACAATGCCATTATTTGTCTCATAGTTATTCCCATTATTTTACCATTAACTAGCGCTCAACCAGAATTCTAAGCATACGTCTTAAGGGTTCGGCAGCACC
>JBMZEV010000031.1:0-14858 GCA_049615065.1 Porticoccaceae bacterium | reverse complement strand
CTTTTCTGCTTTCCCCAGTCTCATCGACTAACTCAGGATATTTGGGTTGCGTCATATACTGCGCAAACCAATTTAGCAACAATTCATCATTATTAAGTGTTTGATATAGTAATGACCTAATTTGCTCTAAATAGGCAGATGAAATGGGCTGATTAGCCATTTCTGGCGTTAGCAGGGGGTCTGTAAACACATCATTATTATCGCCCTTACTGATTAACTCGGTGGTGAGGTCATCGAGCATTTCAGTAACAGTCGGTGCGCGAAAGCCAACAGAGTAGGTAGTACATTCACCTATGGCGACACCATGGTGGCTATATTTGGGTGGCAAATACAGCATATCACCACAGTTTAGTGTCCATTTTTCGGTAAACTGTTCATCGGCAAGAATACGCAAATTAGGGTGAGGCAATAGGGCGCTATTTTCATCGCAGAGGCCACCTACAGACCATTGGCGTTGACCCTCACCCTGTAATAAAAACACATCATAGTTATCATAGTGTGGGCCTACATTGCCGCCATCAGCGGCATAGCTGACCATAATATCATCTATACGCCATCGCGGTAGAAAGCCAAAGTGGTCTAAAATATCAGCTACTTCGGGGATCCAAAGATCTACAGCCTGGACTAATAAAGTCCAATTGCGCTCAGGTAGTGTTTGAAATCGCTGCTCTTCAAACGGGCCCTGTTCAATTTGCCAATCACTGCCAACCACTAACCTAGATTCTACTTCAGGTTCTAATGCTAAGCCCGCTAAATCATTACCATTAACTGGTGGCTGAAATTGTGGGATAGCATTGCGAATTAACAGCGGCTTTTTTTGCCAATACTCTGCAAGAAACTGTTCAGCTGAAATATCGCCCAGTACTGGAAAGCTCGACATGGCTGATTTAGATCTTTTTCGCCTGCTCTACCGCATTACCAATATAGGTACTGGGTAACATAGCGATAAGCTCTGCCTTAGCCTGATCTGGCATCTCTAGGCCTTCAACAAAGGTTTTGATGGTTGCTTGATCGATAGTATTGCCCCTAGTTAACGCTTTTAGCTTTTCGTAGGGCTTTTCAATACCATAGCGGCGCATTACTGTTTGAATGGGTTCGGCTAGTACTTCCCAGCAGTTATCCAAATCTTCCTGCAAGCGTTGCTGGTTAATTTCTAATTTACCCAAGCCTTTATCCAGTGAAGCATAGGCTATCATTGAGTAGCCCATACCTACACCCTTATTGCGTAGAACCGTAGAATCGGTAAGGTCGCGCTGCCAACGGGATATAGGTAATTTAGCGGTCAAATGACCAAAAAGGGCATTGGCGATACCCATATTGCCTTCAGCATTTTCAAAATCTATCGGGTTTACCTTGTGCGGCATGGTTGAAGAGCCTACTTCACCGGCAATAGTCTTTTGCTTAAAGTAACCCAGAGAGATATAACCCCAAATATCTCGCGCAAAATCGATCAGAATAGTATTAGAACGCGATAGGGCATCAAATAGCTCTGCCATATAGTCATGGGGCTCTATTTGCGTGGTATAGGGGTTAAAGCTTAATCCTAGCCCTTCAATAAACTGCTGGGCATTATAAGCCCAATCAATATCAGGGTAAGCAGATAGGTGCGCGTTGTAGTTGCCTACGGCGCCATTAATTTTACCTAATAGCGGCACTGAACTTATTTGCTCTAACTGTCGGCGCAATCTATACACCACATTGGCGATTTCTTTGCCCACGGTAGTAGGCGAAGCTGTTTGACCATGGGTACGGGATAGCATAGGTACATCGGCAAATGTTTTAGCCATTTCGGCTAGCTTTTGAGTTATTGCTGAAAGGGCTGGAACAACCACTGCATCACGGCCTTCTTTTAGCATTAATGCATGAGATAGGTTATTAATATCTTCTGAAGTGCAGGCGAAGTGGATATATTCACTAACCGCATTTAATTCTGCATTATCAGTAATGCTCTCTTTGATAAAGTATTCAACCGCTTTGACGTCGTGGTTAGTGGTACTTTCAATTTCTTTAATCCGCTGAGCCTGCTCAACAGAGAAGTTATCCACCAGATTATTAAGCAGCGCATTGGCTTTATCCGAAAACGGCTTTACTTCGGCAATTTGCGCGTGCTGACTTAGCTGTTGCAACCAGCGAACCTCAACTAATACTCTAAAACGTATTAATCCATACTCACTAAAAATATCGCGTAGTTGCTTGGTTTTAGAGCCATAGCGACCATCGATGGGTGAAATAGCGGTAAGTGCTGAAAGAGGCAAATCTTGCATAGGTAGTAAGTCCCAAAAAGAGTATATTTTAAATCTGCATTATAACCTGTTTAGAAATAGATTTCAGAGATGCTTATAAGCGATAAAAGACTTATTTAAAGCCGATCAATCACTTTAAGAAAAGCCTTGCGCTGAATCAAAAGATGACGTCTTTTGCCACCTAATTGACGCCACAGAAAAGCATTTCTTATTGCGGCGAATAACATGCAACGAATTCGTGCAGCAACGCCTGCTTGCTGAAGATATACTGCAGAGCCCATAACCTGAATTCTTAGTCGCATGGTACTGACTGTATCCTGGTAAAGCGAGCCGACATTGGTGTACACATTATCATGGGTTATTGAAAAATGTTCAGCCTGTTGGCGGGCATTATCAATACCATTTTCAATCTTTGAGATTAACTGCTTATCGGAAGTTAGCTTGCTGGCTAAATGGATAGATGACATAACATAGCTAATGACATCCTTGTGCTTTGGATCAGAAATTTTGTTGGCATTTTCCATAAAGCCTCGCATGGTGTTAATTCCGTCCTGTAAATTTTCAACCGATCCATAGAGCTTTTCTAATGAATCAGGATTTTGATCGAGCAGGGTGGACATAGCAAAATGCATTTTGTCGGCATCTGAATGACCACTATAGGCAAGCTTATAGACCTGATTTGAGGCCTGAAATATAGCGGCTAATGCAAGAGCTTGCTGTTCTGTTGGTTTTGAAAACAAAGTATATTCTCTATAGGTGGCTAAGACTTACGATTGCCATGCTTTATCGATAACACCGCCGCCAAGACAGTGATCGTTTTGATAAAATACCACTGACTGGCCGGGTGTTATAGCGCGTTGAGGCTGGTCAAAAACAACCTTGCAACCGCCTGATTTATCCAGAGTAATTTTACAGGGTTGATCGGGTTGGCGATAGCGCGTTTTGGCAACGCATTGCAATGATTTATCCGGTGCCTGATTAATCCAGTGAATAGCCGATGACGACAGGTTGTTATTAAATAACAATGGGTGTGCTGTGCCTTGACCTACTATAAGGATATTATTTTCTAGGTCTTTTTGTAGACTAAACCATGGTTCATCGCTGGCATCTTTTACGCCACCAATGCCCAACCCCTGACGCTGACCAAGGGTATAAAACATTAATCCCTGATGCTCGCCCATATCAATGCCTTCTGGGGTAACCATTCTGCCTGGCTGAGCAGGCAAGTATTGCTTTAAAAAATCGCTAAAACGACGCTCGCCGATAAAGCATATACCGGTGCTATCTTTTTTCTTGGAAGTCACAAAACCATTTTTTTTAGCGATCTCTCTAACTTCTGATTTATCTAGTTCACCTACAGGAAATAGCGATCGACCTAAGGCCGCTTCATCGACAGCATGTAAAAAATAACTTTGGTCTTTGTTATTGTCGAGGCCTTTTAATAGGGTAGCCTGACCGTTTAAATTGCCTCGCCTTACATAATGACCGGTTGCAATATGCTCAGCGCCTAACATTTCAGCGTATTGCAAAAACACTTTAAATTTAATTTCGCGATTACACAGAATATCTGGATTAGGCGTTCGTCCAGCTTTGTATTCCGCCAAAAAATGCTCAAAGACATTATCCCAATAGTCAGCGGCGAAATTTGCTGTATGCAGAGGGATGCCAATTTTGTCGCATACCTGTTGTGCATCCTCAAGGTCCTGAATGGCAGTACAGTATTCAGAGCCATCATCTTCATCCCAGTTTTTCATAAATAGTCCTTCAACCTCATAACCCTGCTGCTTGAGCAGAAGGGCAGCGACCGAACTATCTACACCGCCGGACATGCCGACGATAACTTTTTCTGAATTACTCATAGGTAATAAATCTTAATCCTAATAGAATTTAAATTTTACAGGCGCTTGCGGAAGATATCCAAAGGTAATATCTTTCCTTGTTCATAATCATTGAGGCAATCAATAACAAGTTCATTGCGTAATTGGTTATTATTCTGACGTATTTTTTCTGAACTTAACCATACTACCTCCTGAATATCTGCATCGATCACCGCCTGTTCATCTAACGATAATGGTCTAGCAGTAAAAGCCAAACGATAGTAGGTTATACCTGTGGCAGGCGATGTCGATGTATAAATGCCAATAAAGCCATTGATATCCACATGCCAACCTGTTTCTTCGTAGGTTTCTCTAATGGCGGCATCAATGATATCTTCACCCGGCTCGACATGACCCGCAGGTTGGTTAATAACTAACTTGCCACCGTCGTATTCTTTAACCATAAGGTATCGATATTTTTGAGACACTATGGTTGCTACAGTTAGGTGAATCTTGTCGGGCATTACTGGATTTAACCTTTTAGATATTTATTAAAAATTTCAGTAGCGTTGTTACCGCTTAGTACAAGAGTTTGACCCAAGGCTAAATCGTTAATGCGTAACTTACCTATTTGAGCGCGAACTAACCTTAGCGTTGGTAGACCGATGGCTGCAGTCATTCTACGTACCTGACGGTTACGTCCTTCAGCAATGCTAAGTTCAATCCAGCTATCAGAAACGGTTTTTCTTTGCCTAATCGGTGGCACTCGATCCCAAAGATTAGGTTGCTCTATAGGCCTGCAGTCAATTGCTTTTGCAGGCCCATCTTTCAAGTCAACGCCAGCTTTCAGCGCTTTGCAATGATGTTGTTCGACGTCCCCCTCAACCTGCGCCCAATAGGTTTTGGCTAATTTGTGCTTCGGGTGACTGATCAACGACTGTAAACGACCATCATCGGTCAGTAATAGCAGCCCCTCGGAATCGTAATCTAATCGCCCAGCAGGGTAGATACCCTTTATTTTTATATAATTTGATAGCGTATCGCGGCCGGCTTCGTCAGTAAATTGACTCAACACATGGTAGGGTTTGTTAAATAAAACCAATTTTGGCACTGATTTTCCTCGAAAAGCGATATTCTATAGGAAACAGGGTTAAAAAAGCGCGTAAAAACGTGTAAAATGCGCGCGTTTGTTTACATAGATCCATTTCATACACTAATTACATCACTCCATGGAGAATCTTAATGGGATACCAGCATATCCAGATTCCACAATCTGGCGAAAAGATTTCAGTTAATAGCGACCTTAGCCTCAACGTACCTAACAACCCAATTATTCCTTATATCGAAGGTGATGGAATTGGTTATGACATCACCCCAGTGATGATTAAAGTAATCGATGCGGCGGTTAAAAAGGCTTATAACGGTGAAAAGCAAATATCATGGATGGAAGTGTTCTGTGGTGAAAAAGCGGCCGATAAATACGATGGTGATTGGTTTCCTGCAGAAACTCTAGATGCTGTTAAAGAATACACTGTTTCAATTAAAGGACCTTTGACCACGCCTGTTGGTGGTGGTTTTAGATCGCTTAATGTGGCACTTCGACAAGAACTAGATCTTTTTGTATGTCAGCGTCCAGTGCGCTGGTTTTCCGGTGTACCATCGCCGGTAAAAGAGCCAAATAAAGTTGATATGTGTATCTTCCGTGAAAACTCAGAAGATATTTATGCAGGTATCGAATGGCAAGCAGGAACTGAAGAAGCAGGGAAGGTTATCGATTTCCTTCAAAATGAAATGGGTGTTAAAAAGATTCGTTTTGATGAAAACTGTGGTATTGGTGTCAAACCTGTATCTGAACAGGGCACAAAGCGTTTGGTTTCAAAAGCCATACAGTATGCAATCGATCAAAACAAACCCTCTGTTACCCTCGTTCACAAGGGTAATATTATGAAATTTACCGAGGGTGCATTCTGTGAGTGGGGCTATGAAGTAGCTCGCGAGCAATTTGGCGCTGAACCTCTTGATGGCGGTCCATGGCATGTGATCAAAAATCCCAACACTGGCGAGCAAATCATTATTAAAGATGTCATTGCTGACGCGATGTTACAGCAAATTATCCTAAGACCAGACGAGTACAGTGTTCTTGCAACTTTAAACCTGAATGGTGACTACATCTCTGATGCCTTAGCGGCTCAGGTTGGCGGTATCGGTATTGCACCAGGCGCAAACCTATCTGATGATGTTGCTATCTTTGAAGCAACACACGGCACAGCACCAAAGTATGCGGGACAGGATAAAGTAAACCCAGGCTCACTGATCCTCTCTGCAGAAATGATGCTTCGTCACCTTGGCTGGTTTGATGCTGCAGACCTTGTAATCTCTGGAATCGAAGGGGCCATTTCAAACAAGACTGTTACCTATGATTTTGAACGCCTCATGGACGATGCTAAATTGCAGTCATGTTCTGAATTTGGCGACTCTATTATTGCTAACATGTAACACCAAAAAAATTAGCTGCCCTGATTTGGTATCGGGGCAGCTTTTTTGTGTTTATTCAAAAACTAAACCAATCCAGTGACACAAATCGCTAAAACTGTTTACTGCGTCTCTTTTTTCTACCCATCGGAATAACATTTTCTGCATGTAAACCCTTTTCACCTTGTTTCATTTCATAATTGACTATCTGACCTAGTTTAAGTGTTCTGTAACCCTCGCAAACAATCGAACTGTAATGAACAAATATATCCTGTGATCCCTTGTCATTCTCTATAAATCCGAAGCCTTTTGCATTACTGAACCATTTAATCATCCCTGAATCTGCCATAGTGTATCGCCTTAATCTTTGTATTTAGCAGTTAAATTGAGTAATAAAAAAATACTCAACCTAAGTATAGTAATTATTTGAATATTTTTAGGCTCAAGTAGGCGCTTTTTATTTTTTTTGCAAATTTATACCTTGGCTTAAAGTTGTGGTATAAAATTAGTAATGTTGCGTAGAAATAATATGGTTGCTCAATATGAATGAAAAAAATCAAATCCCAGACTATGACCATGGGGATACAACGGTACAGGAAGCAAAGCCCCAGCTTAAGGAGCCCTCGATGTATCAAGTGGTTTTGCTAAATGATGACTATACGCCTATGGACTTCGTTGTTGAGCTTTTGCAGTTATTCTTTTATCACTCCCATGAAAAAGCAACCAATATAATGTATGAAATACACCACGCAGGGAAGGGAGTCTGTGGTATTTATACTGAAGATGTAGCGGCGACTAAAACTTCGCTTGTCAATGAATATTCACAGAGCAACCAGCATCCGCTACGCTGTGAGTTTGAACCATGCAATCATAAAGAGTCTTAATATGCTCAGTAAAGATTTAGAATTAACACTCAATCGTGCATATAAAAATGCCCAAGACAAACGGCATGAATTTATGACAGTAGAGCACCTATTACTTGCTTTACTTGATGATAAATCAGCGGCTCAAGTTCTAAATGCCTGTGCAGTTGACTTAAGTATATTGCGACAGGATCTTGTTGAATTTATCGACGCAACCATTTCAAAAATCCCTAAGACACAGAGTCAATATAACGAAATCGAAGTGCAACCTACCCATGGTTTTCAAAGAGTACTGCAAAGAGCTGTTTTTCAGGTTAGCTCAAGCAGTAACGAAGAGGTTGTTGGCGCTAATGTTATTGTCGCTATTTTCAGTGAGCAAGAAAGTCAGGCAGTTTATTTTTTGCGGTTACAAAATATAGCCCGAATTGATGTGGTGAATTATATAGCCCATGGTATTTCAAAGATACACAACGACAACCTGTCTACTGAGGGTATTGAATCTGATTACCACCAGTCGGATAACACTCAGGATGAAAGCCAATCATCAGAAGGGCAGTTGCTCACTCAGTTTACAATAAACCTAAATTTAGAGGCAGAGCAGGGTCGACTTGACCCGCTTGTTGGGCGAGCCAAAGAACTTGATCGTGTTGGCCAAACCCTTATTCGAAGACGTAAAAACAATCCCTTATTAGTAGGTGAATCCGGCGTAGGTAAAACTGCTATTGCTGAGGGTCTTGCTCAATTAATCGTAGAGGGAAACGCACCAGAGCCACTATTAGATTTTACAATTTACTCTCTTGATCTTGGCGCTTTGTTAGCAGGAACAAAGTACAGAGGTGACTTTGAAAAACGTCTCAAGGGTCTGGTCAATGAATTGCTTGATCATGGCAAAAGCATTCTTTTTATAGACGAAATACATACTATTATCGGTGCTGGCTCCGCCTCTGGCGGTGTAATGGATGCCTCAAATTTGCTTAAGCCGCTTTTGTCCTCTGGACAATTACGCTGCTTTGGGTCCACAACCTTCCAAGAATTCAGAGAAATATTTGATAAGGATCGTGCCTTATCTCGACGTTTCCAAAAGGTTGACGTATTGGAACCAAGCACGACGGAAACCTATCAGATCCTTAAAGGGTTAAGAGATAGATTTGAAAATCATCATAACCTTAAATATACCAATACCGCCCTTAAGGCTGCTGCTGAACTTTCTGCCAAGCATATTTCAGAGCGATTTTTACCTGATAAAGCCATTGATGTTATTGATGAAGCAGGTGCTTTTCAGCGACTACAACCTAAAAGTCGTCAGAAAAAAACGATTGGGGTTACTGATATTGAGTTAATTATCTCAAAGATTGCTCAAATTCCAGCTAAAACTGTCTCATCTTCAGATAGATCCAAACTGAAAGGTTTAGACGACCAACTTCGCCTTGTAGTATTTGGCCAAGACCCTGCTATTAATGCCCTTACCAGCGCTATTAAACTTGCACGAGCGGGTTTGAGAGAAGGCGAACGACCCATTGGTAGCTTCTTATTTGCAGGTCCCACCGGTGTTGGCAAGACTGAAATGAGCCGTCAACTGGCTAAACTATTAGGTATTCCTTTGATGCGCTTTGATATGTCCGAATATATGGAACGGCATGCTGTTTCTCGTCTCATAGGAGCACCACCAGGCTACGTCGGCTTTGATCAGGGAGGCTTGCTAACTGAGGCGGTAGCCAAGCAACCTCATGGTGTTGTTTTACTAGATGAAGTGGAAAAAGCTCATCCTGATATTTTTAACCTATTACTTCAAGTGATGGATCATGGCACATTAACTGATAACAATGGCCGCAAAACAGATTTTCGCAATATTATTCTGATTATGACTACAAATGCAGGCGCGGAAAGTTTGGATCGAACCTCTATCGGTTTTGCTCGGCAAGATAACAGCACTGATGCCCTAGCTGATATTAAGAAAACCTTTACTCCTGAGTTTAGAAACAGACTTGATTCTATTGTTCAATTTGGTTGTTTACCACTCAATATAATCGCTACGGTAGTGGATAAATTTTTGGTCAAATTGCAAAATCAGCTGGATGAAAAGAAAGTATTCTTAAGTGTAGATGACGAAGCTAGAAATTGGTTAGCTTTGAATGGCTATGATGCAAAGATGGGCGCTAGACCCATGGACCGACTTATTCAAGATAAAATCAAAAGGCCACTTGCTGAAGAGGTTTTATTTGGAACACTGAGTCAGCGGGGTGGTACCGTCTTTGTATCAGTCAAAGATGGCGACCTTGATATAAAAATTGAGTCCATGGAGCTTACTGAAGCATAAACTCCATGTTTAAAATTATCTTTCGCGGAAAGTGATACGACCTTTGGTAAGATCATAGGGTGTCATTTCCACCTTAACCTTATCTCCCGTCAATATTCGAATGTAATGCTTTCTCATTTTTCCTGAGATATGCGCAGTAATGACGTGGTCATTTTCAAGTTTTACCTTGAACATGGTGTTTGGCAGGGTATCAATTACCTCGCCATCAAATTCGATGTGATCTTCTTTTGCCATAAGTAAATTCGTACTCTGTAAAAAGCGCGCAGTTTGCCTTAATTTGGACAACATAGCAAAGTCATTATTTAATTGATTGCACGCTTAACCATAAATTATTTGATTTAGCTGGCGTTTTAACCTCAATTACGCCATTGGATTTGTTGATTGCGCAACTGGTTAAGGGTTTTTAAAAACTCTCTTCTTGGTAACACTTGGGCGCCCATGCTCACTAGGTGGTCAGTGACTAACTGACAATCAATTAACTTAAATCCAACACCAACTATATGTTTTGATAAGTGTACTAAAGCAACCTTAGAAGCATTGGGCACTGAACTAAACATGGATTCTCCGCAAAACACTGAGCCAGTGCTAACACCATAGGCTCCGCCTACTAATTCACTATTTTGCCAAACTTCGACAGAGTGCGCCTTACCCAGCCTATGTAAATCAGTATAGGCCAAAATCATATCGTTATTTATCCAAGTATCTGTTTTTGAGTCTCTTTGAGCACAAGCGCTTATTACATCCTCAAATGCTTGATTAAACGAAATAGTAAAAGAATTTTTTCGAAGTTGTTTCTGTAGACTTTTAGAAATATGAAGCTTTAATGGGTCAATGACGCAGCGAGTACTAGGCGACCACCAGAGGATAGGGTCACCTTCGTTGTACCACGGGAAGACACCGTTATAGTAAGCAGAGAGAAGGGTGTCTGGCTGTAAGTTACCACCTACAGCCAGTAATCCATCGGGATCATCTAATGCATTATTAGGATCGGGAAATTCAGGATGGTTTGAATCTAATACTGCTAATTGCATTTAAGCGTCTAGGAAGCGTTCAGCATCCAACGCTGCCATACAGCCTGTACCAGCAGATGTTACAGCTTGACGGTAGACGTGGTCAGCAACATCCCCAGCAGCAAAAACACCTTTAATACTAGTTTCTGTTGCATTGCCGGCCATACCACCAGCAATAGTGATATAGCCATCTTTCATATCCAACTGCTCGGCAAATATATCAGTATTTGGCTTATGACCAATGGCGATAAACACACCAGCAACATCTATTTGCTTAGTCTTTCCATCGTTGTCAGCTAACGCCAGACCAGTAACACCAGCATCATCACCTAATACTTCTTTAAGATTATGATTCCACTCAATACTAATATTGCCATCACGCTCTTTCTCGAACAGCTTATCCTGCAGCATTTTTTCCGCACGTAAGCTATCCCTACGGTGAACTAGAACTACTTCAGAACAGATATTTGACAAATAAAGTGCTTCTTCAACAGCAGTATTACCACCACCGATAACGGCAACCTTTTTGTTTCTGTAGAAAAATCCATCACAAGTAGCACAGGCCGAGACACCTTTACCCATAAATGCTTCCTCTGAATCTAGCCCCAGATACTGGGCTGATGCACCTGTTGCGATTATTAATGAATCACAGGTATAGGATTGAGTACCCTCAAGTTTAAATGGTCGGTCATTAAGTTCTACTGATTCAATATGATCAAAGATTGTTTGAGTGTCAAAACGCTCAGCATGTCGCTGCATTCTTGCCATTAATTCTGGCCCCTGAACACCTTGATCGTCGCCAGGCCAGTTATCTACATCTGTGGTAGTGGTTAACTGTCCACCTTGTTGAATGCCGGTAATAACAACGGGATTAAGATTAGCTCTGGCTGCATAGACTGCTGCTGTCCAACCAGCGGGGCCAGAACCTAGAATAATAAGTGGGTAGTGTTGCACGTCAGACATAATATTTTATCTCGGATAATAGAGTTTAATGTTTGGCTTTTTATAACCGTTTAACAAGGTGACTATCATAATCATTCCTAACCAAGTCACCAATAAATTTTTTAATTTCTTTACTTAGTTAAGCAATATACCTCTAGAGCATGGTGTTTCATCAAAATTAAGCTACAATTAGTGCTTTACAGAGCGAATAGGGCTTATACCTTGAGTAATAAAAAAACAAAATCAAATAACTCGACTCCCACTACGCAGACTGATTCTGAAACAAGGTCTAAGCAACTTCTTACCGAAGGGGCCCTTATAGGCTGTATAGCACTCTGTCTTATCATGATGGTCGCTCTATTGAGCTATTCACCAGAGGATCCTGGTTGGTCCAAAACTGCTACATCGCATCAAATTGAAAATGCCATTGGACCTGCAGGTGCGCTTTTTGCCGATATATTTTTTAACCTCTTTGGTGCCATGGCGTTTTTGTTTCCACTTTTGCTCGCTGCCAGAGCATTGCAAATATTACGTACCTGCTTGTTAAAAGAAGCAATGCCTTTCGATTCTGTAACCTTTAGCCTCCGCCTTATTGGCTTTGTATTGGTTATGGTCAGTGCTACTTCTTTAGCCAATATACAATTTGATGACTCTCTGACCGGTTACCCCTCGGGTTTTGGTGGAGTGTTGGGCAAGACCATCAGTGAATCTGTACTTGAAGTATTTAGCTATACAGGCGCTACAGTTATTTTACTGTCGCTTTTCTTTTTTGGATTGACGGTTTTTGCAGAGATTTCATGGATTGCACTTATTGACACACTGGGTATTTCAACCATGGCTTTAGGTCGTTGGTTATCTAGCACATTTAGTGAAATTCGACGCAAACATGCAGAGAATACTATTGCTAAAGAAGCCAAGGAAGTTCGCTCTAACAAGGTTGAAGCCGCAACCAAATTAAAAAAACAGCGCAAGCCTGTCACCATAAGTTCACCAGAAGTTAAAGCTAAAAATAGCAAGCGTGTTGAAAGAGAAAAACAACAGCCACTATTTATTGATGAAAAGTTAGTTGGTGTTCTTCCTCCCTTAAATCTTCTTGATGCGCAGGATAAAACTACAAATATCGGTTTTTCAGATGAATCCTTGGAGCATTTATCTCGCCTTTTAGAGGTAAAACTTCAAGACTTTGGTATCAGCGCCACAGTGGTTGAAGTTCTGCCCGGGCCAGTGGTAACAAGATTTGAAATTCAACCAGCCGCAGGTATTAAAGTTAGTCGAATCACTGGCTTGGCCAAAGATTTAGCACGCTCTATGGCTGTTATTAGTGTGCGTGTGGTTGAGGTTATTCAAGGTAAATCTGTAGTTGGTATTGAAATTCCTAATGAAACAAGAGAAATGGTGCGCCTAAGTGAGGTGCTTACCTCTGATGCCTATGACAGCTCTAGTTCACCGCTAACACTTGCCTTAGGTAACGATATTGCAGGTGTACCAGTAGTTGCAGATTTAGCTAAGATGCCGCATTTATTAGTTGCAGGTACTACAGGTTCGGGTAAATCTGTTGGTATTAATGCCATGCTTTTAAGCCTTTTGTTTAAGGCTTCGCCAGATGAGGTTAAATTAATTTTAATCGATCCAAAGATGCTTGAATTATCTGTTTATGATGATATCCCTCATCTTTTAACTCCAGTAATCACGGATATGAAGGACGCCTCTAGTGGTCTGCGATGGTGTGTGGGTGAAATGGAGCGGCGCTATAAATTAATGGCAGCCCTCGGGGTAAGAAATATCGCCGGTTATAATCGTAAAATTGAGGATGCCAACAAATCGGGCAACCCAATTACAGATCCATTGTGGGTGTTTAATCCTGATGAAATGGGCTGGGATGAAACACAGGAACCACCAGAGGCACCCATTCTTGAAACTCTGCCTTATATTGTTGTGGTAGTTGATGAATTTGCCGATATGATGATGATTGTCGGTAAGAAGGTAGAGCAATTAATCGCCCGTATTGCGCAAAAGGCACGAGCAGCTGGTATTCACCTTATTCTGGCTACACAGCGGCCATCTGTCGATGTTATCACCGGGTTGATTAAAGCTAATGTTCCTTCACGAATTGGCTTTCAGGTATCTTCTAAAATTGATTCCCGTACTATTTTGGATCAGGGTGGGGCAGAGCAACTTTTAGGTCATGGTGATATGTTGTATTTACCCCCTGGCTCGAGTGTTCCTGAAAGAATTCATGGTGCCTTTGTCGATGACCATGAAGTCCATAAGGTAGTTGCTGACTGGAAGCGTCGTGGTGAGCCCAACTACCTCTCTGAAATTACTGATGAGGCCGCTTCATCTGGCGTTGTAGTGCCTGGATTTAGTGCTAGTGACGAATCTGATGATAATGGAGAGAGTGATCCTCTATATGACGAGGCAGTTGCCTTTGTCCTCGAAACCCGTAAAGCATCAATTTCCTCTGTTCAGCGTAAATTAAGAGTTGGCTATAACCGCGCAGCAAGACTTATTGAGCAAATGGAAGCAAGTGGTGTTGTTAGCCCTATGGGCAATAATGGCAGTAGAGAAGTTCTAGCACCATCATCGGGTAATTAAATGCTATGAAATTATTATTCTGGATGCTTATGGTTTTGAGTGTAAGTATTGCTTGGGCCAATGAAGCTTCTGATATGTCTGAAAAAAAACTATTTGGGCTTTTAAATCCCATCAATAGTTTCACAGCAAACTTTAACCAGCAACAACTCGACCCGCAGGGCAATCCATTGCAGATGCTTACGGGTGTTTTACACGGGCAGAAGCCGAACAAAGTTTACTGGACTGTATTTGAACCAGCTGCGCAAACTATAGTGAGTAATGGTTCGCACCTTTGGCTATATGATCCAGATTTAGAACAGGTAATTATAGAACCATACAGTGATAACCCTGAAGCCAATCCAATTAGTTTATTACTTGGGAATCCGCAACAGCTTTCCGAGAATTTTGAGATTCTAGGGCACAACCTTGAAGCCCAATCTAAACTACAATTTTTTCTCACGCCCACTAAGATAAACACTCTGTATACTGATTTAATGATTGAGTTCGAGGGTAAGAATTTGTCTGCTATCAGCTTTAAAGACAGCTTAGGTCAGACTACGCATTTGGCGTTTAAACAATTTGATCTCAATCCTATATTTAAGGACGAATTTTTTACTTTT
>JBMZEV010000030.1:0-15067 GCA_049615065.1 Porticoccaceae bacterium | reverse complement strand
TCTTTGGAATGCTATCTACTAGTTCAAACATAGGTTTCCCCTTTTTATGCGCCTCAAAAAAAATACATCAAAACCTGTGGTTTTGTGCCTATACTCCCGCCTGGAAAAAATTTTTAATTTTATCCAGTATGCTATCTCCATTCTGACTTACCGCTTCCTTAAAACCCTGTCTTGCTTGCTCTTGCACACCAAACTGCAAAAGCCCAACCCCGGTTGAATAAATTGGGTTGTTTACAATCTCTTTTAATCCTTTAACACCTGTTGGCGTGCCAATTCGAACGGGCATATGAAATATTTCCTCTGCCAATTCACACACCCCCTCCATTTTGGAGGTACCCCCTGTAAGCACAATGCCCGCAGCAATAAGCTCTTCAAATCCACTGCGTCTCAATTCTGCTTGGACCAAGGTAAATAATTCGTCATATCTCGGCTCTACTACCTCTGCTAAAAGCTGCCGCGACATATCTCTTGAATCTCGCTCACCCACACTGGGTACCTTGACGGTCTCTTCGGGACGCGCCAATTTAGCCAGTGCACAGGCATATTTAATTTTTAATTCCTCGGCTTGAGCTGTTGGAGTGCGTAATGCCATGGCAATATCATTGGTAACCTGGTCACCAGCAATTGGAATAACGCCGGTATGACGAATGGCACCATCGGTAAATATGGCGATATCGGAGGTTCCACCCCCTATATCAACCAGTGCGACGCCCAGTTGTTTTTCATCTTCAGTCAAAACCGCATAACTCGACGCCAGCTGCTCTAGGGCAACGTTATCGACCTCGAGCCCACAGCGGCGAATACACTTCTTGATATTCTGTGAAGCATTAGCGGCACAGGTTACTAGATGTACCTTAGCCTCAAGTCGAACTCCTGACATACCTATAGGTTTATGTACGCCCTCTTGGTCATCGATAATGTATTCTTGCGGCAGTACATGTAAGATTTCTTGATCGGCGGGAATTGCCACAGCCCCCGCTGCATCAATGACTCGATCAATATCAATTGGCTGTACTTCACGATCACTAATGGCAACAATGCCGTGAGAATTAAGGCTGCGAATATGACTTCCTGCAATTCCGGCATAAACTGAGTGAATTGAACAGCCAGACATCAATTCAGCTTCTTCAATAGCGCGTTCAATCGAATTGACAGTTGCCTCAATATTAACCACTACACCTTTCTTTAGCCCACTAGAAGCATGCATACCGGTTCCAATAATTTCTAACTCACCACTAGCATTAATTGCTCCCACTATGGCAACCACCTTAGATGTACCTATATCTAGTGCGACGATCATATTTTGCTCATTTGTATTTGCCATTTTTTCCTCTACAGTTATCTATCATCCGCGAACAATAGTCACTTTTCTCCATTCGTTCCGTTGTGTTTCTAATTTTATTTCAGCAACTGATTTTCGACCTTTCCAAGACACTGCTAAGCCATTTGGATAACGCAGGTCTATGGTTTTAATCTGGTTTGACTGTTGACTGAGATCGGTTTCCCAAACCACAACAAGACGTCTAATTTTTTCACCTACTTTGTTGCGCCCCAAAATTAGTTGAATGCCATTACTGGTTTCAACCTGCCAGGCACCCAGTCGATCGAGTTTAAGTTTTGAAAGTTTTAATCCGGTAGGCAGTAAAAGGTCCGATAGGCGCTGATATTGCTTCATCACCTCAGTTGAACTGCCAAATTCAGCCATCATTAGGGGTAAATTTGCCAGATGACTGTTATCTTGGATAATTAATTTATCCCCAAGTCTGTTTAAAAACGCATCATCACCCCATCGGGCAATAGGCACTTCTTCAGTGACATTAATGCGTAAAAAGGTAGGCCACTGGCGTTGAACGCTCACATCTGCAACCCAGGGGTGCTGATGAAGAACATTTTGCATCGCCTTGAGATCAATGGTGATAAAACCACCATTAATCTGACCATTGACTAGTGCAATCAGTTGTTGTTGATCAAGATAGTTAAACTCACCTTCAATACTGACTTTTGTAATTGGCTTATCTAAATGCTGAATCGCTAAATTTGCGCCATAGGCAATACTGCAAAATAAAAGCAGTGTAATTATCTTGCTCATATTATCCATTAGCTTATCGATAACGCTTCGATTGTCTTGGGCCGCTTTCAGGCTCAATTGCTGTTCTAAACGACTCATTGGATTGACTCCTCTAAGATCGCTAAAACCAGTTTTTCAAAATCTATACCCGATGCTTTTGCCGCCATCGGCACTAAACTATGACTAGTCATACCCGGCACTGTATTAACTTCGAGGATGTAGAATGTTCCATTTAGATCGGTCATTACATCAACTCGACCCCAGCCTTTGCCGTCAATACTATTAAAGGCATTGGTGCATAGCTGTGCTAATTCAGTTTCTCGCTCTGGGTCCAAACCTGAGGGACAGAAATACTCAGTTTTGTCTGATAGATATTTAGCCTCATAGTCATAGAAGGTAGCGTTAGCTTGAATTCTAATAGATGGCAAAGCTTGGTCGCCAAGTATGGCAACGGTGTACTCTTTACCCATAAGACGCGGTTCGGCAATTACCTTGGCATCGTATTTATATGCTAACTCCCAAGCTTGCTTTAATTGTTGAGCTGATTCAGCAATACTCATGCCCACACTGGAACCTTCACAGGCTGGCTTTACTACTACACAACCGCCCAGCCTCTCGAGGGTTTTCTGCCAATCTGTGCCTTTATTTAGGGATGCAAAGTCTGTTGTCGGTAGATCGATACCTTTCCAAATTTGCTTACAGCGCAACTTATCCATAGCCAATGCTGATGCCATAACGCCACTTCCAGTATAGGGTATACCGAGATACTCAAGCGCACCTTGAAGAGTACCGTCTTCACCGCCTGGACCATGTAAAGCGATAAATGCACGATCTATATTCGCCGCCTTAATTGCCTCAAGGGACTGATCTTTAATATCTATGGCAACTGTATCTACTCCTTGATGTTTTAGCGCCTGAACAATCGCAGCTCCTGTTAGAAGGGAGATTTCACGCTCAGATGAATTACCCCCATAAATCACGCCAACCCTACCAAAATTAGTTAGTTTAGAAGTCATTATTTGCACTCCTTAACTGGCTTTAATTGGCTATCTTTAAGCATGGCAACTAGCTTTGATACGCTTCCTGCACCCTGAGTCAGCACCAGATCATCCGCCTGCACTAAACTGGCTACAAGATTTGGAATTTGTTCCATTGTTTCTGCATAAATAGGATCTATTGCACCGCGCTGACGTATGCTATTGCATAGGTTTTTGCTGCCCGCACCCACTATAGGTTCTTCCCCTGCAGCATAGACATCTAAAATAATTAATAGGTCGACTTCTGATAAAACTTGGACAAAGTCTTCATAGAGATCTCTAGTACGGGTATAACGATGAGGCTGAAATAGCATAACCAGACGCTTTTCTGGCCAGCCATCTCGCACTGCATCTATAGTTGCTTTCAATTCAGTAGGATGATGTCCATAGTCATCCACTAGGGTAGCTGTTCCTGCATTAGCGCCCTCACCAATGGGGTATTCTCCAATGGTTTCAAATCGTCGACCTACACCACAGAATTTTTCCAAACCAGCAATAATTGCCTTATCTGATATACCTTCATCAGATGCCACGGCAATAGCGGCCGCGGCATTAAGGGCATTATGACGGCCGGGAATATTTAAAGTTACACTAAGGCTTGTTTGGTTATCGGGACGATCAATTACAAATTTTCCACGCCCATTTACCATTGAAAACTCAGTAATACGATAGGCTGCATTCTCACTAAAGCCATAGGTCAATGTAGGTCGACCTATGCTTTTAAGTAATTCTTGTATCACTAAATCATCAATACAAACAACGGCTAAACCATAAAATGGTAAATTGTGAAGAAATTCAATATAGGTAGTTTTTAGCTGATCGAAATCAAAGCCATAGGTTTCCATATGGTCTGGCTCGATATTAGTCACTACTGAGACCATAGGCTGCAAATGCAGGAATGAAGCATCACTTTCATCTGCCTCGGCAATAATGTATCTACTGTCACCTAATTTAGCATTGGTTCCTGTTCTATTGACCCTACCGCCAACAATAAATGTTGGATCGCGTTTGGCTTCGGCAAAAACAGCGGCAATTAAGCTTGTTGTTGTAGTCTTGCCGTGGGTTCCAGCGACAGCCACACCATGGCGATAGCGCATTAATTCGGCCAACATTTCTGCTCGCCTAACCACTGGCACACCCAATTCGTAAGCAGCCGCTATTTCTGGATTTTCCAAGGTTACAGCAGATGACTTAACTACCACATCAGCACCTTGAATATTTTCCTTGGCATGGCCTTTGAATATTTCAATGCCACTGGCTTTTAAACGCTTAACAGTGGGGCCAAGATTAATATCTGAACCTGAAATCTTATAGCCTTGATTCAAAAGCACCTCAGCTATACCACTCATTCCACTGCCGCCTATACCAACGAAGTGTATACATTTTATTCTGCGCATTTCTGGCGGCTGAAAGTTTACTTTATTAGACATTAGCCACCTCCATACAAACCTCAGAAACACGTTCGGCCGCACCATTTTTAGCCAGTGATCGCGCATTATTTGCCATAGCTAATCGCTGCTGAGGATTATTGGCCAAATTGGTAATATGATCGGCTAATTTTTGAGCTGTTATATCCTGCTGTTGGATCATTAATGCAGCTTGCGCATTGACTAACCACTCACCATTGGTTGTTTGATGATCATCTATGGCGAAAGGGAATGGAACCAACAACGAACCCAAACCAACAGCGGTCAGTTCGGCAACAGTTAAAGCACCAGAGCGACATATAACAAAGTCAGCCCATTGGTAAGCCTCTTCCATACGATCTATAAATGGCACTATTTGGATAGTATCTGAAGCAATATCAAGATCCTGGGCTTGATAAAGTGTCTGGGTTTTTTGTAAATGTTGTGCGCCAACTTGATGCAGGATTTTTGGCCTTTGTTGAGAGTCTATTTTTGCCAGGGCTTCTGGTATTAGCTGATTAATCGCTAGTGCACCTCTACTACCACCTAAGACAAGTAGTCTCATAGCACCCTGTCTATCAGTAAAACGTTCAATGGGTGGCTTTATAGCCGCGATCTCTTTGCGAACTGGATTACCACAGTGTTCAGCCTGAACAAAGGTATTAGGAAAACCCTGCATTACTCGCGTCGCTATTTTTGCAGATAGTTTGTTGGTAGTTCCTGCCACTGAGTTTTGCTCGTGAATAACAAGGGGAATGCCATTCAATTTAGCCGCTATAGCACCGGGGCCAGAAACAAAGCCGCCCATACCCAATACCATTGATGGATTAAATTGCTTCAGCGCTTTACACGCCTGAATAATTGAAGCAAATAACTTAAATGGCGCTCTTAGCAGTGCCAGCAAACCACGGCCACGAAGACCTTCGATATTGAGAAAATGTAACTCTATGCCCTGCTCAGGTATTAGCTCTGACTCGATTCCTTTACGCGTGCCCAACCAAGCAATACAAACCTGTTGTTGCTGAAGTATTTTAGCCACAGCCAATGCTGGGAAAACGTGCCCACCAGTACCTCCCGCCATTATCATAACGCGCATAGTATTTAGGGAACCTGCGTTATTTTGCATAACCAGACCTCCCAGAAACTGTTTTGCTTCGCTGAAGTTCATGGCTTAGCCGCATCATCATACCTAACATGGCACAACAAACTATTAAGCTACTGCCGCCATAACTTATAAATGGCAAAGTAAGACCCTTGGTAGGCAGCAAACCTGCATTAACGCCTAGATTAATAAATGCCTGACCACTAAGAATCAGACCAAAACCAATAAGAACATAGGCGGCATACCAATGTTGTTTGCTAATGGCTTTTTTACCCAGTTGCAAAATACGAACAACAAAAAAGCTATACAGCGCAATTAGGCATACCACACCAATGAAGCCGAATTCTTCAGCATAGATGGCAAACACAAAATCTGTGTGGGCATCAGGCAAGTACAGCATTTTTTGTACCGATTGGCCCAGACCAACACCAAATAATTCACCTCGACCAAAGGCAATTAATGACTGAATTAATTGATATCCAGAGTCATACTGGTTCGCCCAAGGATCCAAAAAGGCAGTTAATCGCGCCATACGGTATGGCGCTGCAGTAGCCATCACCCAGAAAGACAGGCCAGCTAAAACCACCACGGATAAAAATTGACGTATATGCGAACCACCTAAAAATAAGATAACCATAAAGGTGCAACCCAAAACTGCTACAGAGCCAAAATCTGGCTCTAAAATAAGCAATATAGACAACACAATAATAACTGCCATTAGCTTGCCAAACTGAGCCCAACTCTCACTTAGAGTATCGCGGTATTTTTCTAATTGAGCGGCTAGAAATACCACTGTTGCTACTTTTACTAACTCCGATACTTGCAGGGTAAAACCACCTACACCCAACCAGCGGCGACTGCCATTTATATTTAGACCAACACCGGGTACCAATACTGCAACCAGTAACAGAATTGAAAGCAGTATCCATATCAAACTGTATTTAGCCCAAAAAATTGGGGATACATAAAAGCCCACAGCAATGGCACCAAGACTGATAAGAAGATAAGCAAAATGGCGTTTGACAAAATAAAATTGATCGCCAAATCTATAGTCGGCATAACTAAAGGAGGCAGATCCCACCATAATTAATCCAATGGACAATAACGCCAGCGCTGGCAAAAGTAATTTAGTATCGAAATACCAGCTATCATTTCTTTGCGCCATATTTTTCATGGGGATATTTTGGCTCATTGCATAACCCCCTGAGTTTCACTTAGCGCATTTACAGCTGCTTCAAAGCAATGACCGCGATGTTCAAATCCATCAAACATATCAAAACTTGCACAGGCGGGTGATAGTAAAACCGTATCACCGGCAATCGCCGATTGATTGGCTTGAATAATTGCTTCATCGAGAGAATCTGAATACTTAATGTGACAATGATTATCAAGAGCTGCAGCTAGCTGCTTGGCATCTTCACCAATTAATATGGTTAATTTAACAAAAGCGGTAATTTCTGCTGCTAATGCAGAAAACTCTTGCCCTTTTGCCTGCCCGCCAGCAATTAATACAATATTTTTACTGTTCTGATTGCCAAAGCCTTTGATAGCAGCAACAGTAGCACCAGCATTAGTGGCTTTGGAATCATTGATAAAGCTGACATCGTTAATCTGTGCAATAAGCTGACAACGATGAGGCAACCCTTTAAAGGTTTTTAATGTTTCAAGCATGCCTTGCATAGGCAGATCGACGCTATGACCCAATGCCAGTGCAGCCAAAACATTTGCTAAGTTGTGAGTTCCTTTTAGGGCAACTTGATCAACGCGCATTAAGCGCTCAATCCCATAAGATAAGTAGCCGTCCTTAAGACCCTCTAAAATACCAAAACTTCCGAGATCAGGCTGATTTAGACCAAAACTTATCATTGGAATCTGTGTCGAGATTAGCGGGCGAGTTAATACATCTTCACGATTGATAACCACTTTGCTGGCACCGCGAAAAATTCGATGCTTCACTGTATGGTATTCCTGTAAATTTTTATAGCGGTCAAGATGATCTGGGCTTATATTTAATAGACATGAAACTGCACCGCGGGAATCATTGAGTAACTCTAGCTGAAAACTAGAAACCTCAATAACATAGAGTTTATGACTGTTATCCAATACATCTAACATTGGCGTTCCTAGATTGCCGCCAACCCCTACACTAATACCACTGTCTGTTGCCATTTTCCCCAATAATTCAGTGACCGTACTTTTGCCGTTAGACCCAGTAATAGCAACAACTGGAGCCTGTGCCTGCTCTAGGAATAATTCGAGATCACCCAACAATTCAACGCCCTGTTGTTTAGCCCTAACTAATGCCGGTTCAGCAAGCGAAATTCCTGGGCTAACAATTAAACGATCATATCGGCATAAAAAATCTGCATCGAAGGACCCCAGAGCAATTTCAGCCTGGGGATAGTTAGCTTTAACTGCATTCAAATTAGCTGGTTCATTGCGACTATCAGCAAAATCGAATGGCATATCCTTGGAGGCAAAGAAGGATGCAACAGAAATCCCTGTAGCTCCCATACCTAGGATAGCTGTTTTGCGATTTGTCACAATAATATCTGACATCAAAAATTCCGCTCTTAACGCAGTTTCAATGTGGCCAGTCCCAAAAGAACTAGCATAACTGTGATTATCCAGAAGCGCACAATGACACGCGGCTCTGGCCAACCTTTTAATTCATAATGGTGATGTAGTGGCGCCATTCTAAATACTCGCTTACCCGTCAATTTGAATGATGCAACCTGCAAAATAACCGACAGTGTTTCCATAACAAATACACCACCCATAATGACTAAAACAATTTCCTGTCGAACAATAACGGCTATCACACCTAGCGCGGCACCTAAGGCAAGAGAGCCAACATCGCCCATAAATACCATAGCTGGGTAGGTGTTAAACCAAAGGAATCCAAGCCCTGCGCCGCAGATTGCGGCAGTAAATATAAGAAGCTCTCCAGCCCCAGCGATATAGGGAATATGAAGATAACTGGCAAATTGGAAATGACCGGTTAAGTAAGCAAATATACCTAAAGCACCAGCGACCAAAACTGTAGGTAAGATCGCTAAACCATCAAGGCCATCTGTTAGATTGACGGCATTACTGGTCCCTACAATTACAAAATAGGTTAGAGCGATAAAAATTGGTCCCATATAGATAGCTACATCTTTAAAAAACGGAACAATTAACTCTAAGTTTGCAGAGCTTTCGGCAGTGGCAAATAAAAATACTGCCGCACCAAGACCCACGACTGACTGCCAAAAATATTTCCAACGCCCTGGCAGACCGCGAGGATTTTTTTCTACAACTTTGCGATAATCATCTACCCAACCAATTAGACCAAATAGCAATGTTACTAAAATCACTACCCAGACATAGTGATTGGTTAGATCTGACCAAAGCAGACTACTGACAAAAATAGACAGTAATATCAAAGCCCCGCCCATAGTTGGCGTGCCTGCTTTTTCCATATGAGTTTTTGGCCCATCGGTGCGAATTGCCTGACCCATTTGCAAACGATTAAGCAGGCGAATCACTTTTGGTCCGGCAATTAAACTAATTAACAAGGCAGTCAATACCGCCATAATGGCTCTTAAAGTTAGATATTTAAACACTGAAAACGGTGCATAAAATTCACTTAAATATTCTGCAAGCCAAAGTAACATTAGCTATTCTCCTTGTTGGCAATGGCGCTGACCACTTCATCCATGCCTGAGCTTCGAGAGCCCTTAATTAAAATGGTTGTTTTTGTTTTTTTGGCACAAAGATCGGTCAGTGCATTGATAAGATCCTGTTTACTGCTATGGTGGGTTCCGCCGAATTTATTGGCAACAACCGCACTTAAAAGACCAACTGTATGCAATGCATCTAGCCCTTTTTTCTGTGCATAGTCGCCAATTTCCTCATGCAGCTCCATCGCCCTTTCACCTAGCTCAGCCATATCACCCATAACTAATACTTTATTTCCCTCAACAGCACCAAGAACATCAATAGCTGCTTTAAATGAATCTGGGTTGGCATTGTAGGCATCATCAATAAGCGTTAAGTTATTGCTTAACTGGTGAATATTAAGACGTCCAGATACTGGCTTAACCTCAGTAAGTCCTTTGACGATTTGCTTCAATGTTATTCCCGAAGCAAGAGCACAGGCAGCAGCGGCCACAGCATTTTTTACCGAGTGCAGACCCGGCATTGGTAAAACTAATGATATTCTTTGATCATTGGCACATAATTCAAATTCACAGCAACCACTTTCAAGAGTCTCTATATGATCGACATACAGGTCAGCATCTGTTCGCTCTATTGAAAAGCTGACGCAACGCATATTGGTAAGAGATTTTTGCCACTCTTCAGACCAAGATAAATCTAAATTGATAACAGCCGTACCGTTGGCTTTCAGGCCGCTGTAAATTTCTGATTTTGCTGAGGCCACCCCCTCAATCGAACCAAAACCCTCAATATGAGCATGTTGAATATTATTGACTAGCGCGATATCTGGTTTGGCAATATCACACAGGTAAGCAATTTCACCGCCGCCACTGGCTCCCATTTCTATAACCGCCACCTCAGCGTTTTTTTCCATAGAGAGAAGTGTTAACGGAACACCTATATGATTATTTAAATTGCCTGTGGTAGCGTGTACCACAGCATTTTGACTAAAAATAGCCGCCACCATTTCTTTAACTGATGTTTTACCACTGCTTCCGGTAATTGCAATTAATGGCCCATCAAATCTATCTCTATTTATTCGTGCCAGCTGACCTAATGCCTGTGTTGTGTCTTCGACCACCCACTGCGGAATAGGCAGACTTTTATCTGGCTGACTAACCACTAGACCCGAGGCTCTAATAGCAACTTCACCTAAAAATTCATGGCCATCAAATCGCTCACCTTTTATCGCTATAAAAAGATCACCATCGGCAAAATTTCGACTATCAATGGATACTTGGCTAAAGCCACAATCGGGATTGAGCAATGTTCCGCCATAAGCTAATGCAGCGTCGGTCAATCGAAGCTCAGAGATCATACAATCCCTCCTTCAATCGAGGCAGAACCATTAAGTTGAGCAGTTTCTAGCGCCGCTAGCGCCTCTTCCTGATCACTGAAGGCAATACGATTATTTTCAATAATTTGATAGTTTTCATGGCCCTTCCCTGCAATTAAAACGATATCCTTTTTATTAGCCTGAATGATGCAGGTAGCAATGGCACGGCCTCGATCTAACTCAACCTCAACATCTGCCTCAATGCCCTGAAGAATCTGTTGTGCAATCTTTTCTGGAGCTTCAAATCTTGGATTATCGTTTGTAACCACAACCTTGTCAGCGTATTGGGCCGCTATTCTGCCCATCTGTTCACGCTTTCCACTATCGCGATTACCACCACAACCAAAGATAAGCCATAGCTTGCCGTCACAGTAGGGCTTTAGTGCTTGAAGCGCTTTTTCCAATGCATCCGGCGTGTGGGCATAATCAACAACCACCTGCGGCTGCATGTTCGAGGAGACCAACTCCATGCGGCCTGGAATAGACTGCAAGTCTGGCAATACCTGTAAACAATCACTCAATACTGCGCCTTGAGAACAGGCAACAGCAATTACTGCCAGTAAATTACTTACATTAAATTCTCCCAACAGAGAAGAATGAAGCTCTCCGCTACCCCAAGGGGTTTGGATCATTGCCCTGAACCCTGAGGCTGAAAGCGTAATATCCGAACAGTAAATATCTGCAGTTTTATTTTTTAAACTAAAGGTAAGTAAGGTTATATCGGAACGCAGCTTCGCAATGATTTGCTGGCCCACAGCATCATCAAGGTTTATTACCGCTGTATTAACTGATGACATGTCAAATAGGCTTGCTTTGGCGGCAGCATAATTTTCTACAGTCTTGTGATAATCGAGATGATCACGACTCAAATTAGTAAACACCGCAACATTGATATCAACCGCTTTAAGACGATGCTGAACCAAACTGTGAGACGATGCCTCTAGCGCAATATATTGCCCACCACTATTTAATAGTTCAGCTAGTATTCTTTGCGCAGAAACCGCATCTGGGGTAGTCAACTGATGACTGGCCTGTTTATTTTGAAATGCCGTATCTGGCTGATTTTGCAACTTAGACTCAGCGACAGCATAACCTGTGGTGCCAATATAAGCAGGTTTAACCGAATCACCTGCAATAGCTACTTTCGCCATTAATTGACTATATAGCTGCGTACAGGAAGTTTTACCATTGGTACCAGTGAATGCAGTAATCTCAAGTTTATGCGATGGGTGACCGTAGAATCGACCAGCGATTTCAGACACCTGTGCTGTTAAATCTTTGATATACAACAGGGGAACCGAAATTTCTGATTGATTAATTTTTACCTCAGTGGTGCTGTCGACTAACACCGCTACTGCACCAGATGCAATAGATTGCTCTATATAATGAGCACCATCAGTCGCCATACCTTTAAGACCTACAAAGCAGTCGCCCGGCCTTACAGCTCGACTATCAATAGTAATTCCACTGATACTTATTTGAGGGCATTGATTATCATCTAGCAAACCCTGCAACAGATCTGTAAGTGGTAAATAACATTTTTTTGCAAGGCTCATCATGATTCTCCTCGCAAAGAAGAATTAGGCCGCTCAACTAACGAGCCATTGGTTTTCATTTGATCTGGCGTCACCTGCATAAGTCGCAGTGCAGTTCCAGTGACTTCAGAAAAAACCGGAGCAGCGACAATGCCACCAAAATATCCGCCAACCGTTGGCTCATCAATTACTACAACTGTAACCAATCGCGGCTGATCAATTGGAGCAAACCCAGCAAATGTCGACATATATCGACTTTTATAGTAGCCGCCTAACTTATTATTAGATTTTTTGCCCGTACCAGTTTTACCACCGACGGTATAACCCTTAATATTAGCCTTTTTACCAGTGCCTTTAGAACCAGTAGCCGCCTGAAGCATATAGCGCAGCTCATCAGTCAAAGCGGAATCAATTATCCCACTTCCCTCAGGGGGCTCATCTACCGCAACTAAGGTCACTTCTTTGCGCACACCATTATTTGCCAATACTGCATAGGCTCGTGCCAACTGGACGGCTGTTGCGTTTAACCCATAACCGAAGGCAAAATTAGCCTGAGTCGCTAAATCCCATTTTCTATAGGCTGGAAGACTTCCACTACTTTCACCAGGGAAACCACTGCCAAGGTTTTCTCCAAAGCCAACTCGCTCAAATAGCTCTCTAGTTTCAACAGGGTTGAGCTGCAAGGCTATCTTTGAAGTGCCAACATTACTAGATTTAACAATAATTCCTGATAAATCTAGCAATCCATAGTTGTCTTCATCCCTAAAGACGCTCTTACCAACTTTTATATATCCTGGATGCGTATCAATAGTGGTATCTGATTGAAATTTGCCGCTTTCTAAGGCTGCCAATACTGCAAATGGCTTCACTGTCGAACCAGGTTCAAATACATCAGTCATAGCACGATTTCTAACAAAATCCTGTTGAAGCCTTGAACGATCATTAGGATTAAATGATGGCTGATTAGCCATCGCTAAAACCTCGCCCGTCTCAACATCTAAAACAACCACAGAACCCGATTTAGCATTATGCTTTTGCACTGCAGATTTAAGCGCCCTGTGAGCGGCATACTGAATGCGCAAATCAATACTTAAACGTAGATCACTTCCTGAATGAGCTGGTTTAATAAGAGAAATGTCTTTAATAATTCGACCTTTTTCATCTTTGATAACTTTCTTTGATCCCGCTTCGCCTGTTAAACCTTTATTGTAAACAAGCTCCATACCTTCAATGCCGCTATCTTGTTGATTTGTCAAACCAACCAACTGGGCAGTGACTTCACCCGCAGGATAAAAACGCTTAAATTCTTGCTCTCCAGTAATACCAGCGATACCCAGGTCTAAAACTTTTTGCGCCTCATTAACGGGTAGTCGTCGTGCCAATACCATACGTACTTTATTTCGGTATCTATCCAATCTGGCCTCAAGCTGTGAAACACTAATCCCCAGTACCTTTGAAAGAGTTTCTTTATCTTCTTTAGTGGCTAATTTTTTCAAAATTTTTGGCTTAGCGATTACTGTAATAACAGGCGTACTCACTGCCAATGGCTCACCATTACGATCAGTAATCAGGCCTCTATAGGCTGGTATGATTTCCTTGCGAATCGATCGCGCATCGCCCTGATTTTGAAGAAAATCAACACCAAACTCTTCATCCGGCATTATCTGCAACTGGGCAATATGAGCTACTAGCAAAATCGGCAGAGCGAATAACCCCAACATTACTAAAAAGTAACGCCATCTGGGTATTAACTTTTGCGTCTGCTGCTTGGACACGCTTTTACCTTTTGCAATATTTGGGCACATTGCCCATACATTATTAGTTATTGTTTAATCATTACTATTTCATCAGCTTCTGGGGTATGCATTTGCAATCCATCCATAGCTGTAGATTCCACCCGCTGTAACGAACCAACGGCACTCTGCTCTAGCAGGTATCTGCCATATTCCACCTGTAATTGATTTGCCTCGCGCTGCATTGCCGTCAAATGACCATAGGTTTGACGACTTACATGACTGTAATGGGTGACCGCCAGCGCACTTGCCACAACAGCTATCCACAAGACAGCAATTTTTAAGACCTCGATCAAATCCATTACTTAGGCCACCCGCTCGGCAACACGCATTACCGCACTACGAGCTCTAATATTATTTTCAACCTCATTAGCCGAAGGCTTAATAGCCTTACCCACCTTTATTAAACGAACACCGCGATCAATATCAGGAATAGGTAAATTCTTTGGCAACTTGATACCACGATGCTGATCGCGAATAAAACGCTTCACTCGACGATCCTCAAGAGAGTGGAAACTTATCACTACCAATCGACCACCAATCGCCAAACTATCAATTACCTGCTCTAATAAATCCTCTAGATCGGCGAGTTCGCGATTAATAAAAATTCTGATAGCTTGGAATGCCTTGGTTGCCGGATGCTTGCCGCGCTCCCATGCGGGGTGTGCTTCGGCCAAAATTTTAGCCAACTGAACTGTTCGCTCAATCGGATTCTCGGCTCGTTCGCGCACAATGGCCGCCGCCATTCGTCGCGCAAAACGCTCCTCACCATATTCTTTAATAACCTTAGCTATCTCTTGCTCGTCAGCACTGGCAATCCACTCTGCGGCGGACAGACCGGCACTGGTATCCATACGCATATCAAGCGGACCATCACGCAGAAAACTAAATCCACGCTCTGCCTGATCTAACTGCGGAGATGACACCCCTAAATCTAATAACACCCCAGCAACACTGCCCTTTTTACCTGCCTGCTCAACAATCATGCTTAAATCAGCAAATGTGCCATGAACCAGAGATAATCGATCATCATTGCAAAAGCGCTTATTACCCGAAGCAATAGCATCTAAATCTTTATCAATTGCAATCAC
>JBMZEV010000029.1:0-15096 GCA_049615065.1 Porticoccaceae bacterium | reverse complement strand
ATATACGAAGCTCTATCGCTTCCCTGTGCGCGACAAATTGAGTCAAACGCTTCTAGCCATTCTTGGGTTTCTGTTGGATCTAAATCCTGAGACATGCGGCACCAATAATTGTAATAGATTCAATTTTAAAGGGGTTTAACTATACTAGCCCTGCATCCTTTATAAAGAGACGCTTTGACCCCCTAATGAAGGCGCATATCATAATGTAGTGAGGCTACAAAATCAATGAAATTGAATAGATTTGGGCTGTATATTTTTATGCTATTTTACATTAATTAATACATATATATTATTGATTTTATTATAAATATAAAATTTTATTTTTAAGTTAGTTTAACTACAAATTTGCTTTTTTAGCGGTTAAAATGGAAACACATACTGCTGATCAATGGATAGCTTGGGATCTGTATGGGTATTTATATCGCCCTTTTCTTGCGTTTGAACCCATAGTCTACGGGGTTTATTTAACACCAAACGGAGATAAGCAGCCTGAATATCAGCAACACTAACAGCGCGAATTGCCTGGGCTAGCTGTTCTCGAAAATCAAAGTTTTTATAATCTAGCTTAAGAGACTGAAGATGCTTTGCATTAAGCTCTGAAAGGTTATCAGGTGACTTTTCTAAATTGATTAAAAGCGCATTCTTATGTCTTGCCAGCTCTGTATTTGTTAATTGATCTATATGCTGAGTAAAGCCCTGATTGAAATCAGTAAATTCTGCCTGTAATTCAGAGGCAGAAGCCACTGGAGACTGAACAATCATACAAATACCTGGCACCCTATTAATAGGCATAGCAAAGGCCGAGACCACATACCCTAACTGCTTCTCTGTTCGCAACTGACTATAAAAAGGCGCTGATACCATCTGCGACAACAGACCTACAACAGCTCTCTCTTTGAGACTATCATCGTCTGCTTGAATATATTGAATAAGCACTGCATCACTGTGATCAACACTGATAGCGCCTTTTATATCAGTTTCTGATAGCTTGGCAACCTGAGTTGTCAGAGATCTATCCTTGTAGGGTAAAACCTTTAATTGCTTAATTATGTTATCAAGTGCATCTTGATGATGATTACCTGAGATCAACATCTTGACGTCAAATGAAGCTAACAGCTGCGATGAAAAATCCTGTAATTGCGCAAAGCTAATTCCCTGCATTTCCCGCGCCTGATCAAAAGAGGTCCACCTACCCTCTACAATGGAATAGAAAAATGAAATAACCTGTCTAAATGGATAATCGCGCTTAGCGTTTTCTTTTTCTCTCACCAGCTGCTGCTTGATCAGCTCGAATCGCTCCTTATTCCAGCTTGGATTAACCATAGCGGATACTAGGCTTTGCAATAGCACTTGCTGCTTGTCTGAATAGCCACTTATAACAAGGGAAACCCCCTTTTCACTGGCGGAAATGGAATAACCAAGACCAGCCATAATGGCGGGATAGAGATCTTCATTTAGTTGATCAGAAATATAAGCAGTGTAAAGCCGTGCCGCAGATAACCCATTGAGGCTTTCGGTTAGCTGGCTATTTAGCATTAATACAATTTGCGCCTTTGGGGTTCCAAATTCAGTATTTTGATGATGCCACACACTGAGACCTGGCTTTTGCAAATACAGTTGTGGCTTAGAAGTGGAAGAACTCTTGATTAATGCCAAGTTATTTGGAATAAACGGATTTTGGTCTGCTAAGGTTAAATTAAATTCCGGCGTAGCAGTTGCAATACGACTAATATAGCTAGAATCTAGGGTTTCCGCTAAATAAGGCGCCTGATAATACTTAGAAGAACTCTCTACCTGTGCCTCTGGCGAGGTAACAAACATCAACATATTCTCTGGCGTTAATCTTGACGCAATATTCTCAATAATGGTGCTATCAAATTGGCTTGCAACATAGGGCGCACGCAACAATTCGCTGTTTTTGTAGTGATGCATATTTCTTGCAATAGAAGTTACATAGGAGGCTGGTGTTTGTTTTTCAGCAAACCTAAAGGCTATTTCCCCCATTGTTGCATATTCTTTTTGCCGCCATTCCTCGATTCCCTTGTGTTTGATGAGATTTATCCAGGCAAAAAGCTCTATTAAAACTTGTTCTCGGGCCTTGTATCCTTCAGGAGTTAGCCCGATATCTACGGCGAATAACCCGGCACCCCGATCCTCAAACACAGTGCCAGCAGAAAGACTGTCAGCCCAGCCCTTGGTCTTTAATGCCTGCAATAGGCTTCCCTGCCCCTCATAACCAATCATAGAAGCCAGATACTGTGCTGGCTTTGACCGCCAATAGTCACTCAACCTTGGAAGCTCAAATAGCAAACCTAGCTCCCTAGTGTCTTTTAAAGGCTTAATATTGACCTGCATAGGAAGCGCCGATGGCTCAATATAACTAGATTGATAGGCGCTGATTGCAACTTGCTTGTCTTCAATAGCTGTAAATCTTTCACGTACGATTTTATCTAATTCATCAAGGGGCTGCTTACCAAGAACAACCAGAGTCATTAAATTTGCCGAATAATACTTATCATAAAACTCGATCAATTCACTGCGGACATTTGACTGCTTGTTATCACTTAGCGTGCCTAAACTTCCGACATTAAATTTTGAAATCGGATGACTAGGATTGGCAATCTCTCTGAGAACGTCCCACTGCCTTCTGCTATCGTTTTTGTATTTTAATTGGTATTCAGACTCCACTGCATTGCGCTCTCTATCGACATAATTAGCATCAAAGAGCGGGTCAGTAAAAAATGGCGCAAAACGATCTAAGGCTTGAGTAAGGTAATCCGCATTGATATCGAAAAAGTAGTTCGTATGCTCCAAACCGGTGCTGGCATTGTGGCTTCCGCCCTGTTCACTAATAAACGTTTGGTATGCATCTGCCTGTGGGAACTGCTTGGTACCCAGAAATAACATATGCTCCAAAAAATGCGCCAAACCCTCTCGTTGTCTTGGATTTTGATAACTTCCAACATATAAATCTAAGGCGGCTGCAGCTTTATCTGTAGTGGGATCAGATATAAGTAGGACATCTAAGTTATTAGGCAAGCGTATTCGCTGATATTGGCGCTGATCATTGGCGCTTTTAACAATAGATTCAGATGCTAACTGGTTTGAGGATATTAATAACTTTGAACCACAGGATACAGTGACAGATAAACTTAGGATTAATATCAATAAGGTCGGCAGTTTAGAGCCAATTATAAAAGGTGGCATACAATTGTTCATAAATGACCCAGACAGGTATCTCCCTTTAAGACACTTAGTCTGCGGGCACCGCTGCCCGTGGCCAAGCGTTATAAATTGCCTTAACCAAGGTAGCCAGAGGGATCGCGAAGAATAGCCCCCAAAACCCCCAAATACCTCCAAAAATAAGCACTGCAATTACAATAGCTACGGGATGTAAATTCACCACCTCAGAAAAGAGCAATGGCACTAATACATTGCCATCAATAATTTGAATGATCGCATAAAGACTTAACAACCAGAAGAAGTCATTGGTTAATCCCCACTGCAGATACCCCACTAAAAGCACCGGAATAGTCACCAGCGTAGCACCAATGTAAGGAATTAATACTGATAGTCCCACAAGGGATGCCAGTAGCGCTGCATATTTAAGATCAAGCAACAAAAAAGTAATAAATGAAACGGATCCTACAATTAAAATTTCGATCGCTTTGCCGCGAATGTAATTGGCAAATTGAATATCCATCTCATCCCAAATAACTGTCATTACACGACGTTCTTTGGGCAACATATTAGAAATGAAATTTAACAAAATATCCTTATCTTTAAGCATGAAGAAAACTAGCAGCGGCACAAGAAACAGATAAATTAAAATTGCGAGAAGGCTTGGGAAACTACTGATTGAAAGCGTTAAAAGCTGCTCGGCAAGATTAGCTACTTCTTCTGAAACCCTTGTGACAACAAGCTGTATTTGCTCTGGACCTATATATTCAGAGGCTTTTTCTGGCAATGAACTCAACAACTGCTTTAACTGTCCTACCATATTTGGCAATTCCTTCAAAAGTAGTGATGTTTGCCTACCGACTATAGGCACTAAGACGACCAACACAGTAATAAAGGTTACTAAAAATAGAATATAGGTTGAGAGAACGGCAGCTATTTTGGAAATACCACGCTGGGTTATCGTATTAACTACCCCCTGCAATAAGAATGCAAAAATGAGTGCGGCAATAACTGGCCCTAAAACATCCCCTAAGGTGGCAACAATAATAATGGACGCAACAAGAAATATACTTAAAAGAACTGCTTCTTCAGTACCAAAATATTGCGCCGCCCATCTTTGTAAAACCTTCTTCATAACTACCCCATAAATAAAATAGAAGTTTATATAACCAATATGGCATATTATTATCAAATGATACAGATATCACAGGTGAAACCAATCTGTTTTTTTACTGTCGAAACTACTAAGCAATGAGGTTTGGGCCTCTGAAATGCACTTTATAATAAGATAGTCCATGCTAATCACTTACCAACAATTATTAAAATCTTTGAATCTAGCAAAGACACTTATTATAGTTTGCGTTTTAATTTCATCCTTCAACTGTCTGGGTGCTGATATAAAATTGCCAATGCTCGGTGACAGCAGCTCTGGCATAGTGTCAAAAAACCAAGAATATAAATTAGGAAAAGCTTGGCTTCAGGCATTTAGACGCCACGTCAAACAACACGACGATCCCTTAATACAAACATACTTAGAACAATTAACCTATGACTTGGTCACTCACAGTGAGCTCGAGGATACACGCTTAACCCTTGTGTTAGTCAACAACCCCAATATCAATGCATTTGCTGTGCCCGGGGGAATTATTGGCGTTCATACCGGCATTTTTACCCATGCAGACAATGAGGACCAGCTAGCATCAATTATTAGCCACGAAATTGCCCACTTAAGTCAAAGGCACTTTGCCCGAGGCCTAGAATCCAAACGAAACTCAGCCAATATTAATTTGGCAGGTCTTTTGGCTACCATAATCGTCAGCTCACAAGCGGGAGCAGATGCCGGAATGGCCGCCCTCTCTGCCACCCAAGCTATAGCCGCAGATCAACAGCTGCGATACAGTAGAAATAACGAAAAAGAGGCCGATCGATTGGGCTTAAAAATCATGCAAAGATCAGGGCGCGACCCTTATGCATCTGCTGAAATTTTAGAAAAAATGATGGCAATGACCAGGTACAAAGGCAGTCGGCTACCAGAATTTTTATTAACTCATCCGATGACTGAAAAACGCGTATCAGACACTCGATCCAGAGCCCTAAAATATCAAAAAAGACATTATCCTGATAACTTTGATTTTTATATCATGCAAGCCAGAGCGCTGGTTTTACATCAAAATAAACCTAATTATTCGATTGACTATTTTCGCCAAAAAATAGCATCAAATAGCATCAGATCAGAGGCCTATCACTACGCTCTTGCTGTCTCATATTCACAAGCAGGAAATCATCTCAAAGCCAAAGAATACCTATCAAAACTGATTCAGAAAAAACCTACCTATGCGCCCTACATATACACCGATATAGAAACAGATATTAGTGCGGAAAATTACAGGCTAGCACTTCAGAAATTAAACCATCAGCTAGAATTTAATAAGAGTAACTATCCGTTACTAATGTTGCAGGCAGACGCGCTATGGAAATCACACCAATATCAATCATCGGCTAAGGTTTTAACCCACTTAAGCAAAGAGCGTCCTGAAGACCCCAGCATATGGTATCAACTTGCTGAAGTCAGTGGGCTTGCTGGCAATATAGCTGAGGTACACAAAGCTAGGGCAGAATATTTTATTCTGATTGGGAGTTTAGAAAGTGCAAAAAGACAATTAGGTTATGCTAAAAAACTATTGCAAAAAGACATTAAGGGCTTTGCAATAGTTGAACAACGCCTAATTGAAATAGAGGATATGGAAACTAATCTAAAAAAACTCTAGCTAGATTGCTTAAAGTTCAACATACGATCTAGCGCGATTGTTGCCAGTTTAGCCACTTTATCTTCTACCGTGATTTCACCGCTGTCCTGCTGTAGGCACTGAAGCAGATTTTGCAGGCTATTCATTCCCATCCACGGACAATTAGCACAGCTTCTGCAAGAAGCTCCACTGCCACCTGTAGGCGCTATTATCAATTCTTTGTCTGGAACAGCCTGCTGCATTTTGTAAAAAATACCCTGGTCGGTAGCAACAATTAATTGCTGATTTGGCAGGCTTTTAGCAGCAGCAATCAACTGTGAAGTTGAGCCAACCACATCGGCAATTTCGACCACAGACTGGGGTGATTCAGGGTGAACCAAAATGGCACAATCCTGGTGCACTGCTTTGAGGTCAGTTATACCCTTAGCTTTAAACTCTTCATGAACGATACAGCTACCGTTCCACATCAGCATGTCAGCCCCAGTTTGCTGTTCAACATAGGCGCCTAGGTACTTATCTGGCGCCCAAATAATCTTTTCACCAAGAGCATCTAGATGATCGACCACATCTACAGCAATACTCGATGTTACAACCCAATCAGCACGCGCTTTTACTTTGGCTGAGGTATTAGCATAGACCACTACCGTTCGATCGGGATGCTGATCACAAAATGCGGTAAATTCATAGGCCGGACAACCCACATCCAGTGAACATGTTGCTTCTAAGGTAGGCATTAATACTTTTTTATCGGGTGTGAGAATCTTTGCAGTCTCACCCATAAACTTTACCCCAGCCACAATTAGGGTATCGGCGCTATGCTTACTACCAAATCGCGCCATTTCAAGGGAATCAGCAACCACTCCACCCGTTTCTTCAGCCAAGGCCTGAATTAGCGGATCTGTATAGTAATGCGCAACAATAACAGCATTTTTTTCAACTAAAAGTTTTTTTACTTGCTGACGAATAGAAGCAACTTGGTCTGCAGGCAGTGGCTTTTCAATTGAAACTTTACTGAGATATTCCTGAACAATAGCGCTAGGCTCTTGCTGCGATATAGAATTTTGATCTTGGCGCATAAAATAGATTTATACGGTTGATAACCAGTAAATAACACCAGTTACTACGATTAATACAACAGCGATAGCCGCTAATGCATCAGCTTTTCCATCACCATCATTTTGGTTGTTTACGTCTGTCATTAAAAACACCCTATAAGGTTAAGAGTCCATCTATTGGACACAAAATAATTTTTCGGCATTTTAACAAGCATTTCACATGCTGTCTCGCCAAAACATGACAGTCTTCGATAAATCGACATTATTCCTTTTAATTTGGGTTATATAGGGAAATATTAATTTAAAACCGCAGTGTCAATCTGTATCATTGCCACCTTTAACAATAAAACATGTCGCAGTAGCCAATAGATGTATAAATACGATAATTACGACCATAAAATTGTAAATGAACGCGTTGAGCAATTTAGAGATCAAACGCGACGCTATCTAGCAGGAGAAATCGCAGACGAAGAATTTCTTCCCTTGCGCTTGCAAAACGGTCTTTACGTCCAACGTTTAGCTCCTATGCTCAGGATTGCTGTGCCTTACGGCATGCTTTCAAGCCGCCAAGTAAGAAAGTTAGCTCATATATCTCGTGTCTATGACAAAGGTTATGTGCATTTCACTACTCGACAAAATATCCAACTTAACTGGCCAGCACTGGAACAGGTCCCCGATATATTGGCAGAACTTGCTGAAGTTGAGATGCACGCCATTCAAACCAGTGGTAATTGCATTCGTAACACGACTACTGATCAATTTGCTGGCGTCGCCAAAGATGAAATTGAAGACCCCCGCCCTTGGTGTGAAATTATTCGCCAATGGTCGACCTTACACCCTGAATTTGCTTTTTTACCGCGCAAATTTAAAATTGCCGTATGCGGCTCTAAAGAAGACCGCGCAGCTTTCTTATTGCATGATATAGGCTTGCAACTTGTTAAGAACGATGCCGGTGAACTTGGCTTTGAGGTTTTTGTCGGCGGCGGTTTGGGCCGAACACCCATTATTGGCTCCTCTATTCGTAAATTCTTGCCTACCAAACACCTATTATCCTATTTGGATGCAATACTTAGGGTCTATAACCGCTATGGCAATCGTGACAACAAGTATAAAGCGAGAATAAAAATACTGGTCAAGGCTTGGACACCCGAAGTTTTTGCCCAGCGTGTAGAAGCCGAGTGGGAACATATAAAAAATGGCCCTTCTACTCTTACAGATGCTGAGTTTTCTAGAGTTAAAAGCTTCTTCCCATTACCTCAATACCAGGAGCTTAATGCGACTGAATCTAGTTCGGCACTATCGGCTATTGCAGCAGAAAATACTGCTTTTAGCCGTTGGTTAGACCGCAATACACAGAGGCAAAAACAACCCGGTTATCGCTCAGTAACACTTTCTCTGAAGCCTGCTGGCGTTGCCCCAGGGGATGTAACCGATAAACAGCTTGAGACTATTGCCGATCTTGCAGACCGTTATTCCTTTGGTGAACTGCGTGCCACGCATAACCAAAACGTGGTATTAACAGATGTTATTGAATCCGATCTTTTCTCACTTTGGCAACAAGCCAAGGAATCCGGTTTAGCAACACCCAATATCGGCACTATAAACGATATGATTTGCTGCCCTGGCGGCGACTATTGCTCCTTAGCCAATGCAAAATCCATCCCAGTGGCTGAAGCTATTCAACGCAAGTTCTCTGACCTTGATTATGTTTATGATCTAGGTGATCTAGAACTTAACATTTCAGGCTGTATGAATGCCTGTGGTCACCACCATATAGGACACATTGGTATTCTTGGGGTCGATAAAAAGGGTAAAGAGTGGTACCAAATCCAACTTGGAGGTAGTGCTAACCAAAATGCCTCACTGGGCAAGGTACTTGGGCCCTCACTATCACGCGACCAAATTACCGATGGTATTGAAAAGTTATTGGATGTTTATATTGAAAATCGCATTGCTGATGAAAGTTTTTTGAGCACCTATCAGCGCATCGGGATTGAGAAATTTAAGGAAAGAGTCTATGCCTCAAGTACTTAAAGATAATTGCGTTGTAAAGGATAACTGGACTGTTTTAGCTGAAGACGCAGTCAGACTGCCCAAAGGCGACTTACTTCTTTCCTATAGCCAGTGGCAAACTTTCGCTGATCAAATAGACAGCCACGATGGCGATATTGGTGTCATCATTGAAGGAAATAGTAACATCGAAGAAATTATCGAGCCCCTACTTGATCTTCCTGTTATAGCAATTAATTTCCCTAAATTTGCTGATGGTCGTGGTTTTTCCACAGCTAGACTTATCCGCGAGCGCTATAACTATTCTGGTGAAATCCGTGCCGTTGGTGGTTTTATTCGCGATCAGTTATATTTACTCAGTCGCTGTGGCTTTAACGCATTTAAATTTGACGACGCCAATGACTTAACCGCATCTGCCAAGTCACTTCAGGACTTCTCTGAGACCTATCAAGTCAGCGCAGATGAAGAAAACCCTCTTTTTAGAAGGCGATAACTAGTTTTAACGTAATCAACAAGCAGGTTTAATACATGGATCAGCACGTTGTTTTTATCTTTTTTCTTATTTTCACAGGTGGCGCTCTTTTAGCATCACTTGCGCTATTCGGTCGTCAGCCTTTATTGGTAGCCTATATTGCCCTAGGCGCCCTTCTAGGCCCCTACGGTTTAGGTTGGGTATCTGATCTAGAGCTTATTGCTCAAATATCCTCTATAGGCATTGTCTTCTTGTTGTTCTTGCTTGGCCTGGACATGCAACCACAATCTCTGCTCAAGGTTTTAAGACAGGTAGCCCATATCACTCTGATTAGCTCATTACTGTTTGGATTGATCGGTTTCGCCATTGCCTACAGCTTTAACTTCAGCTTGATTGAGTGCGCCATTATTGGTGCCGCTATGATGTTTTCTAGCACCATTATCGGTATTAAGTTGTTACCAACCACTGCCTTACATCACAAGCATTCTGGTGAATTAATGGTGGGCATGCTGCTAATGCAGGATTTTTTGGCAATTGCCGTATTACTGGTATTACTATCTGCTAGCTCCAGTGAGAACGGTTTGGCTAGTCTAGGTATTAGTATCGTTGCTCTGCCAGCACTTATAGCCTGCTCAATGTTCTTGGTTCGTTATTTACTTCAGCCTCTCTTTACTCGCTTTGATCGTATAGGAGAATATATATTCTTGTTAACCATAGGCTGGTGTCTTGGTATCGCCGAGCTGGCGGAGGTAATAGGACTGTCCAAAGAAATAGGTGCTTTTATTGCTGGTATATCCTTAGCCACAAGCCCAATTGCACAATATATTGCGCTTAACTTGAAACCCTTAAGAGACTTCTTTCTGATTTTATTCTTCTTCTCCTTGGGCGGCGGTTTTGATCTATCTCTATTGCCATCAATAGCCGTACCTGCGATTATTTTGGCACTGGTTATGCTGTCTCTAAAACCTGTGGTGTATCGCTATTTATTACGCTCACAGAGCGAAAGCAATAGTCTTTCTTGGGATATTGGTTTTAGATTGGGGCAGAACAGTGAATTTTCATTACTGATTGCCTATATGGCATTTAGCACACAACTCATAGGCAATGATGCGTCACACTTAATTCAAGCAACCGCCATCATTACCTTCTTAATTTCGAGCTATATTGTTGTCTTTAACTTCCCAAACCCTATTGCTGTAAGCGAGCGATTGAGAAGAGATTAATTTACTTATAGATATTCGAACTGTCTGTTAAGCGATTCCACCACTTAGTAATAAGCCTGTCGGCACTCTGCTCAGCGGCAATACCAAGCTTTTGCGGTAGCTTCTTCTTCTGGACGTAATTAATTTCGTAAAGCTTAGAGTCTGTCGCCTGCTGGGTAAGATACTCGTCGCTGGTCATCAATTCGTCAACTAAAGAGAGCTCCAAAGCACGTGAACCGAACCATACATCCCCAGTAGCTACCTTATCTATATCAATTTTAGGCCGGCGTTCGGCAACATAGGATTTAAATAATTGGTGGGTATCTTGTAAATCTTCAATAAATTTTTCACGACCCTGTTCGGTGTTTTCACCAAAAACCGTGAGTGTTCTTTTATGTTCACCTGCGGTTAATAATTCAAAATCAATATCATTTTTTTTCAACAATCGATGAAAGTTAGGCAGTTGCGCAACAACCCCAATCGAACCAATAACGGCAAATGGCGCAGCAAGAATTTTATCGCCAACACAGGCCATCATATAGCCACCACTCGCTGCAACCTTATCTACACATACGGTGATGGGTATGCCTTTTTTACGCAACCTATCGAGCTGACTGCTAGCAAGACCATAGCTGTGTACCATGCCGCCAGAGCTCTCTAGCTTAACAACCACTTCATCATCCGGTTTTGCCTGAGTTAATATGGCTGTAATTTCTTCGCGAAGATTTGTCACCGCAGAGGCGCTAACATTACCATTAAATTTAACAACGAAGACTCTCTTTTGCTCTACATTTTTGTCTGGCGATTTCTTTTGTTCAGCTTTAGCTTGCTTCTTTTGCGCTTTGCGACGTTTTTTTGCTTCAGCTTTTTTAGCTTTAGGATCTAAAAGCGCCATCGACATAGTCTTGCTGATCTCATCATATTGATCATTCAAAGGAGTAATCTCTAATTCTCCCTTATCTCCAGCATGACGATTTTTTTGGCCAGCACTGGCAATAATCGCTATCAATACACCCAAACCAATAATTGAGGTTACAACCTTGGCAAGAAACAACCCATATTCTGCTAAAAATTCCAAACTAAACTCCAAATTTTGCGTATTACAAAGGTAAATTAAAAAGTCATTATTACTTAACTTACGAATATCGGGTGGGATTATAGACCAATTAAATATTTGAACAACGCTGACCAATACCTTTAAGGTAGTATAAAAACCTTATAAATAATACTATTTACAGACGTTTTAGTTGCAAAAACCACCCTGTGAAGCTAAGGTTTGCGCTTTCCAAATAGCCCAATCTAGTACAATCGGATTTATTGATCTTAACGCCCCATTCGCCATTACTGCAAGGCATACAAAGGATAGAAATATGACGGTATCATTGACACAGGCATTTCAAAACAATTTCTTAGGTAATTCACCTAGCTGGTACCAAAAACTGATTCTTGCGTTTTTGGTGATCAACCCTATTTTACTCATGGTGACTTCTCCATTTATTGTAGGCTGGGTTCTAATTGCTCAGTTTATCCTTACTCTGGCGATGGCTCTTAAATGTTATCCACTGCAACCTGGTGGCTTATTAGCCATTGAGGCGATTCTCCTTGGTTTAGCAAGCCCAGATAGTGTTTATGTCGAGGCCGTGTCAAACTTTCAAGTGATTCTATTGCTAATGTTTATGGTGGCCGGCATCTACTTTATGCGCGACATGCTACTTTATACATTTACTAAAATTTTGCTTAATGTTCGCTCAAAAACCACGCTATCTTTTCTATTTTGCTTCTCTGGTGCTGTTTTATCGGCATTTCTGGATGCACTAACTGTCACAGCCGTTCTTATCACCGTCGCTGTTGGTTTCTACTCGGTATATCACAGAGTAGCCTCTGGGAAAGCCTCTACTGACCTTTCCCACAATCATCTTGATAATAGTTCAATCATTGAATCAAACAGTAATGACTTAGAACAATTTAAAGCATTTTTACGCAGTTTAATTATGCACGGTGCAGTGGGCACGGCCCTTGGCGGTGTTACAACTGTGGTAGGTGAGCCACAAAACCTACTTATTGCTGAAAAAGCCGGCTGGCAATTTATTGAATTCTTTTTGCGCATGGCACCTGTCACTATGCCAGTATTTGTCTGCGGTTTAATTTGCTGTATTTTCTTAGAAAAAACAAAAATCCTTGGCTATGGCGCTCAATTACCAAACGCTGTTCGTCAAGTTCTAACAGAATTTAGCCAAGAAGATGAAAAGAACCGCACCAATGAACAGGTTGCCACTCTTATCACTCAAGCTGTTGTCGCTTTGATTTTAGTGTTTGCACTGGCTTTTCACTGGGCACCCGTGGGTCTGATCGGGCTGATGATTATTGTGCTGCTAACGGCTTTTAACGGCGTTACAGAAGAACATCAAATCGGCAAAGCATTTGAAGAAGCGCTGCCCTTTACTGCTCTATTGGTGGTTTTTTTCGCCATTGTCGCGGTTATACATGAGCAACATCTTTTCTCACCCGTTATAAACTGGGTTTTGGCAATGGATCCTAGCTCACAGCCAGGGGTTTTCTTTCTCGCTAATGGCTTACTTTCTGCAATTAGTGATAATGTTTTTGTTGCTACGGTTTATATCAACGAAGTAAGGGTTGCGCTAGATTCTGGCATGATTGATCGCGATCAATTTGATAAGTTAGTAATTGCCATCAATACTGGAACTAATTTGCCCAGTGTTGCAACCCCCAATGGTCAGGCTGCATTTTTATTTCTGCTTACTTCAGCCTTGGCACCACTGATTGGTCTATCCTATATGCGTATGGTAATCATGGCACTGCCATACACAATTGTATTAACGATAGTCGGTCTGCTTGGTGTTTTGTATATGGTTTAATTGATAGCCTGAACAAATTAAAGCTTACAGGCTGACCTAGGTTCGGTTACTCATTAATAATAAACAGCAAGGTTTTTACCTTGCTGTTTTTTTTATTAGATTTTTAAATAAGATTTCTAAAATAATAGTCTCGAACTGCTGAAATTAGCTTTCCTGCACGCTTATCCCTTGGCAAATTTTCTTCTATCCCCAATTCATTGAAAGCCAATAAACTAAGGTATTCAACTAACTTATCGGTACTTTGGATGCTTAAAGCACGATTATAAATAGCAGGTATATATCTTTCATATTTATTATGCGGCCAATGGGAGTCAAAAATACCTAATGGATCCCAATGATTAGATAGAATATCGCCAATAGAGAGATAAAAGCTATTGTATTCCAAGGTTGGAATAAGCTTAGATTCTAACTGTGCTTGTTCTGTTTGCAAAGTTGCCCTCATGAATTGCCCACGAAAGACTGCAAACATTCCTCTATACAAATACTTTTGGCATATCTATGCTGTCGAAAAAGGGCTGAAAAGCCTTTTATATTAGTCATTTTCATTAAAAAGTGAGACTCCGCTCATTAAATTAAATCCGTTTAAATTTCCCCGCAAGCTTAAGCGCAATTGAAACCATCGCTATTAAAACTAGACTATTATTTATGATGTCACCAATATAATAACGAATAATAAAAAGCACCCTTTCGGGTGCTTTTCGAAATGCAAAAATGAAATTAATCTTCAGGATATTGCCAAAAACTTGGAATAACATTCTGATCATTAACGTAGAAAACTGTACTGTTATGAATAAATGATCGCTGTCGATCATTGTTAGACCACCAATTATTTGAACCACCAGATATAAACCCGCTGTTCATTATTGAAGCACTGTCGGATACATCCTTGTTAAATAGGTTAAACATATACAGCCTATTTTCTTGCGTGTAGCCAGCCGCAGTATTAGATGACAGGGTAACCGGAACAGTAAAGCGGTCTTGACTCTCATTAACCTGCTGATAGGTGAAGGCATGGCGATTATATCTTGCGGGCGAATGCACCCAGCTTGAGCCTTCACCAATAGACAACGCAGTGAGTGACACTGGATTGTCCATAGATGCCACATTAAATAGCTCCAATTTAACTAAGCCATTTTCATCTTGCCCCAGACCAAGTAGCAAATCATCATTTACAGGATGAAGGAAATCGGAAAAACCGGTTACTTCCAACTCACCAGCAATTACAGGGTTCTCTTGCTCTGAAAGATCGACAACGTACAGAGGATCAGTGCGCTCAAATGTTACCAAATATAGGGTATCACCAAAAAATCTGACACCATAAAGGTCTTCATTGGGCTTGCCAATTTCATTGGGATATTCTTCATTGGGTAGTGTCGCCACCTGATCCATCGAGTATCCGGCTGGGGAATGCTTTAAAACTGTAAGCTGGTGATCTCGGTTATCTTCAGAATCCCCTGTCCACTGGCTACTAACCACCCTGAGGTAACCATCATGCTCATTAATGCGAAAATCCATTTGACCTGATCCATACAAATGACCATTTACCTTACCCGA
>JBMZEV010000028.1:0-15383 GCA_049615065.1 Porticoccaceae bacterium | reverse complement strand
GCACGCTCGACAACAATTTTCATCTTTCTATTTTGTTCCAGGAATTGCTTATTATATAGACGGACCCTTATTGTTCCTGTGTATAAAATCTCTTGTTTTTCGTGATTTTGAACTAAAACGAAGTGATCTATTACATCTGTTGCCCTTTACAATCTATTGCTTGTTTGTCGGCTTTAGCTTCTATGGCAATCCCTTAAATATTCGCCTAGAAATGCTCAATAGCGAATCATTTGTATACAGTGCAAACTTCGTAACCATTGAGTTTCTGAGTAAATTAACTCGCTTTTCTTACGTTATTGCCTGCTTTATTCTTATTAGTAGATACGGACTGAGGCTTCAAGAAAAGCACTCCAATATGGAAAAAGCGCATCTATCCTGGCTGAGGGCATTGGTTGCCGGCTTTACCATTGTGATGTTATTTGAGCTTATCCTCTCTGCTTCAAAAATCTTTACCCACTATCACTCTATATATTTCTATATGGGACTTACACGTTATTACACCACCTTCTTTTTGGTCAATTTATTGGTGTTTACAGCCATTCGGTTCTTTGGAATGTTTGAGCAAGTTAATGAGGAAGAACCGAGTAAAAAACCAGCTGATGAATTTACCGTCAATCCTGAAGAAGCGGAGTCTATTGTTACGCGCATTAACCAAGAAAAGCTGTATATGGATCCGGATATAACCCTAGACAGCTTGGCAGAAACACTTGAAATTATGCCCAGAGATTTGTCGATGATTATTAACAGACATTTTGGCGCTAATTTTTATACCTTTATTAACAGCTACCGAATAGAAGAAGCAAAGAAGATGCTGAAGGATTCAGCCAAGAAAGACATTACAATTACGGAAATATATCTTGAGGTAGGCTTTAATAGTAAGTCGGTTTTTTATACTTTCTTCAAGAAATTAGAGGGCATGACCCCTACTAAGTTTCGTCAACTAAATTGAATCGTATCGGGTCATTGACCCGACACGATCAATCAAACTTTAATAAACCAGTGTTTGCATACTGCGGGCTGGAATAGTCAGACTCACCTGCTGCATATCTGCAAATAGGTGGTAATCAATTGCTTGATCAGTTTCATTCATTACCACGGTAGCAACCTGATTATCCTCATGCATAAATGAGGTTGCCAAAAGTAAACTACGACTACTGCTGGTACTGATTCTATGCGCATCAGGGCGAATAAACTTAGAGAAATGTCCAATATAGTAATAGGTTGGCGTATAAATAAGTTCATTGGTACGAGTATCTGCATGAATTGGTGCAAAGCAGAAATTACTGACATGGTTTGGCCCACCAGTGTGATCTAATAATAGATTCCAATCGGTCCATCCCACAGTACCACGGTTGAAATCTCTGATCATTTCACGACCATAGCGCTCAGCATTTGGCCAGTACTGATATTTATCGGGGCTGAAAGCCTCAATTGTGCCTTCAGTGAAAAGTATGTGCTTATCAGGGTATGCGTTATATACCAAGCCAATATTTTCATTCCTGTTTTCATGCCCCTTACAATGGGGGTAGCAATCATCTCCTCGATACCAAGTTTCATACCAGTGATAGCCAATTCCCCATGCGTATTTGGCGGCCTCTGGATCATCAAAAATAATATTGGCACGCTCCACAATCAAATCACGGTTATGATCCCAGACTATAATTTTTTTATCTTCATAGCCGGCCTTGTGCATGGTTGGTCCAAGATGATTCTTTAAGAAATCGCGCTCTTCCTCAGCGGTGTAAATCATTGATTCCCAGCGCTGTACCGCCATGGGCTCATTTTGAATACTGATCCCCCAGATCGGCATCCCTTCCTTCTCGTAAGCCTCAATAAACTTTGTATAGTACCTAGCCCAAGAGTCATAGTACTCAGGCAAAAGCTTGCCGCCGCGCAACATATTATTGTTGCTCTTCATAAATGCTGGTGCACTCCAAGGACTTGCATAAAGCATTAGCTCACCCCCAGCTGCCTCACTTGCCCTTTTGATTAGAGGAATACGGAACTGCTTGTCTTTTTCAATAGAAAAAGTTTCGAGTGATTTATCACCCTCTTCAATATAGGTATGACTGCCACTGCCAAAATCTGAGCTATGAATAGTTGTACGAGCTAAGGAATAACCAATGCCCTCTTTGTCATCAAAATAGGCCTTAAGGAATTCTTCTTGTTTAGCATGATCTAATTGAGCGAATACTTCAGCGCTAGCATCAGTAAATGAGCCACCTATACCGAGAAATTTCTGAAATTGCTTACTGGAATTCACAAAAATTGATACCTCGCCCTCAGTTGGTTGAACGCGTGGTTTAAACTGATAGGTACCCGTTTTGGCTATGCGTTGGCCAGTATCTTTAGATGTTGTGTAAACAGTTAACGTCTCCCTGGCAGAATCGTTAGCTGTATTCTCTGCAACCGGCTGATCACAGCCAACAATAATAATTGAACATATTAGAATAAGTAGATATTTATACATTGAGTTAAGGTCCCAAGTTTTTTTAAATTTATATTAAAAACAAAATGCGCAAATAATCCGCACCTTGAAAATTATATTATTATTGAAATTTAGGATTGTTCGACTAAGCGAAACTTTTTTATTAGGACTGTTTATAGTATTTAAATAGCTTCTACCCGAAGGCTAAAGAGAGTCGCGCCAATCTATTCTGTTTTCGGGTTTTATAAATACCATATGAGAAGTACCGAGGGTTCGCTCAAGAAAACCTCCCTCGCAGTAACAGAGATAGAACTCCCACATGGCTATAAACTGCTTGGAATAACCCAAGCCTTTGATCTGCTCAATATTGTTAAAAAAGTTTTTGCGCCAATCCCTTAATGTGGTCGCATAATGCGGGCCTATATCCTCCATTTGAAAAAGGCGAGTATCGGTAGATTTTTTAACCGCATTGGAGATGGCCGTTACCGAAGGAATAAACCCTCCAGGGAAAATATAGCGCTGAATAAAATCAACTGACTTGATCGCCTGATCATAGAATTGATCCTGTATGGTAATTGCCTGAATTAACATAATGCCATCAGGCTTTAAAAGGGTACTGCATTTGGCGAAATAGGTTTCAAGATACTGCGGGCCTACAGCTTCAATCATTTCGATAGAAACCAACTTATCGTAGGTTCCCTGTAAGTCTCGATAGTCCTGCATTAGCAGGGTGACCTTATCTTCAAGGCCAGCGGCAATTACGCGTTGCCGTGCAACCTCATATTGCTGCTTTGAAATGGTTGTAGTAGTTACCTTACAACCAAAATGGCTTGCAGCATAAATAGCAAAACCACCCCAGCCGGTGCCAATTTCAACCACATGATCCTTTTCTGATAACTGTAATTTTTCGCAGATACGCTGTAGTTTTGCTGTAGACGCCTCATTTAGGCTAGCCTGGTTATTTGGATAGTAGGCGCAGGAGTACATCATGGTCGGGTCGAGGAAGAGCTCAAACATCTCATTACCTAGATCATAATGCGCTTCAATATTGCGCCTACTTCCTGCCTGGCTATTGCGGTTTAACCAGTGAATAAAGCGCAAAATAGGTGCTTTAAACAACGAAAAGCCACCCTCTACTTGATCCATAACCTGTCGATTGCGCAACATAATGCGAACCAATCCAGTTAAATTATTGCAGTTCCAGTAGCCTTGCATATAGGCTTCACCTGCAGCTACAGTTCCACCAAAAGCTATATCGGAATAAAAGCGTTGGTCATCCACCTTAATTTCGACTGATAGTTCACCAGACTGATCAGGGTTACCAAACAACTGCTCACCCAATTGATCGACAATTTTTACTTGGCCAATAGAAATTTTTCGCAGCCGTGAAAATAATAGCGGCCGACACATTTTATCAATCCATCGCACTGGCGTTTTTGGCATTTGTTTCGATAAATCATTATTCACTCAGGTTTCCTTATTATTAGTTTTTTCGTGGGCATGACCTAAAAAGGGAACGCCTTTTAACCAAATTTTTATTGCCTGCCAATATATACCTGCAGTTACTTTTACCGTCATCAACGGTATAGACAATAACTGCTTAGCCAATGATGCGCTAGTAATTGGCTGTGAATCAAGACTTAAATTTACATCAAACACCCTTTCACCCTGACGAACGTTGTGCATTTTTACCAACAAATTTTGGTCAGGGACAGAAAATTCAAAACCATACTGCATATCTAAGGGCAAAAATGGGGATACAGTAAACTCTTTATCAGTGCTAAAAAATAAGTGATTTGCCGTACCCTCTTTGACTTCTTTGCGCTGATCCTGCCCCAGTACATAGGAGTACATTTCCCCCCAGGGGGTATTGGTCACCTCAGCGACAATACTGTGCACTGTGCGACCATCGGGCTCAAAACAATAATAAAAACTAACGGGGTTAGATTTGTAGAATAAATAGCGTAGATTGGTTAATAGTCGAATTGGGCCCTTAGGTCTGTGCCCAGTTTTTTCAGCGACCAGGTTTCTAACTGATTCTGCCAGTGGCTGCGAAGGATCGCCAAGATGATCAGAACGCTTAAACCAGGCAAAATTTGCACGCTTTGAAGACCACAATAAATACTTATCAAATAAGGTATCTAGCTCATCGAGGTCCAGATAGAGCATAAACAGTTTGTAACGGAATTGATTAATTGTTGGCCTATGCCTACAGTGCCCAAGAGTACCACTGTAAATTCGGCTATACACCAGTATCTCCCTCAAACTGCTTAATTGCCTCTAACGCACTAACAACGCCATCCTCATGAAAGCCATAACGCCAGTAAGCACCGCAAAAATAAAATCTATCTGTATTGATTTCGGCATGTCTAGCTTGGGCTGCTACCGATTCCTTGGTATAGATAGGGTGATGATAATTTAAGCGCTTTAGAACCTTAGACTGGTCAATGGCATCGCTATTATTTAAGGTCACGCAAAATTGATCCTCGCAATCTAGGCTTTGCAATATATTCATATTGTAAGTTACCGGCACCCGACTCTGATCAGCATCTAGAAGATGATAATTCCATGCTGCCCAGGCACTTTTTCGCTTTGGCATAATTGACGCATCAGTATGTAATAACACCTCATTATCCTGGTATTTTATCGCCCCCAACACCTGCTTTTCTGATTCTGTAGGCTTATAGATCATTTTTAAAGCCTGATCGCTATGACAGGCAAAAAATACCGCATCAAAGGACTCCTCTCCAGCAGAGCTAGTCACTTTAACCCCATTATCTGTGCGCTCGACCTTGGTCACAGGGGTAGAGAGCTTGATTTTATCTATAAAGGAGCTTGTTAATGCGCGGGCATAGGTATTTGAACCACCTTTTATCACATACCAATCGGGGCGATCATTCACACTTAATAGCCCGTGGTTTTGGAAAAACCTAATTAAATAGCGTGCCGGAAATTCATACATCAACTTCAAATCCGCTGACCACACCGCTGCCGCCATAGGCACAAGGTAGTAATTAATAAAAACCTGGCTGTAATTATGCTGCTTGAGGTAGTCACCCAGTGAAATTTCATCGGACGAATCATTCAGAAGATTGGTTGCTTGGCGATTAAAACGCAGAATATCCTTAATCATGCGCCAAAAAGAGGGTCGAAAAATATTTCTACGCTGAGCGAATAAACTATTGATGGTAGAGCCCATATATTCGAGCCCAGTTTTTTCGCATTTAACCCCAAAGCTCATAGTTGAAAGCTGTTCTTCGACACCCAGCTCTTTTAATAGAGCGATAAAATTTGGGTAGGTCTTGTGGTTAAACACAATGAACCCTGAATCAACCGAAAACTGCTTACACTTATGACTAATACTGTGAGTATGGGTATGACCGCCAATATAATCATTAGCTTCATACACGGTGATGTCGTGTGTTTTATTGAGATGGTAAGCCGCTACATTACCTGAGATTCCAGTTCCAATAACCGCTATTTTCATAAAAATTCTTATTATTTATGGCATCTTATGAGGAGCGAGCTCCAGTAAGTTAGAATCATAACCCAAAGAAGCAACAAATTGGGTTAACTCTTTCATCATGTTAGTGGAAATCTTGGGCTGGCGGGCCATGATCCATACATAATCTAAATTATTTCGGCCAATAACTGTATGTTGGTAGTCTTCGTCCAAATACACAATGCGATAATCAGCTTTTATTGGCCAAAAAAACTGCATTCCCCATTCGGCATTAGTCGCATTATTAATTATAAATCCTCGAGGGTAATAGACCTTTTTTTCTCCGTCCATAGCACCCGCGTTAAAGCTAAATGTCGTGGCGATGGAGCCGTCTTCGTCTAAACGATAGGATTCAATAGGGTTGTAGGCGTCTTTTTCTAGGAATGTGGGAATATTTGCAATAACATACCAATCGCCCATAAAGCGCTGAATATCCACATAATCAACGGTCTTAAGTGGCTTATTGCTCTGGCAGGCAACCACAAAAATAAGCGCAATGCACAGGGCTATTTTTTTATACAACATAGGCTAGCTCCCAAAACTGTTAAAATTTACTGTCTAATGTAATGCAATAAACCACCAACTTCCAATTTAGACTTTAACCACAACCAATCACCGTCAGCGCTGTACTGAAGTTTTATATCCGCCTCAGAACTTTGAATAATGATTGATTGACTTGCATCATTTTGGTTTTTCGAACTCTCAATCTGAACATCGACTAACTGGCCATTTTCGGTATTTAATAATTGATGACCTTCAAGTTTTGAAGGATCCCAATAAGCAAAACTTTTAATGCATCCCTTAATAACTTCGATTTTATCTGCGTTAATAACGGTTAAACCCGATTGCCCTGAGCTTGCTGAAATATTGATAGTTTTACCGCGCTTGAGAGTCTGGGATTTCAAGTTAACTAGACAGCCACTTTTCCACTGCTCAGTTGACTGATGTGTATATTTAAATGGAACTAGACCCCAGAACTTACCCATAAGCTGCATATTGGATTCAACCCTTAGATGCTCGTCTTTACGATCTATAACAAAAACATGGGTACCAACCTGCTTGTTATCCAGGAACACATTAAATGATATTTTCTTATTTTTAGTTTCAACCTGTTGTTGCGCAGAGACTGGCATTTGCAAACATGGGAGTAAAACAACAACTATAAAGAATCGCCACATAACCTAACTATCAATAACTTTTTTTCGCGGCTTCCAAGGAAAGAAGGTATTAGTAGAATCAATATACGCCTGATAATCGGGTCTACGATCAGTGATCCCCTGCTCCATATTGCCGACACCGGAAAACTTTAAGAGCAAGTAGGACATTATTAATGGCGCTAAAAGTATCCACCCAGAAGCTGTTGGGATAGCGTAAATAAACCATGCCCACCAAATGCAGAACTCACCAAAATAGTTTGGATGGCGGCAATAACGCCAGAGACCAGAAGATAAGGTGGAGCTTTCCTTGACGACCCTAGAATTAAAGTGGTGAAGCTGATGATCGGCAATAGTTTCATAAATAAAACCAAAGCTCCAAATCACAACACCAAGGGTATGCCATAGGCTCCAGTGGGTTGGGCCTGTTGGGTCGGCGCTAGCTTCAAAGATAGGTACAAATAATGTACTTAAAACCCAAGCAACTAATGCTTGAAACACAAAGATTAAATAGAAACTCTTGTAACCAAAATTAGGTGAATTGCGCTCACGAATAACCTGATAGCGTCTATCCTCGGGTTTATTTCTTCCACGCTTTACCAAAAACCAGGTTAGACGTATGGCCCACACTGACACCATCAGTAACATCACCAAACTGACCAGATTATCTACGCCAGTGAGGTAAGCATAGGTAGCCACCGCCAGCAGTGTTAACAATGACCAGATGTAATCAACAATGCTAACATCTTCAATAATTAAACTCACAAACCAGGTTATTGCCGCCAAAATAAGTAACAACTTAAGGCTTTCAAGCATCATTACTGTATTTAGATTAAAAAATATTTCCATTTTAGGTTTCCATAGATTCAAAACGGTATTTAAATAAGTCTGCTAACCATAAAAGCAGCGGCATTAAACTGGCCCAACCCAGAGCGAGAGCCAATAGTGCCGATGGGCGGTCAATAAACTGCACTGCACCCAGTTTTTCTCCGGCAATAAATGCCAATGGCCCGAACACTAATCCCATAAATGAAGCCAACAGCCAACGCTGTTTTAACCATGCCATGGAAAGGTTAATGGTAGTGGCAAATAGCGCCCACATAGCCACCAACCACAGGGGTGCAAAAACTATTGAATCAGCCGCTAAGCCGTAGGAAAGCCAACCAGTGGTCACTAAACAAGACTCCCAAATAAAGCCAATAACTATGGCAGTCAATATAATAAATAGCTCAGCATAGGAGTTATTTCTGTACAAATGATAGGCTACAATTAAAGCCACTGCACTAATAGCCAATATAACCTGACCCTGTGCGGCACCAATAACACAGGCAAACCAGCCAATTTGAAAGCCAATAAAATTTATCGCGAGACCTATCAAAACTTAACCCCACAGACTCTAAGGTATTTACAGTGGTTACGCTTTAAATAATTAAAAGGTTTAGCAACCTGTACTATGAATATCTAAAAAAAATCTGCAGTTAAATGTGTAGGAGATAAAAAAAGGCCCCTATGCTTACGCAAAGGGACCAGTTCTTACTTATTGAAAACATACATTGTTACTTTGTTTCTAACTTCCTTGCTTTTAAGGAGCTTGTCTAATTCCAGCTCTTGGGAGAATACTGGTCCCTTTAGACACTCCAATCATCACTTAGAACGGTAGCGTGTATGAAGCTACAACGATAGGGTCAGCACCATCTCTATCAGAGTCACTTACAGTCAAAGACAATGAGTCATTTACTGCATAGCTAACATCGAAGTGAGTATCAGTCTCGTCATCACCGTATGCGAATGAGAAAGCACCTGCTTCGTAACCAATTACAGTGTACTCATAGTCGGTTTCTGTATTGTCAAAGATAGTCACACTAGCAGGACCATAGCTTAGACCATAGATGTACTCAGAAGAATCATCAAAACCAACACCAGTAGTTGGGTAGTTGTATGATGCATAACCAATGCTGTAGCCTAGATCACCAGCAGAACCAGAATAGCTAGCATAGATATCATACTCAGTACCACCTTCACCATCTACTTCGTTGTCACCAGAAGAAACCCAAAGGCCATAAGAAAGAGCACCAGTGCTTCCGCTTACGTCAACAGCTAGGGCAGCATCACCATCACCTAGCTCATGACCACGCCATAGGTATGAAGTAGCAATAGATGCAGAAGCTTCTAAAGATACCGCAGCAGGAGCAGCAGCTAGACCGAAAGTTGTAATTGTTGCAGCAGCAATTAAAGTTTTATTAAAAGTTTTCATAGTATGTTTTAACCTCAAAGTTAAATTTTTGTTTTTGATAAAACAAGCCCCTAGTAGGCATGTAAATCAATGCGACGTGCAAACCCGAAGATTTGCTCGTGTCGGCATAATATGACAACAAAGTTCATATTACAAGTGAATGAGTTATGCTCAATTACGTCAAGCAACGTACCCCAACCCCAACATATTGTGGCTTTTAGGCAAATTGATTGAGATATTTAAGCGAAACCGCCGCCGCTGTGGTTCTATTTTCCACCCCCAATTTACGAAAAATTTGCTCCAAATGCTTGTTCACTGTTCGTGGGCTAAAATCTAAAATCATGGCAATTTCTTGGTTGGTTTTACCCCGTGATATCCAAGTAAGAACCTCAGACTCCCTTGGGGTTAATTCAAACTTCTCACGAAGCAAATCTTCTTCTTTAGGCTTGTTGGCAAGCTCTATAACTAGCAGCCACTCATCCGCATGCTGACTATCCATGGTCTTAATTAAAAGCGGCTGAGATAAATCCTCTATTCGCAGTGGCTGCTTGGCCTCGAGGCTTAGCCAGGGGGCCAAATAAGATGGCAGGGTAGATGATATCCACTGCTGATCTGCACCAAAACCCGCCAGTAAACTATGAGTATTGGGGGTTGACCATAAAATATTGCCCTCAGCATCTACCGCCAAGGAGTGCTGACCCAGTGTATCCAGCGCCTGCCTTGCACCAGCAGCAATGCGAGAATTGACTAAATGAGCACGAATTCGAGCAATTAGGGCTTTTAAATCAATCGGCTTGGTAACATAGTCTATACCGCCAGAATCAAAGCCTTTTACCATATCTTCACTGGCACTCAGCCCGGTCATAAATACCACGGGTATATGTGCTATGACTGCATCGGCTTTAATTTTTTGACAGGCCTCAAAACCGTCCATGCCGGGCATCATGGCATCCATTAAGATTAAATCAGGCCTAATTCTACGCGCTATAGTCAGTGCCTGCTCGCCAGACAATGCCACCAGTGCTGTCATTTGCGCCTCACAGAGTGCTGCATTAAGCATGCTAATCGCATCTGGATCATCATCGACAATTAATACTACGCCATTATTTTTGGGATTTGTTTTCATCAATAAGCTTCTTCAGTTGGGAACGAATTTGCGCCATATCTAGCCTTTCAAGAGATCGAGAGAGGTTGTCGCAAACTGTTGGATTAATAGATCCCTGCTGTTTTGCATCAGCAAGGGTATTTTTAAAGCCTTCTAGGTAGCCGATTTCAATAAGCGACAATAATTCATTGATTACCACGGAGTCTGACTCACGAAAGGGTTTATTTGTCGCAATTTTGATTGGCGTTTCAACCTCATCTGCAGTTTGTAATTCAATATTTAGATGTAAGGACAATGACTGCAGCAAAGCCGGCATGTAAATTGGCTTAACCAGATAATCATTGTGTATTGGTGCGTCAGTATCCTGAACTAGCCCCTCTGCAGCCTCAGCAGAGATCATCACAATCGGCACCTTAATGCCCATAGATCGGAGTTTTTCAGCGAGTTGCCAACCGGTCATACCCGGCATTGATATATCAAGAATAAATAATGAAGGAGAGCAATCTTTAAGTAGATTTAAACAGGCAGCACCATCAGCTGCTGTTATCACGTTAAAACCCAGTGGCGTAAGCGTATCCACCAGTAGTCGTCGCTGATTCATATCATCATCGACCACCATCAGACTCATACTGTCTCCGTGATAACCAATGATTTTCTCAGTTATAACTGGCTGATGAACAACCTCTCTAACACTGGGTAGCATTAGCGTAAGATTAAATGTAGATCCAATACCAAATTCGCTTTCAATACTTAAATCTCCGCCCATACAATGAATTAGCGCCTGAGTAATTGCCAAGCCTAGACCGCTGCCACTGGTTTGGTAATCGCTGTTGGTAATACGCACAAATGGCTCAGTTATGGAGGCAATATCTTCTTGCTTAATGCCAACACCCGTATCTTTTACACTGATATAAGCAACCTGATTGCGGTATTTAAGATCAATAGTCACTGAGCCTTGCTGAGTGAACTTTATGGCATTAGAGATTAGGTTGATTATAACTTGCCGAAGACGCTTATTATCCGCAATCACATGCTCGGGGAGTCTTTGTTGATGGGTAAATTTAAGCTCTATATTTTTTGCTTTTGCCTGTATTTGAAACATAAATACCAGTTGTTCCAACATACCAATTAGATCGACTTCATTTCTATGAAGATCCAATCGCCCTGCTTCAATCTTTGACATATCAACCAGACCCTCAATAAGGTCGGTTAAATGTTCACTGCTGCTGCGCATCACTTTAATTGACTCGCGCCTTGCTGAGGGAATATCTTCTGCGCCCTCTAGCAACTGGGCATAACCCATCACTGAATTGAGTGGCGTTCGCAGCTCATGACTTATACGCTCAAGATAACGGCTTTTGGCGATATTGGCAGCATCAGCTTTTTCACGGGCTTGCTGCAATTCCAAATCAGTTAGTTCATGAGCTTTAATTTCGTTCATCAATAACTGCGTTTGCCGCTGAGATTCACCACGAGCTAGACGCTGACCCTCCAGACTAAGTAAAAATGACCAGGTGCCAACGACTAGTAAAAGGACAGTCACAAGAGAGACAATAAAAGCAAAGCTATTAATGGCGGCTAGTTGCAGTGGGTACATTGATACAGTTTTTGCATAAGCTATAAACAAAATGGTCGAAAAAATCGCAATATTAACCATAAACAAGAAGGTAAATTTAAAGCCTCGCGACTGAATATGCTTGAGCTGTATTTTTTTAAACAGGCTTTTAAGTGTGGCAAATAACTGATTTTCGAAACGCCCGGGTTTTCTGCAAGCGTCCTCACAGCGGGTATCTAGAGAACAACATAAAGAACAAATAGGCAGTTGGTAGAGAGGGCAAAAAGTCATATCTTCGGCATCAAAAGTATTTTCACAGACACCGCAGGTGTGCTTTTGTTTATCCTGATCGATACAGATAGGACGAGCAATGTAATATTTACCCTTGGTGAACCAAGCAATGGCAGGAACTGCAATAAAGGTGATAGCTAGGGTTAAATAGGAAGCAAATGCTTGAAGCACCTCGCCTAAAATCCCTGCATAGGCAATACAGCCAATAATCATTGAGAGAACCATACTGCCAACACCCACAGGGTTAATATCAAACAGATGGGCGCGTTTAAATTCTATATAGGGCGGACTTAAACCAATTGGCTTGTTAATGACTAAATCGGCGACCATTGATCCGATCCAAGAAATAGCAACTATGCCAAATAAACCCAGAGTTCTCTCCAGGGCCTCATAAATACCTATTTGCATTAATACGATGGCAACTAATACATTAAAAACTACCCAAACTACACGCCCAGGGTGAGCATGAGTGAGACGTGAGAAAAAATTTGACCATGCGATTGAACCCGCATAAACATTGGTTGCATTGATCTTAAGCTGTGAAAGGACAACAAATAAAGCGGTTAAGGCAAGAATAGTTGAGGGCGTTTCAGTTAAATAGTTAAACGCCACTAGGTACATTTGTGTAGGCTCAATGGCTTGATGCATATCAACGCCATGATTCACCGCCAGAACAAACAAAAAAGAGCCAAGAAGCAATTTTAAACAGCCAATAACAATCCAGCCAGGTCCGGCACTCATGGTTGAAAGCCACCAAGATAGTTTTGAGATGTTTTTTTGCGCTGGAATAAATCTAGCATAGTCGGCTTGCTCGCCAATCTGTGCTACCAAGGAAAACAATAGCGTCGAAGCAGCGCCAACCATTAGCCAATTAATCCCATCATTCGCTTCAATATTGGGGCTTTGGTAAAGCACCCAGTTTTCTACTGCAGAAAAATCGTGCAGAAGTATCAAAGCAATCGGCAATAATTGAAGTAACATCCAAATGGGCTGCGTCCATAATTGAAAGCTGCTGATGGTACTGATGCCATAGGTCACAATAGGAATAACTAACAATGTGCTAACCAAATACCCCCAATGCAGTGGCAAGCCAATACACAGCTCCAAAGCAAGCGCCATAATTGTGGCTTCTAGTGCTAAAAATATAAAAGTAAAAGAGGCATATATAAGAGAGGTTATGGTAGAACCGAGATAGCCAAACCCGGCACCTCTGGTCAACAAATCAATATCTAGTCCATAGCGGCTACTGTAATAACTAATTGGAATAGAGAGTAAAAAGATAATTGAACTGACAATTAGGATCGCCACTAGAGCATTGTGAAAACCATAATCCAACGTAATAGAACCACCAATCGCTTCAAGAGCTAGAAATGTTATCGAGCCAAGTGCGGTAAACGCGACTTTTTTAGCACTCCATTTACGTGCACTTAAATTGGTAAACCTTAGGGCATAGTCTTCTAAGGTTTCATCTGCCACCCATTGATTGTATTTACGCCGCGCACCAAATATCCCCTGCTTAATACTACTATCAGCATTAAATGATGGGTTGCTGTGATTTTCTTTGGTAAAAAAGTTCATAACCTAGCGAAGCAATTTGTGTGCCACTTACATGGGTAAATGCGAATTCTTACAGATATTCGTTATTTGACGTATGCGCTAAATAACGTAGTTGTTGGGCCATTCAGCTAATTGTTGGAAAACCCAGTTAAAGGAATAATCGCTCCAACATCCATCTAACGAGGTTAATCCATGAAACTGCTAAACATTTTTAAACAAAAAAGTCTGCGACAAGCATTGTTTGTTTCAGCAACTGCCTTCTTCGTTGCCCAAGCTGGGTTAACACAGGCAGCTGTTCCACCTACATCTGAAGTCAATACCACTGGTCTTGCCGTTACTGATGACACAGTAACAGTAGGTATCCTTCACTCTATTACCGGTACTATGGCAATTAGTGAAACTGGCTCTACTCAGGCTGAAAAGCTAGCCATCAAACAAATCAATGAATCTGGCGGTGTATTAGGTCGTCAAATCAAATATATTCAGGAAGATGGTGCTAGTGACTGGCCAACTTTTGCTGAAAAATCACGTAAATTACTACTTAAAGATAAAGTAGCTGCAGTTATGGGTTGCTGGACTTCTGCAAGTCGTAAAGCTGTACTACCTGTTTTCGAACAGTACAACGGCATGCTTTTCTACCCTACTTTCTATGAGGGTCTAGAAGAGTCTCCAAACGTAATTTACACCGGTCAGGAAGCAACTCAGCAAATCCTAGAAGGTATTGACTGGGCTGTTAAAACTAAGGGTGCTAAAACTTTCTACTTGCTAGGCTCTGACTACATCTGGCCTCGTACTTCTATGAAGATCGCGCGCAAGCACATCGACAAGCTCGGCTTAAAAGTTGTTGGTGAAGAGTACTACCCACTGGGTCACACTCAGTTCAACTCTGTAATCAACAAAATTAAACTTAAAAAGCCAGACGTTATCTTCGCTGCAGTTGTAGGTGGTTCTAATGTTGCTTTCTACAAGCAAGTTAATGCTGCCGGTATCGATTGGACCAAAGAAAAGCCAATTATGCTAACAATCTCTGTAACTGAAGATGAAATCTTGGGTATTGGCGGTGAAAACATCGTAGGTGCCTACGCTTCAATGAAATATTTCCAAAGCCTAGACAATCCAAACAATGCTGCTTTTGTAAAAGCATTTAAGGAAATGTGGGGTGAAGACATCGTAATTGGTGATGTAACCCAGGCAGCCTATCTTGGCCCATGGATCTGGAAGTACGCTGTTGAAAAAGCCGGCTCATTTGATATCGACAAACTTAAAGAAGTATTGCCTGGTATCGAGTTAACAACTGCTCCAGAAGGCTATGTGAAAGTTCACGAAAATCATCACCTATGGTCCAAAACACGTATTGGTCGCGCAGGTACCGATGGTCAATTCGAAGTGGTCTACGAATCTAAAGACCTAATCGAACCCGATCCATTCCCAGCTGGTTACCAGTAGGTCTTGTTAAAGACTGGCGCCCTCTAGGGCGCCAGTTCTGCTTTCGATTAGTATCTATCAAGGAATTCACTATGTTTGACGGTTACACAGCTTCAGAGCTAACAGCTATCTT
>JBMZEV010000027.1:0-15576 GCA_049615065.1 Porticoccaceae bacterium | reverse complement strand
TACAAAATTTGTGTATTTATTGTTGTTCTTGGTCGAGCAACCAAATTTTTAAGTTTGATACTTTTTTATTGTCTTCATTGATTAAAAATCGCACTAATATAAAGTAAATATCTAGGTCAAACTTTTCATCTGCTTGAAAATGCGTGTTAGCTCGATTGACCGAGACTCGGTTGCGGTTGGATATCTGATAGCCCAAGTCAAAGAGGTCCTCGGGTAAAGTTAACTTAGTGATATAGCGCCAGTGATCAATAATATGAAAAGCCGTCTCAGCCTCAGCACAGCGCTCTTCAATCATAATGGCATTTTGATAGGGCCACGCTTGAATTTGATAGCGCTCGATTGCCGAGGTTAGTCGGTCATTGTAGTGTTGTGCTGGCTCAGCTCCATAACAGGCACCCAAGCATTTCTTAAGCTGACTTCTAAAGCAGGGTTTATTTTGTTTAGGCTTATTTTCAAGGCCAATCAACTGGTGGCATAAGAAATACTGATCCGCAAGTTTTTCTAATTGAATTGAAGCCTGTCTGGGTGATCGAAATAATCCGAATTGTTGTTCTGATGGCGCCGACGAAGACACCGCTTCCGTTGCCAGTCGCATATAGCCATTTTCATCAACAGCAGTTTTATACTGATAGAGCTTTCGCGTTTTGCGCAGGCGCCGATTATACAGAGGGGATAGCGCCTTAATTTGGTGGCTTTCTCTTATCTGTGCGCCAAAATCGCTGGGCGTGGTTTCAAAATTAACATGGGCGGTTTTTTGACACATTTGAAACTCTTTAGAATTAGAGTAGTCTGCTGAAAAATGACTTAAAACACGGTTGCGAAGATTAACGCTTTTGCCCACATAAAGCAGTTCACTATTCTGCGCATAAAAATAATAGACCCCTGCAGTATTGGGGATATTATTAATCTCCTCAGGATCTAAAAGAGGCGGTAATGTGGTACGTTTTAAGAGCTGCTTACAACATGCCTCGATTTCTTCAGGGGAGTAAATGGCTGAGGTTTTAATAAAGAAACCATAAACCATTTGCGCGTCATCAATCGCGCGATGGCGGTTCTCGATAGTTAATTCAAAGCGCTTAATAATTTCAGAAAGACCATGGCGTCTAAATTGTGGGTATAGGTTGCGGCTCAATTTAACCGAGCACAGCGGTTTAGTGGTGTAATGAATACCAATACGGTTAAATTCACTTTTTAAAAAGCTGTAATCAAATCTGGCGTTGTGAGCTACTAACGTTCTATCTTTTAGCTTTTCGTGTAATATATCTGCAATATCGCCGAATATAGGTGCATTATTCAGCATATTTGGCTTTATCCCTGTAAGTTTTTGAATAAAATTAGGAACAATAGTTTCAGGGTTAATAAAGGATTGCCAAGTCTCAATTAAACAGCCATTTTCAATGACTAATAATCCGATTTCTATAATTCGGTGATATTTTGCTCTGCCGCCAGTAGTTTCCAGATCAAGTATCACCATCTTATCCGGAAATCCTTCGGATAATGAGTGGGGGTCAGTATCGGATTGTTCGAGCCAATTGAGTTGCATTAAGTCATTGTTCTGTTGAGTAAGAACTAGTATGTACGTAAAGTTGTGTGGTGAATATCAATCTTTATTAGAGGAGGTCTTATCGGCGATTAGCTTTGGTTTTTCTTCTACGAGCGGCTTTCTCTTCGAGGCGACGTTTTTCGCGTTCCTCCTTTTCTGCTTTCATAACGACCACCTGCTGTATTTCTTTATCAATAACTTCTGGTGTTTCCAGAGTCATTGGGCCAAGTTTACCGTCTCTTAATTCATTGATAAAAATGGTTGAGGCGCGCTCAAAGTCAATTCTTTTACCGCCGCGCAAACAGCCTCTTTGCTGACCAATTATCTCTAACAATTCAGTTTCTGTTTTAGGCAGTTCACTTAGCTTAAAACGGTTTTTTAAATACTCTGGATACTGTGCCAGACAAAATTCAGCAGCAAAATAAGCCACATCCTCATAGCTTATGGCGGTATCTTTAATTGCTCCGGTCGTAGCTAATCTGTAACTACTATTAGGGTGGTCTATTTTTGGCCATAAAATTCCAGGAGTATCTAGCAACATAATGCCGTTGCGTAAATTAATACGTTGCTGCCCCTTAGTAATTGCCGGCTCATCGCCCGTATTGGCAATATGTTTGCTCGCTAAGCAGTTAATAAGGGTGGATTTACCGACATTGGGAATGCCGGTCACCATAGCCAATGTATTGCGCTCGGTTTGTGGTGGATATAGCTTATTAATAAGATCAATTATTTGCCCGCTGGGGTCGCTATTGAGCAAATCTAACGCCATTGATTTGGTGTTATTTTGTTGTTCAAAGTAATTCTGCCATTGTTTGGTGATAGTAGCATCGGCAAGATCTAGCTTGGTCAACAATTTAATACGAGGTTTTTCTGTGCAAAGGGTTTGAATAAACGGGTTAGAGCTACTGTAGGGAATACGCGCATCAAGTACCTCAATCACAAGGTTGACCTGAGGCAATGCCTCGGTCATTTCCTTGCTGGCTTTGTGCATATGGCCTGGATACCATTGAATTGCCATAGGGCGCTATTCTCTCAAAAAAAGATCAAAGAAATTATTCTAACATGGTTGCCCTACAAACTAACGCTATTACCGAGGAATTACTAAAAGCCTAAATCTTCTTGGGTAACCTGGACTGAAATACTATCACCCTGAATATCAGTCTTTACCAGAATGGGTCTGCAGCAGACAAAGCAGTCTTCGGTATAAGTTTGAGATTCGGATGGATCGACCAACAGCGTGATGGTCTCCCAACAATAGGGGCAGGTAATCTGTTCTTCATGTAAAAACATAGGCTCTGGTCCTAGGGTTATTTGCTCAGTTATCGAAACAAGATTATTTTGTCTGTAAAGGAGCTTTTCGTAGATTTTCTAGGTTAGAACTGCCGGTTAAAAACATCGCCCAGCGAAGCTGTTCTTTAAGCACATTAACTTTTTCTATCACCGCCTCAGTTGATTCCATTGCAGGTGCTAAGAATGGCTGAGCCAATGCAGATACTGTTGCCCCAAGACGAATACAGCGGGCTACATCTAACCCATGTCTTACGCCACCAGAGCCAATTAAGTTTAGCTTTGGGCAGGCACTATTTATTGCCGGTAAAAGCGCTACGGTATCCATGCCCCAGTTAATAAATGGTTGAGCAATCTGTCGTTCCTGAGAGATTGGGTTGCGTGCCAGTTCAATACTTGCCCAGTTAGTCCCGCCACGACCAGCAATTTCAACCCATTGAATACCGCCATCGACCAATTTTTTTGCGCAGCTTGGACCAATACCTGCGCCAACCTCCTTAACAATCACTGGAACCGATAAATTATCCGAACAGTGATAAATGGATTGCAAAACTTGTTTCCAATCGCGATCGCCACCTTGCTGAACCAATTCTTGCAGAGGATTAATATGAATAACTAAAGCATTAGCTTGAATTGCATCCACTGCTTTTTGTGCAAAATCTATCCCATGCTGTTGTAGCTGTGTAGCACCTATATTGCCCAGCAATAGAGCTGATGGTGCAAACTGCCTGACGTTTTGTGGTTTATTTTGTTCAAGTGCCGCACGCTGTGAACCCAGTGCCATAGGAATACCGCAGGCCTCTGCCGCTTCGGCTAAATGTCGATTAATTGTATCTCCCTTATCACAGCCACCCGTCATGGCGCCGATCATAATGGGCGCAGCTATTTGTTGATCGAGAAATTGACCCTTTATAGTTATTTCAGACAGGGCAATTTCGGGAAGTGCATTGTGTTCAAAGCAAATACTGTCAAAGGGCGAGTGTGCTAGGCCTTGGTGCTCGGGTTTTAGCGCCAACTCAATATGATCTGCTTTACGTTTGCCTATCTCACTCATAGTGTCCTCGTTGTTTATCCATATAATCGACTAAAATCATATGTGGCCAGGTTAGAGCGGCCAATCCAATAAAGGTTATTTGCAATATAATATCGCTAATAGGCCCACTGAGATAAAAGAAAAACAGTACTGCACTTATCCAGGATAATAGTGTGTAGACTATGGCTTCTTGCACTGTGGCCAAGCGCTGATTTTGCTGCAAACTATGCCATAGGCGAGCAATATGTCCGCGACTATGCCATAGGCAAAAATACACAGAAAAGCACATTAACGGCGGCAGTACTAAAGCAATTGCCACCATTGCTAAAAGCGCCATAAGTGGTCTGCTATACTGCTTTTTGTAATAGATGAAAACGCAATAGCTCACACAAATAAGTAGCCATAATATAAAAATTATTTGAATCATTGAGAGCAATAAATCGGCTTCACTAGTACCAATAAGAATTGAGAAAATGGGCTTAACCGCCTCTGGATTCAAACTTGGAATGACAATAGGCACAAGGCCGCCATGAGCCACCCAGGGAAGCCAATGACTGCCAGTATCAGCGATATCACTGGCGCCAAAGTGATAACCAGAAATTAATAAAAATAAACTCAGACTAATTACCGGAAAGTACCACCAGATTACTGCTACAGCAGCGGCTATAGCGACATAGGCTAGATGAAAAGCAACCCATGAAAGACGACCATTCATTAACCAGCCACTTCGTCGGGCAATAGCAGCATCAAAGCCACCGTGGGGTACGCCAAATAAAAATATGGCAACCAATGCGGCAAGATCCCAGCTTGTCATAAACGAAATACCTGAGTTAAAAAAGGTATTTTTGGCATAGCTAAAATAACCCTCATCCAATCTTTAAACGTTGCCTTGCCAAGCATAAATCGAGAGAAGCCGTCCGCGTCGAGAGAACCGGCAGTTTTCATCATAAGCTCAACCCCTAATTTGGGGTTGGCAATAAGCACCCGATTATAGATCTTATCTAATTGGTTAATATTACTTGAGATCACTTGCGGTACGCTAAATTCACCCCTTTCAATATTTGCAGCGAGTTGGCTAATCTGCGCTTGAATATTAGTAAAAGCATAGCCGGAGGAGAGCCTAATAGCGCCGCTGGCTGAGCCAATACAGGCTAGATTAGCATCAATAGGGTTGGTTTTATGCATGGGAATAACGCCGTATTCCTCTCGCGTTATTTCATCAACCTCAATAGATTGGTCTTCAAGCCATTGGTAGATTGCTTGCTTATACCATTCTTTTGGCTCAAGGCTGGTAGAGATCATGGTTGATTCAATTAACAGGGTTCGATCAGAAAAAGGCAGGGCGTAGATAAAATGCAGGCCGCGTGACTGATCAACTCTAAAGTCCATTAGCGTTGCAATATGTGTATCTTTGATAGGTTCTTTTGTTCGTACTTCTATGCCTAAAAAGTGTTGCTTTAAACCCTTTTTATCTGATTTTGCAGGCCTCGAATCATATATATGGTCAGCAAAATATTTTTTACCCGCGGCGTTAAATGTTCCGCCGTTACCCTCAGCAATAATATTATCTGCGCTATCCCTAACCAGAGATATATTAGCAGATAAAGTGTTTTCACAGTGACGTAAATAGTCTGCCGAGCAAAGACTGGTGTAATGATATTTGTCGCTTTTATGGATTATCTCATGTTTGTGATCAACTAATCGCCATTGACTCCAACGTCCTTTGATAGCATTGGCTAGGTCTTGTTGAGTATCCAGGGTAGCCCACAATGCCCAACTTACATCGCGTTGTTCTGGTGTTTTTGGCTCTATAACTACGGCAGTTTGATGCTTGAGTTTAGTGGCTAATGTCATGCCTGCACTACCGCCACCGATAATAGCTATATCAGTTTTGATAGTCTCAAGATTGAAATTAATTGGCATCGACACCCGCAAGCCCCTTTAGAGAATGATGCAGCTCGGATTGATGTGGCGGAACTGTTTTAGGTATTAAATCTAGCAAACTTACTGCACTTAGAAGAATTTTTTCTACTTTATGCACCACAACTCGACCTTTCCACCAGGCTAAATTACGTCGTCGCAATAAAATACCTATTTGCCGATAGACTCGCAATGCCACAGTAATAGAAAAGCGCGATCTAAAAGGTAAGAGTTGAATGCCCAACAAGGCACTTTTGTAGTATTTATCAGCCAGGTGTAATAATTTCTCAATTGCCGCTGAGGTTGGTTGCTGGTATTTGAGATCACCAGTTGCTAGTTCGGCAGCTGTAAAATTAACCCATTGTTCAGGTAAGTAACGTCGCCCCATCTTTGCATCTTCAAGTACATCTCGCGCAATATTAGTCAATTGCATAGCCACGCCTAAATCAATAGCAAATTGATCGGCACGGGGGTGCTTACAGTCGAGAATTCTACACATCATAAGACCCACAGTCCCAGCTACGGCATGGCAGTATCTCAGAAGTTCAGCTTGATCTTTCACGGCAGTGGGTTGTTGGTCTAGCAGCATGCCATCTAAAAGCTCAGTGGCCGCATTCATTGAAATATTTACTTCAGATGCTAGCTCAAGAAACGCTTTAACTTCAGGGCCAGCCAAAGAATCATTGTTCTTTAGGTTAGCACTAATATCAGCTAGGGTTTCCTGTCGATGAGGCAGATCGCCATCGGCAATATCGTCTACGAAGCGACAAAATTCATAAAGCCTCGCTGCACGGTCTGCTAGTTTATGGCCGAGAAAAAGGCTTGCCCAATAGAATGATTTACCATGACGAGCAAGTACTTGCTTTGATGACTGGTTTGTTTGAGCAACATCCATGATTTAACCGCCTGAACCCACCTCTACACCTGTAATAAGTTCTTCAACAACCTTAGCTGAGCTAACAACCCCTGGCAAGCCTGCGCCGGGATGTGTTCCAGCGCCAACAAAATAAAGGTTGTTTAATTTGTGGTGGCGATTGTGAAATCTAAACCAGGCAGACTGAGTAAGTCTCGGCTCAATGGAAAATCCAGCGCCGTGCATAGAGCGATAATCCTTGGCAAAATCTTCTGGTGTCATCCAGAAAACTTCTTCAACAACACGGGATAATTCAGGCAGTATTGATCCTTCAAGAGCCTCAATAATTCTATCCCGTAATTTAGGTCCTTGATCCTTCCAGTCTACATTGCCCTGCAGATTAGGCACCGGGCATAGCACATAAAATGACTCGCAGCCTTCGGGAGCAAAGCTTTTATCCGTTGCAGTGGGACGATGAAGATACAGCGAAAAATCATCACTCAATTTTTTGCTATCAAAAATTTCGGATAGTAATTCTTTAAACCTTGGGCCCATCCATATACTGTGATGAGCCACATCGGGATAGAGTTTCTTAGTGCCAAAATAAAGAACATATAAGCCCATACTGTAACGTTTTTTTACACTAGGCATTTTATTTTTGACGCTTGGCATCAGGTGTTTATAGCAGGTCTCGGGATCGCCGCCAAATACCACTATATCGGCATCTGAAACTGTACCATCTGCCATACGAATTCCAGTAGCGCGATTTTTTTGTGAAAGAATCTCATCGACATCGGCATTAAGAACAATCTCTATGCCTTGTCGCTTCATTAAAGCGCCGAGTTCTTCAACTAGTTTACCGGTCCCGCCCATGCAAAAGAATACACCCCAACGACGTTCTAAATAATGAATTAACGTGTAAATAGCGGTTGTTTTAAATGGATTGCCGCCGACCAATAGTGGGTGGATTGAAAAAGCTTGTTGAATCAGTGGGTGCTTTAAATATCGCCCCACTAATTGGGAAACTGTTTTGTAGCATTTTAGTGTTAGCAATGCTGGAATTTGCTTAATCATTAGCCATAAACTGTTAAAAGGGCGGTGGACCAGCTTTTTAAAACCAATATCGTAAACTTTTTTCGATTGCTCTAATAATGCTAGATAGCCATCGGCATCAGCCGGACTAAAACGACGAATCTCATCTAAGGTATCTTCAACTGAAGCGCGATAATCAAATTGACTGCCATCGTTAAAGTGAAAGCGATAGAAAGGATCAAGGGGAACAAATTCGAGGTGGTCTTCAAGTTTTTCATCGAACAGTTCAAATAATTCATCAAAAAGAAAGGGCGCGGTAATAACGGTTGGGCCGGCATCATGCTTGTAGCCACCACGCTTAAATACCTGAGCTCTTCCCCCTAGACTGTCCAGCCTTTCCATTAGGGTAACGCGATAGCCCAGCGCTCTTAATCTTAAAGCAGTGGCTATGCCAGAAAAGCCTGCACCTATCACTATTGCATGTTGGTTGTTGCCCTCGGGCGCAGAGCCTATGCTATTCGACATTGGCTTTTCACCAAGGTGGTTTTCTTGACTGAATTGACTAAATCTGTTGTAACAGATTGCAATACGGGAGGTAGTGTTAAAACTAACTCCTCTGCTTGCATCAACCATTGGTCGACTAGTTCATTAGCTTCAGAAATAACCACACTTGAGGCAATCCTTTGCTGCCAATGGGATAGACGATCAGTATCTTCAGAAGCATACCAGCGATTAAAGTCGTCTTTTCCTAATGCCTGTATTGCAAATAGACTAACTGCTAAGTTAGGTTTTCGCCCCTCTAGATCGCTTGATCTATGGCTTGAAGGAACAATATCATCAATATCGTTATAACCCTGATAAGCAAGTCCACATAGTCCAACGAGTTGATCAAGTTGATTTAACCAAACATTATTATTTTGTGGGTCAATTAGGCCGGCGGAAATAGCTGTTCCCTTGATAGGTGCAACCAGTAGCGGGGCGGTTTTACCCTTGGCTATTGCTTGCCATTGATCTAAGTCAGCACATTGGCGTTGACTAATATCGGATATTTGACCGGTGCAAGTTTCTTGCATAGCTTGAGCCAGTAAAGCAGTTAGTTGACCACCTGCGTGGTTATTTCTAGCGGCTAACTCGAAGGCTTTGGCTACCATCCAATCGCCAAGGCAAAGGGCCATATCGGAGCCAAAAAAGTGATTTATACTTTGTTGACCGCGGCGATGGGTGCTGGCGTCACTTATATCGTCATGTATAAGCGAGGCGTTGTGCAGCAGCTCACAGGCTGCCGCCCAATTTAAATTATCTATATGATCAAGTTTCAGCGCAGTTCCGCTGGAAAGTGCCAGCTGTGCTCTGAAGGATTTTCCTGGATTTTTAAAGTGATACTTGGCTGCAACAGTTAGATGACTGTTGCCCTGTGGTAACTCGGCCTTATAAAGCGCGTCTAGTTGAGATATCCACTGTTTTTGAACTGAAATTTTTGGGGCCATCGGTCACTACCCTCATTGATCGTAACTTTTATGTTACTTGTTTTTGTTTTTATTTGAGAAAGAGAGAGCCAAAAATCTGGCTCCCTCTTATCTTCTCAACAGTAGATTATTCTGAATCAGCTACTGCCGCCGACCAAATTACGATACCGAAACCAATCTTGTTCCAGAAGTCAGCTAAGTTATAAATAATATTCATTGTTCCTGCATCTGCACCACCACCTAGATAACCTAGGAAATAACCTAGTGGGTAGATAGCCCAACCAACGGTGACAAGAAGTGTCATGGTTTTATACGCTTTTTGGACATTAGCATTAGCAAGACTAGCATTTACCTTACTTGCTTCACCTTTGATAATGTACCAAATTACATAGAACCAAGCTGCCATTGATAGAACGAAGGCCATGCCTACACCCATCATTCCAGTCTCTCCCGCATAACCGAATAGCAACATAATTGTTGTACCGATGAGAAGATTCCAGAAAACGCGACCAGGTACCTTACCGACCGCAGACATGATTAGGTAGAATTCAACCATTAAGAGTGGCACAGTTAAAAGCCAATCTATATAGCGAAACTCTGTTGGAGATGTTCCCGACGCGACCCATACATCACGCATATAGAAGTAATGAACTGCTGCTATAAGCGTAACTAAGCCAGACACCGTCAACGATGTTTTCCACTTGCCAGAAACGCGATCACGCTCCAGGAAGAAGAAAGCCGTTGCAGCGACAAGCGCCATAGATATTAACCAAAAAGACATACCGACGTAATCGCCGGATTGTAAGTTGTTAGTCATTTGTAACCCCTACTCAAATCAAGCTTTATTATTATTGTGTCAGCTTGCTTACCAGTGGTTCGTTAACTGACACACCCAGTACAGCAATTCTAGATAGTGTTAATTATTATTTATCTAGAACCGTTACATTATCCTTTTTTTAGAACAAGGACAACCCGTTGTTAACACTCCATGTTCGGATGTGACACAAGAGGTATTGGTTATTCGTGACAAATTACAATATGGATTAAATTTTTTTAATGAACCAATGGTCATAGATAGTGGGTTTAAAAAATAACTACTCGTTTGAGACATAGAGTATATTTAAAGAGACTTGTAACCAATCGAGAGTCAAAAATAATAATGCAGGGCTATAAAATAATTAGACATTATCTATTACCATTGTCCTTTCTGCTGATGTCTGGCTGGACCTGGGCGTATGAAAATGCCTTTATCTTCCCCGAAAGTAACTGGATAAAGGCATCATCTGAGAATCTCGAGATCGACCCTAAAAGAGTAGAGCACTTATTTAATCTTTCTTTTCAAGATCCATCAACGCAGGGCGCTGCTCTTTTTATAAAAGGTCAATTAGTGGATGAAAGATATGCTGATGGCTTTGATAAAGATAGTTTAGCCACCTCGTGGTCCATGGCAAAAAGCTTTTATGCCGCCCTAATAGGAATATCTATTGATCGCGGAGAAATTAATAGCCTCGATGATAAGGTTAGTCAGTACCTAGATTATTTTAAAGATGATCGACGGGATATAACACTTCGTCAATTGCTCAATATGACCAGTGGTCTTGAGATGCCCGCTGATGAGCATGAAAAAATGTTTTTTACTGCAGATCATTTAGCCTATGCAAAAAAAATTGATCTCGATAAGGTTGCCGGTGAAAAGTTTGAATATAACAATGTAAATTCAATGTTATTGGCAGATATTCTATTTCGTGCCACCGGAGTCTCTGCAGATACGCTATTAGAAGAAAGGATACTCAAAAAAATTGGCATGGATAATGTCACCCTATGGCAGGATGCCGCGGGAAACCCTCTGACATACTGTTGTATTGATACCACGGTTAGGCAATACGCCAGATTTGGCTTGCTGTTTGCCAGAGGGGGTAAGTGGCGAGATCAGCAGATTATCCCGCGTCAATTTGTCGATCAAACCTTCCAGCAGGCATGGAGTGATATCTCGAGCGACAGTCTTCAAATAAACAGAGGCTACTCCTTGCATTGGTGGATTTCCCGTTATGAAGAAGAAGCCAAGATATTTAATGCCAGTGGTAAGTTCGGTCAATATATTTTTGTAGACCCCAAAAATGATACTGTTTTTGTCAGAGTGACTAGGTATCACCCAACGGGGGGGAATGTGATTGATTGGGGTCCGCTAGGTTTTGTCAATCAATTTGGTAGTGTCGAATTTCGCAGAAAGTTTGCTGATTTTCTCGTCCGTCTAGGGTTTGTTGATATTCATAACGATGTTCAAGCGCCTATGACCTTTGAGGACGGCGTATCCAATGAATTTATGACAAACTATGAAAAAATAATCGATGCCTTGGTGGCAGTTAATCAGCCTTAGAAAGTTTAGAGCTGTTCTAAATTTTCAATACAGTAATCACCGCGATCAAGAATCTGTTGTTGAATATCGGGCTGCATTTTGTTCCAACTTCTATAAGCCATAGCTGTTCTAGGGTTATTTCTTAAACGCTCACTGTTCGACTGCATAAAACGCCAGTAGAGACTATTGAATGGACAAGCATCTTTGGTGTAGCGCTCTTTTACTTTGTAGTCACATTGCGAGCAATAGTCACTCATTTTATTAATATAACTGCCACTAGCGGCATAGGGCTTGGTGGCTATTAATCCGCCGTCGGCGAACTGACTCATGCCTCGCGTATTGGGCATTTCAACCCACTCAATAGCATCTATATAAATACCCAAATACCACTGGTCTAATTGGTCAGGATCAATGCCTGCAAGCATGGCGAAGTTGCCAGTTACCATCAGTCTTTGTATATGATGAGCATAGGCATAATCCAAGGATTGATCGACCGCATGTTTGACGCAACTCATGTTCGTATTGCCGGTCCAAAAATAGTTCGGCAACGGGTTGTGTGCATTGAGTTGATTAAGGCCTTTATATTCGGGCATATTGATCCAATAGACACCGCGAATATATTCTCTCCAGCCAATAATTTGACGCACAAACCCTTCAATCTGAGCAAGTTCAATGGCATATTTGCCACTGTAATACCTGTCAAGTGCAGCTTGAACTACTTCAGAGGGGTGTAAAATTTTACTATTAAGGGCAAATGAAATTCTTGCATGATAAAGACTCCAGCGCTGTTTACCCTGATGGGTCATCGCATCTTGAAACCTGCCAAATAAGGGTAAGCAATGGGTGCAGAAGAAATCTAGCAATTCAAGCGCCTGTTGCCGGCTCACAGGCCAAATTAAGTGCGTGGAAATATTACCTATGGTCTCAATATTATGGCGTTTTACGCGGTCTAATATAGAGGAGATATCATTGCTAAATAACAATGGTTGTGGAATTTTTTCTATATCAGAAGGCTTTAGTTTTTGTCGATTGTCAGCATCAAAATTCCACCTTTCGCCTAGAGGTTGATCGCCATCCATTAAAATATTAAATCGTTTGCGCATTTTGCGATAAAACGATTCCATACGATTATGCTTCTTAGGGTTAAGATACTTAGTTAACTCTTCATTGGTTAATAAAAAGTGTTCAGAATCTCTGCAAAAAATAGCAATATTTTCACTTAGCTTAAGTGACTGAAGTTGCTGTGACAGCCTAAACTCATCGGGTTGCTGGTATTCAAAGGTTTCAATATCGTATTGCTCGGCTAGGTGACTAATCAATGCATTAATATCAGAAAATTTGACGGTTTGATCCAAATTAAGGTGTAAAACCTGATGCCCCTCAGTGCGCAAGTGCTCAGCAAAGGTAATCATTGCCGCAAAAAATCCACATACTTTCTGAATATGATGCCTAACATAGTTGGTTTCTTGATGTAATTCAGCAATCAAATAGAGCACAGATGAGTCAGTGGTTTGATACCACGAATGTCGAGAGTTTAGTTGATCACCTAAAATTAGCCGTAAGGTTTTATAACGAGTGTTCACGCTGAGATCTCAGTACAGATGGGCCAATCTGAGGCGTCAATAGAATCAAGTGGTAGATTATTACAATGCCCTTGCCAGCGTTGAATAAATTGTCGCTCAGGATCATAAATTTGCGTTTGTTTTTCCAGATCAAACTGCCTATGACCTCTTGGGTCTGCGCCTACCCCCGCCAAATACTGCCAATTGCCCCAGTTCGATCCCAGATCAAAATCAATCAATTGTTGTTCCATATAGGCAGCACCGTATCGCCAATCCAAGGCCAGTTCATGCACAAAGCAGCTAGCTACCAATTGCCTGCCGCGATTAGACATGTAGCCGGTTGCATTAAGTTGTTTCATGCAGGCATTAACAATGGGGTAGGGGGTATTACCCTGACACCATTTTTGGAAACGCTCGGGGTAAAAGCTGGTGGTGGGCGCTCGCTCTTTGATGCCAGAGAAGGCGACCATTTGCTCGCCAAAATGTTCGCCATACCACTGAAAATACTCTCGCCACAGCAATTCAAAGAAAATCCAGTAGGTTGAATCATTAGCCACAACCTCTGATTCATAACGCTTGAGCCGCTCAACAATGCGTCGAACAGAAAGACAACCCAAGGCCAACCAAGGGCTAAATTTGGTGGAATAATCCATGCCATCAAGCCCATTGCGCGTTTGTTTATAGGTGCTAGCAAGGGAGGTTTGGAAATAATTGTCTAAATGTGAAAGTCCCGCAGTCTGGCCGCCAATAAAAACCATTTGTGTTTGGTCAGTTGTTTTTTGGTAAGGCGCCGGCCATTCAATCGGATCAATTAATGCATTAGGAAGCCGTGTTATCGCTGACTCAGGTGGCAAGGTTTCAATTTTCTCAACCTTGCGTCTAAACTTAGAAAAACTGCTGGGTAAATCATTCAGTTCAAAGGGAAGCTGTTGAGCATTAAATAAACGATTTCCCCCTATTTCAGAAAATTTTACAGAGGGATACTTTTTATTTAAACAATCCCAGCTAGAGCTGTTAAGGCAATGCTGTCCGCCACTTCTAAACACATGGCTGATAGCGTAGTTTTCAATGATTTGAGACAGAGATTGCACAGGTTGTTGGCAAATAATTATGTGCTGACCCATCGAGGCAAGAGTATTTTGCAAATCTATTAAACTATCGATTAAAAATTGGTGTCGATTAGCTGAAATTGAAGGGCCAATCTGAAAGCTTGGAAGCCTTTCTGACTCCTCTGGGCAATACACTAAAACAAGCTGATCCATTGTTGATGCAGCCAATTTAAGCGCCGGATTATCGTCCAGGCGAAGATCTGTGGTAAACCAGAATATAGCTTTTTTGTGCATAAGATCCCCAAATTATCATTGTGCTCGTTGGAAAAATTACGCGACCCTAGGGTGAATGGATTGAATTCAGTAATAGTCATCAAACCGAACTAGGCACTATATCGTAATTAGCATATAAATAAATTTATCGCCGTGTTTCTCTAGGAAAACTTCTATGTCAGCTGATTGCCAAGTTAGTCCTCAGGTAAGTAAATCTTATCTCTCGATTTGGTTGGGATACTTAGGTTTAATTCCTTTTTTAGTCCCTCTTTGGCACATGATTGTTGCTGTAAACAACGGTTCAGGCGTTGACAGCGCTTCATTGTTGGGACTTTATACGCCCTATGTGTTTATCACCTACAGCGCAATAATTCTGAGTTTCCTAGCAGGTGTTTTATGGTCAAAGGGTAGGTTTGATAAACATCAAGAGGTATCTAAAAAAGCCATCGTCTTTAGTAATATCATGGCGCTCAGTGCCTGGACCAGTTTAATTATTATTAACTATTCTCAAATGTTAACGATGTTTGCAGTAGCCCTTCTCTTAGGGGGCTTTGGCAGTTTATTACTTGCGGAGAGATCGCTAAATATTGATTCTCAAGATAAAAATTATTGGCGTATGAGGTTAGTGTTAACAACAATAGTTATTATTGCCCACAGTTTGGTGCTGGCTTTTTTGATTAGGGAGCTTTAATTCATGGCAGAACTAACGATTTTTTATGATGGTGGCTGTCCGCTATGTCTTGCTGAAATGAAACATCTTTTAAAATTAGATCGACAGAAAAAAATAGAGTTAGTAGATATTAATCAGCAGGATTTCCAGCAAAAACACCCACATATCGATCCTGTAAAAGCAGATCGGATTCTGCATGGTGAATTAATCGATGGAACAGTGTTATTGGGCTTAGATGTAACCCATAAGGCATGGAGCTTGGTTGGTAAGGGTAAGTGGACGGCCATTATTCGCTGGCCAGTTATTGGTTATGTAGCAGATTTTTTATACCTTCAATTTGCCCGCCACCGTCACTTTTTATCTCGCCTAATAACAGGCCAAGAGCGTTGTGAATCCTGCAGTTTAGAGAGAGAAAAATGCTAGAAAATACAACCAATGCGTTAGTTCTTGGTGCAAGTGGTGCCATGGGGCAGGCGCTAGTAAATAATTTTCTCAATGATCGCCGAATTGATCGGGTTATAGCCGTGAGTCA
>JBMZEV010000026.1:0-16083 GCA_049615065.1 Porticoccaceae bacterium | reverse complement strand
ACTGATAATTACCGCGATAGAGAATGGCAAAATCACTGTATTTACAGCGTCTTTTTAGACGCATATCAATGATTTCATTCACCACCCGTTCCGCCTCGCGCTCCTCGTTGTCGCTCGTAATAAAGCGCAGGGGGTCACCGGGACCCAGTTCACTCCACAATGCCTTTTGAATCAGGTGCGTATTATTGTCAATCAGCTGGTTAGCGGCCGCCAAAATACGTCCAGTTGAACGGTAATTTTGCTCTAATTTAATAACCTTTAGGGCAGGGAAGTCCTCCTGCAGTTGCATTAAATTTTCTGGTCGCGCACCGCGCCATGCATAAATAGATTGATCGTCATCACCCACTACGGTCAGCGCCTGTTTTTCTGCCACCAAGATGCGCACCAGTTCGTATTGGGCGAGGTTAGTATCCTGATACTCATCCACCAGCATATAGCGAATGCGCTGTTGCCACTTGGCTAAAACCTCGGGCTGTTGGCGAAATAGGCACACCGGGATCATAATAAGATCATCAAAATCCACCGCATTATAGGCGCGCAGAGCCCGTTGATAGCGTTCGTAAAGCATGGCTATAGACTGCTCCCCAGTGCTGTTGGCGGCGCTAACCGTCTGACCGGGTTCTAGTAGGGAATTTTTCCAATCAGAGATAGTGTATTGGATATTGTCGATCAGTTTTTCATCAAGGTCCGAGTGGCGCACCAAAAGCTCTTTAAGGATATTGCGACAATCCTCTTGATCCATAATCGAAAAGCCGGGCTTAAACCCCAGCTGTTTAATTTCGTGGCGAATAATACTCAGACCAAGATTGTGGAAAGTAGATACCGAAAGACCTTTAGCATCGGCGCCAGTCATTAGCTTAGCGACACGCTCCTTCATTTCTCTCGCGGCTTTATTGGTAAAGGTCACCGCATAGATATTGCGGCTGGGGATACCACATTGCTCCACAAGATAGGCGATTTTGCCAGTTATAACACTGGTTTTACCACTGCCAGCGCCTGCCAATACCAACAACGGGCCATCAATATACTTTAAAGCCGCCTGTTGTTGGGGATTTAGACTGTGCGCCATTTACAATTAGGCCATTTCAGCAATAGCGCTTTGTTTAGCGGTCAATTGCGCCATAGAGCCCTGCATTTCCGCAAGCTTATCGCGCTCCTTAGCCACAACCTCAGCAGGAGCATTGGCAACAAACTTTTCATTGCTTAATTTGCCAGACAGTTTATTCACCTCGCCAGAGAGTTTTTCAATTTCTTTGGTTAGGCGCTTAAGCTCTGCCTCAACATCTATAAGCCCAGCCATGGGTACAAGAATTTCCAAATCGCCCGCCAGTGCCGTAGCACTTAAAGGTGCATCATCCGGATTATCCAGCCAAGTAATAGATTCAAGCTTAGCCAGTTTGCACAGATACTGCCGGTTTTCTTCAAGTCGACGCTTATCGTTAGCATCGCCGCGGGTAAAGTAAATTGCCAGTGCGGTCGCAGGGGAAATATTCATTTCACCGCGCACATTGCGCACTCCAACAATCACCTGTTTAACCCATTCAATATCATCAATAGCCGCTTGATCGACCAATGACTGATCGGCAGTGGGGTAGGGTTGCAACATAATGCTATCACCACCGGCTTTAAGCTCAATGCCCGCTAGTGGCGCAATACTGTGCCAAATTTCTTCAGTGATAAACGGCATAATCGGATGACTGAGGCGCAGAACAGTTTCAAGCACCCTCACTAGGGTGCGGCGAGTACCCAGTTGCAATTCAGGGTCGGCATTATCGTCCCACAGAACAGGTTTAGACAGCTCCAAATACCAATCGCAATATTCATTCCACACAAAGTCATATAAGGCCTGAGCCGCCAAATCAAAGCGATAATTATCAATCGCCGCAATAACATCGGTTTCCGCCTGTTGCAGGCGAGAGATAATCCAGCGATCCGCCAAACTTAACTTATACGCCTCGCCATTTTGGCCACAGCTATGTTCCTCGCCGTTCATCAGCACATAGCGCGCCGCATTCCAGATCTTATTACAAAAATTGCGATAGCCCTCAAGGCGCTTCATATCCCAATTAATATCACGACCCGTAGAGGCAAGGGCACACAGGGTAAAGCGCAAGGCATCGGTACCATGGGGCTCAATGCCGTCTTTAAACTGTTTGCGCGTGCGTTTGGCAATTTTTTCCGCCTGCTGAGGCTGCATCATATTGCCAGTGCGCTTTTCCACTAGATCATCAATACTAATGCCATCAATCATATCCAAAGGATCCAAAACATTACCCTTGGATTTAGACATCTTCTGACCCTGCTCATCGCGGATCAAACCAGTGACATACACCGTATGAAAAGGAACCTGAGGCTTGCCATCTTCATCCTTAATTAGGTGCATCGACATCATAATCATGCGCGCAACCCAGAAGAAAATAATATCAAAACCAGTTACCAGAACATTGGTAGGGTGGAAGTTTTTCAAGCGCTCAGTCTGCTCCGGCCAGCCCTGAGTGCCAAAAGTCCAAAGCGCCGAAGAAAACCAAGTATCCAATACATCAGGGTCCTGAGTAAGAACCACATCACCCAGCTGATGTTTTTCTCGCACCTCTTGTTCGCTATTGCCAACATAGGCATTGCCATCCTCGTCATACCAAGCAGGGATACGATGACCCCACCACAGTTGACGAGAAATACACCAATCTTGGATATTGCGCATCCACGAAAAGTACATATTTTCATATTGCTGCGGCACAAACTTAATCTGCCCATCCTCAACCGCAGAAACCGCAGGCCCCGCCAGCTTTTTAGCATCAACATACCATTGGTTAGTTAGCATGGGCTCAATCACCACGCCGCCACGATCGCCGTAGGGCACAGTCATATCATTTTCTTCAATCGATTCCAGAAGCTCTAAGGCATCCATATCAGCCACAATTTCACGCCGTGCGGCAAAGCGCTCCATACCCTGATATTTTTCCGGCAAGCTATCATCCATTTGGCTATTTTGACTGCCATCAGAATTGACACATTCAGCACTGTGGCGAATATCTGCCTTAAAAGTCAGAATATTAATCATTGGCAAGTTATGACGCTGACCCACCTCATAATCATTAAAATCATGGGCAGGGGTAATTTTTACGCAACCTGTACCCTTATCCATATCCGCATGCTCATCGCCGACAATAGGGATCAATCGACCCACCAGTGGCAACTGCACAAACTTACCAATTAAATCCTTATATCGCGGGTCTTCAGGGTTAACCGCCACACCCGTATCGCCAAGAAGGGTTTCCGGTCTAGTGGTTGCCACCACAATATAGTCTTTGCCATCCGCAGTTTTATCGCCATTGGCAAGCGGGTAGCGCAAATGCCACATCTTGCCCTTGGTTTCACGGTTTTCAACCTCCAAATCGGAAATAGCAGTATTGAGCTTAGGATCCCAATTAACCAAGCGCTTACCGCGGTAAATAAGACCCTCGTTATACAGGCGGATAAACACCTCCTGAACCGCGCCAGAAAAGCCCTTATCCATAGTGAAGCGCTCGGTATCCCAATCCACCGAATTGCCCAAGCGACGCATCTGCTGAGTAATAGTGCCGCCAGACTGCTCCTTCCACTCCCAGATTTTTTCAATAAACTTCTCGCGACCCAACTCATCTTTACCCGGTTGGTTTTCAGCCGCTAACTTGCGCTCCACCACCATCTGCGTAGCAATACCCGCATGGTCAGTACCCACCTGCCACAGGGTGTTTTTACCCTGCATACGCTGATAGCGGGTAAGAGCATCCATAATACTGTGCTGTAAAGCATGACCAATATGCAGGCTGCCGGTAACATTGGGCGGAGGAATAACAATACTATAGGCTTCGCCCTCACCACTGGGGGCAAAATAACCACTTTTTTCCCAAGTTTTATACCACTTGTCTTCAATATCTTGGGGGGCAAATGTTTTATCCATTATTTATCTCAGTTAATTTATAAAATGGTGGTTATTTTTAAGATCGGCAATTATAAGTGTTGAGGCAACTTGGGGCTAGCCCATCCGTTTTATAAATAGTATTAATATGCTTTTAATAGCTTTTTATTTAAGAAAAACTATTGCTTATATCATGAAAATCCAGTGCATAGCCGCGCTCTTTATAAAAGCGAAAGTTATCGCGCTTAACCTGCTCATGCTCTGATTCGGGTTGCACTAGTTCGATCACGCGCTCGAAACGGCTAAACCATATGGGTATTTCGCCCTGTAGATTGATTAAAATCTGATGGTGTTCGCCCGGTTGCGCTTCTGAGCTAATCGCCACTGGTTGCTGATCAATGCCAATACCATGGGGGATAAATGCCTCTGGCTCAAATTCCCACAGCAGTTGATCGAGCTGTTCGGCGGTCTGTTCGTCGGCGACTAGGCACAGCACCTGTTGTTTGGCGGCGCAGGCTTTTTTTATTAGCTGGCAGACAAATTTTAGCGTGGGTGCTGTGCTGGCAAGTTTGTAAAATGTTACCTTAGTCACTTGCCGATTCACTTTTTTGACGCAGATATTCCATTAGCAGTGGTACTGGGCGACCGGTGGCGCCTTTATTGGCACCGGATAGCCATGCGGTGCCAGCAACATCAAGGTGGGCCCATTTATAATCTTTGGCGTAGCGCGCTAGAAAACAGCCGGCGGTAATAGTGCCCGCCTGCGGACCGCCTATATTTGCCATATCGGCAAAGTTACTTTTAAGCAGATCGTCGTATTCTTCCCATAGTGGCAGTTGCCATACGGGGTCTGCACTTTGAGTGCCGCTTTCGATCAGTTGGTTGGCTAGCTGTTGATCGTTGGATAAAACACCGGATGCTACTTTGCCTAGGGCGCTGATTACTGCGCCGGTTAGGGTTGCAATATCAATGACTGTATCTGGATCAAATTTTGCCGCATAGGTCAGGGAGTCGCACAAAATTAGCCGCCCCTCGGCATCGGTATTAAGAATCTCAATGGTCTGCCCTGACATACTGGTGACTACATCGCCGGGCTTGGTTGCACTGCCATTGGGCATATTTTCGGTAGCGGGAATAATACCCACCACGTTAATGGGTAATTGCAGTTGTGTTAGGGCGTTGATAACACCTATAACCGATGCGCCACCGCACATATCGTATTTCATTTCGTCCATGCCGCGTCCGGGTTTTAGGCTGATACCACCGGTATCAAAAGTTACTGCCTTGCCCACTAGTACTACGGGTTTTTTACTGGGCTCGGCGCCTCGGTAATTGATAATAATCAGCTTGGGCGGCTCATCGGACCCCTGTGCAACTGAAAGCAGTGAGTCCATTTTAAGCTTTTGCATCTCTGCGCGATCTAAAATCTCTGTAGTAATGCTGGCGTTTTTAAGCTTTTTCTTACCCAGCTCTATGGCTTGATCGGCTAGATAGCTGGGGGTGCAGATATTGGCGGGTAGGTTGCCCAGTTGCTTGGCTATATTCATACCTTCGCCAACCGCGGCACCGTATTCGAGACCCTGACTGGCTTTGTCGGCGGCAGATTGGTCGGCAGTCGCAAATACCAGTGATTCTAGATCTGGTCTTTTGTCGGTATTGTGTTTTTTGTAATTGTAAACACTGGCGGTAATTGATTGGGCGACAATAGATGCCTCGGCTTGAGGGTTGTCACTTAGTTGGCCACTTACCCACAGGGCAGTTTTGGCTTTGGTTTTATTCAGTGCAACGGCGGCTGCGGTGACTGCTTTTTTAACCTGTCGTTGGTTGCACAGCTTATCTGTTCCCAACAGTATCAGGCGTTTGATATCTGAGTTTGCAAGATTCAGCACCATCACCTGTCCTGATTTGGCTGAAAATTCGCCAGATTCAATCACTGATTCAACGGCGTTATCTAGCAGTTGATTGATGATTTTTGCGCTATTTTCTAGGGTTGAGCCTGTGGGTAGAATTAGGGAATCTGCTTTTAAACCTGACAGTTCGGCGCAAGATGCAGTAAACTTCATAAAATATCCATTTGGTAACTAAGTTATAAGAGTGAAAATGTTAATAGAACCATACCACTTACTACAACTGCACCCAAGGGTTAAAGATTAATCTCGTGATTATTTTTCGTTATTTAAGTCGTGAGCTTTTGTCGGTAACCGCCGCGGTCTGTGTTGTGTTACTGATGGTGCTGATCAGTGGTCGCTTTGTAAAGTATCTGGCTAATGCTATGTCGGGCACTATGGATCCCGAGGTTATTTTTGCGGTCATTGGCTATCGTATACCCGGATTCTTGGAGCTGACCCTGCCGCTGGCGTTCTTTTTGGCGGTATTGCTGACCTTTGGTCGCCTGTATGTTGAAAATGAGATGAGCGTACTTAAAGCCTGTGGCTTTTCTGAGCGAAGGTTATTGTCTTATACCTTGATTATAGCTAGTTTTTTAGCTTTGGTTGTGGCTGTTCTGAGTTTGTATGTGACGCCGGTAGGTATTAAAAAAGCTGAGGCTATTTTTAGCGTTCAGGAGCAGAAGAGTGAGCTTGATCGGGTCACGGAAAAAACATTTTATTCACTGCGCGGCGGCAAAGGTGTGACTTGGGTAAATTCCATCTCTGAAGATCGACAACTCGAGAATGTGTTTATGTCGGCCTCCATAGAGGCTTCGGACTCCTCTGAGGGCAGTCTGGTTTTAGTGATTGCAGACAGTGGCTTGCAGACTAAGGCTATCAATTCGGATGAGCGCTATCTAACTCTTGAAAAGGGCTACCGAGTCGAGGGTATTCCCGGTAGATATGATTACCAAATTACCTATTTTGACGAGTTTGGAACAAGACTAGCTCCGCCGGAAGAGCTGTCGGAAGACACGGCAACAGATGCTATGACCACCAAGGCGTTAATGGATTCATCTGATATTGAGCATCGAGTAGCACTTCAGTGGCGATTTTCAATTCCCGTAATGATGTTGATTGTGACATTGCTTGCAGTGCCCCTAAGTCGAATAGACCCTCGATCTGGTCGTTTTGCACGGATTTTACCCGCAGTTCTGTTGTATTTTGCCTACTTGGTATCACTTAATACGGCGCGAGGGGCTATTGAATCTGGCAGCTTGCCAATAGGCTTAACTCTAATACCTGTGCATCTGGTATTTTTATCCATTGCTTTAGCTTTGATTTTTTCCCAGAGAATACAGTTTTATTTGCGTCGCTTGATCAGTTCAACTCAAAGGAGTAACGCCTAATGAGTAAAAGACTATCAGGTTATATTGGCGTTAATGTAATGTCGGCGATTGCCGTAGCGCTTGTGGCTATTGTTGGCTTGGATGTGGTTGCTGGCATTATTGATCAGATGGGTGATATTAAACGCAACTACCAGTTTGTCGATGTATTGATCTACACCGCAACTAAATTGCCATCCACTGTCTATGAATATACTCCGCTAGCCTCATTGATTGGTTGCTTGGTCGGTTTGGGTATGCTCGCCACCAATAGCGAAGTAATAGTGATGCGTGCCGCAGGAGTTTCCCTGTTTCGCATTGTATTGCTGGTGTTTAAGCCGGTTGTGGTCTTTATTCTTTTGGCGGCATTGATAGGGGAATATTTTTCACCCTATTTGGATCAGTTGGCCGACAGCAAAAGAGAGTATTTACGCAAGGGCGAATCTGCTCTAGATTCTACCTCGGGGTTTTGGGCCAAAGAGGGAGATGAATTTATTCACTTCAATGCGGTATTCCCTGGTGGTGTTCTTTTTGGGGTTACTCGATATAGATTAAATGAGCAGCGCCAGCTTGAAGAGGCAAGCTTCTCATCTAGGGCTACATTTAATAAAACTGATAGCTTTTGGGTCGAAGAAAATGTGTCTAGCACGCTGTTTGTCGAGCAGCAAACTTACACCAGGAAGTGGGTGACTCGAAAGTGGCAAACTGAGTTAACGCCTGAGGTCTTAACTTTGAATATCTTGCCTGCTGATGCGCTTTCTGCAGGTTCTTTGAGTGACCATATTGATTATTTAGACGAGCGCAAAGCGGATTCAGCAAAATATAGACTGGCTTTTTGGAGCAAGGTGCTTCAACCCCTGGCGATTTTTAGCTTGGTGCTTGTAGGTATTGCCTTCGTATTTGGGCCATTGCGGCAGGCAACGGTCGGTTTTAGGGTTTTTGTCGGTGTATTATTTGGCATTAGCTTTAAATTGCTTTCAGATATTTTGGGCCCTCTGAGTATTGTGTTTGAAATGCCGCCAGTACTGGCAGTGCTAGCCCCTATCGTTATGTGCTTTGCCATAGGTCTTTTTTTGTTGAAAAGAGCAGGGTAGGTATCTATTCCTGCTGTTTGGTTGTTTTAGCTTCCCCAGCAGATTAACTCTTTTCTAAAACCACCACGGTTGTGCGGGTTAAAAGATCGTGAGCACAGGCTTTTTTGGGCGGTATATAACAGTAAAAATAGCCCAAACCAAAAGCAGCCAGAGAAATAAAAGCCAGTGGACAACGTTTTAAACATTGTTGAGCAGTGGCAAGACTGCCATCTATCTGCTGCAGTCTAAGCCGCCATGCTTTCATTCCCAGTGTCTGCCCCTGTTTACGCCAACAAATATAGTAATAACCCATTAGACAGGCTATCCAGCCAAATAAACTCAGCCATTGAATAAATGCATTGGGTTGAATATCCTCCAGCCCCTCTGTGCCAAAGGCAATCATCTTTAGAATTAGCAGTAATGCACCATAGCCTAGGGTAATGGCGAATAATAGAAAGGTATCATAGACCAGTGCGGCAAGCCTTCGAAACAGTCCCGCAGAGGGGAGTTGATCAAATTCAGTATGGGGTTTAATAGTAAATCTCCAACTTTGGTATTAGATTAATAGCAGAATTCTGCACAAAGCCAGTACAATGTGCAATTGATAAGTCAACAAAGGTATTCTAGGAGAGTTAACTTGGATTGGATTTTTGGTATTCACGCGGTGCAGTCAATTCTTAAAACATCGCCCCAGCGGGTGAAAGAGTTGAGGGTTGTCAGGGCGCGCCAAGATGCACGACTGCAAAAGTTACTAAATTTAGCCGACCAACATGGGGTTGCTATCCAGTGGTCTACTGCACAAAATTTAGATTCATTGGTTGAGGGACGCCATCAAGGCGTGGTGGCACTCTGTAAAGAGGGTGTAACTTTCAATGAGGCATACCTGACTAAGTTAGTTGAGCAGCAGGGTCAAAACGCTTTCTTCTTAATGCTCGATGGCGTGACTGATCCGCATAATTTGGGTGCCTGTCTGCGATCAGCTGACGGGGCCGGGGTTCAGGCAGTTATAGTGCCAAAGGATAACTCGGTGGGTTTGACCGCAGTTGTGTCTAAAGTGGCATCGGGCGCCGCAGAAACAATACCGTTGGTAGTGGTAACCAATTTGGCAAGAACTCTAAAAGACCTTCGGGAAAAGGGTGTTTGGGCCGTGGGAACTTCGGGTGAAGCTAAGCAAACAATTTATGATGTCGATCTTAAAGGTCCTATCGTTATGGTGATGGGATCGGAAGGAACTGGGATGCGTAAATTAGTGACTAGTCAGTGTGATTTTTTAGCTAAGTTGCCAATGGCTGGCAAAGTCAGCAGTCTTAATGTTTCTGTAGCAGCGGGAGTTTGTCTCTACGAGGCTGTAAGACAGCGACACTAGAATTATTGGTTATTTTGGGTCTAGTATTAGCGGGTTATTCTAAAAAATAGAGTCAGTGGTTATGGATAAAAATATTTTCTCTATACCCAATTTGTTAAGCCTGTTGCGGGTGGTGTTAGTGCCAGTTCTGATCGTGGCGGTATGCTTTAGAGAGGCAAGCTGGTTTCTATTGGTGCTAGCAATTTCTCTTTTAAGCGATATGCTTGACGGTTACTTTGCTAGAAAATTAAATCAGGTTACAGAGTTTGGGGCTAGACTTGATAGTTGGGCAGATATGGCAACCTACGCTATGATGATTGTTGGTCTGTATTATATTTGGCCGTTAATTTTTATTGACCAGTTTTTCTACCTCGTCGCAGCAACCTTAAGTTATGTCTTGCCGGTTGTTATTGCTGTGATACGTTTTAGCCACTTCCCAAGTTATCATACCTGGGGCGCCAAAATTGCCGCAGTCCTAATAGCACCAGCTTTTTACTTGCTTGTGCTTGCTGATAATCAGATATTTTTTAGGCTGGTTATTGTTTTTCATGTGATTGTTGCTGTTGAAGAGATAGCAATTACATTCTTGCTGAAAAAACCAAAGACTAACGTAGCCTCTATTCTTACAATTCTCGCTCATCGAGAAAATAAGCTCAGGGATTGAAGTGCAAGCCCGCAGCTTAGTGTTGCAACATAGGCAGCAAGTCTCTATAATCGCGCGGCTCGAAGGGTCTGAGAAGCAGATTTAACTTATCTCAGGCACTCCTTGTCTCACTGCATCATCAAGTTGGTGGTAGCGGGAGACTTTTAAATCCATGAGGAGATACAATGCGTCACTACGAAATAATGTTCCTGGTCCACCCAGATCAGAGCGAGCAAGTAGCTGGTATGGTAGAGAGATACACATCTGCTATCGAAGCTGGAAAGGGTTCTGTTCACCGTCTTGAAGACTGGGGACGTCGCCAACTCGCTTACCCCATCAACAAAATTCACAAAGCACATTATGTTCTTATGAATGTAGAGTGTGATCAAGATATCCTTGATGAATTAAATTCTTCATTCAGATACAACGATGCTGTGCTTAGAAGCATGGTTATTCGCCGCGATGAGGCTATTACCGAAGAATCACCCATCATGAAGCAAGAAAACGCTGAAAAAGCTGATAAAGAAGCTCGCGAACGTCACAAGGCGGCCAAAGCTAAGGAATCAGCAGAGAAAGCAGAAGCAGCTGCTAAAGCTGAATCAGACGCTAAAGAAGGTGTAGAAGAAGCACCTGCACAAGAAGCAACTGCAGAAGAAGGAGAAGAATAATGGCTAGATTTGTTCGAAGAAGAAAATTCTGTCGCTTCAGTGCCGAAGGTGCTTCTGAGATAGATTACAAAGATCTCGATACGCTTAAAGGCTATGTATCAGAGACAGGAAAAATCGTACCTAGTAGAATTACTGGTACTAAAGCACGTTATCAGCGTGAGCTATCTGAAGCTATTAAGCGTGCGCGCTATGTAGCTCTATTGCCCTACACTGATAGCCATAGCTAATTTAGGTAGATTACCTTGAAAGCCCTAGCTGAGTTTATATTGCGTGGGCGGTTGCAGGCCTTAATTGTAGCTTTAGTAGGAAGTTTCTTCCCACTAATTAGCTCGGCAGCCATAGCATTGGTATCTTTGAGTAAGGGTGCCAAAGAAGGAATATTGTTGTTCCTATGGATTTCGTTAGCACTGGTCTTAATCCAGCAAGCTGGCTCAGAAAATCCGCTGCTAACCGCTGTCTCCATAGCGTCTCTTGGGATTATGGTTGTAGCTGCTATAGTGCATAAGGTTTTGGCTTCATGGCAATGGACATTGTTAGCCATAGTAGTAGCTGCAGTTATTATTAGTTTGGCGTTTGGCATTTTGATGGGCTCGTCAGTAACTAGTTTGGTTGCAGCAGCACAAGAGATGCTGGCTAATGTTAAAAACGAAGAGCAAGATACTCAACTAAGTATTGAGCTTACTGAGTCAATGTTGCTCGGATTAGTTGCTACAATATTAGCAATTGGTTCAATGATGAGTTTGATGCTAGCGCGATGGTGGCAAGCTGGAATATACAATCCAGGTGGATTTCAAAAAGAATTCCATAGCTTTACTATCGAAGTAAAAGTGGCTGTATTGCTAGTTGCAATAGTTTTAACAGGGCAGCTTTTACCAAACAGCTCGCAATTATGGGCAGAATTAGCCGCATTGCCATTGTTGGTAGCTGGTATAGCATTGGTTCATTTTACGGTTAAGCTATTCGGTCAAGGTAAGCAGTGGTTGGCATTTGTTTATGTCGGAATGATTATGGTGGGTAAGCCTGTTACACTGATATTAGTGGTATTAGGTTTAACCGACAGTTTAATTGATTTGCGCTCGAGATTAGAAGGGTATAAGAACTCCAAAGCTTGAGTTTATTAATAGATAAAGGGTGTAAGAGATGGAAGTTATTCTATTGGAAAAAATTGGTAAGTTGGGAAATATTGGCGATCTTGCCAATGTTAAGTCTGGCTATGGCCGCAACTACCTCATACCTCAGGGTAAGGCATTGTTTGCAACTAAAGCGAACCTCGAAGAGTTTGAAGCTCGTCGCGCTGACTTAGAAGCTGCAGCCGCCGACAAAATGGAAAAAGCACAAATCAGAGCAAATAAGTTGGTTGAAATTGCTTCTGTTACAATTGCCGCTAATGCTGGCGATGAAGGCAAGCTTTTTGGTTCTGTTGGAACTCGTGAAATTGAAGAAGCAGTGAACAACGCTGGTGGCGATATCACTAAAAGTGAAATTAATATGCCCGAAGGCGCTATTCGCAATATTGGTGAATTTACCGTCGAAGTTCAGTTACACACAGATGTAACTCAGGCTATCACGGTGGTTGTTGAAGCTGAATAAGCTTAACTAAACACTCTTCAGTAAATTTCGAGACGGCATTGGCTCCTTAAAGAGTCGGTGCCGTTTTAGTTTTTAAAAAATATTTTCAATTCACTGTGTTAATTTGTCTTCTAGTCGCTCTATAATCAACGTCCATAATTTAATAAAACCAAAGCTATGAACGAAGCACTTTTTGCCGAGCCAAAATTAAGCCAGCCCCTGCCGCACTCATTAGAAGCGGAACAGGCAGTTTTAGGCGGCCTAATGTTAAAGAATGATGCCTTTGATTCTGTTGCTGAGGTTCTGGGCGAAGACGACTTTTTTGGTGCTGACCACCGTTCTATCTTCAATGCTATGGCTGGATTGGCCTCAGAGGGTCAACCATTCGATCCTATTACCCTGACGGAACACCTGCAAAATACTAATGAATTAAGTGTGGTAGGGGGCGCTGAGTATCTTGTTGATTTAGCACAAAATACGCCGAGTTCAGCCAATGTTAAAGCCTATACCCAAATTGTCTTAGAGCGTTCAATTGTTCGACAGCTGATTACTGCCTCCAGTGAAATTGTGCGAAAAAGTTACAATCCTGTAGGTTGGGATAGCGGTAAACTTTTGGCAGAGGCCGAAGCAAGACTGCAAGAAATTATCGAAAATCGACCCAAGCAGGGTGGTTTCAAAGATGTTAATAATCTTATTAAAGATGCAGTAGCTCGCCTAGATGAGCTATTTAAAAATGATGCCGATATTACCGGCTTGAGCACTGGGTTTTCCGATTTAGATAATATGACTTCGGGCTGGCAAAAGTCAGATCTTATTATTGTTGCCGGTCGACCCTCTATGGGTAAAACATCCTTTGCCATGAATATGGTTGAGCATGCAACCCTGCATCAGGATCGTCCGGTACTAGTATTCTCTTTGGAAATGCCCGCCAGTCAGCTGATTACCAGAATGCTTTCCTCTATGGGCAAGATCGATCAAACCCGAATGCGTTCAGGTAATTTGCAAGAGGATGATTGGCCGCGCTTGAGTAGTGCTGCCCAACGACTCAAAGATCGCCCCTTATTTATTGATGATTCTGCCGGTATTACACCGTTGGAAATGCGCAGTAGAATTAAACAATTTACCCGCGAGCGTGTTGAGCAGTTGCGTCAGCAATGGCATAAAGAGCATGGTTCAGATTCTCAGCCTGACAACGACGAATTGTATAGACAGGCGCAACCCGGTTTGATCATGGTGGATTACCTTCAGTTAATGAGTGGCAGTAATGCTTCGGAGGGCAGGGTTCAAGAGATTTCACAAATTTCTCGTGAACTTAAAGGTTTAGCAAGAGAGTATGAGTGTCCAATGATCGCTCTATCTCAGCTTAGTCGTAATGTAGAGCAGAGACCTAACAAGCGACCAGTCAATGCTGATTTGCGTGAATCTGGTGCTATTGAGCAAGATGCTGATGTCATTGCCTTTATCTATCGCGATGAGGTGTATAACGAAGATAGCCCTGACAAGGGGACAGCTGAGATAATCCTTGGTAAGCAGCGAAATGGCCCCATAGGAACCTGTCGTCTTATGTTTATGGGTAAATATACTCGTTTCGAAAATCTTGCAGTTGATAACTTCGCTGAATACTAAGTTAAGCGCTGAGCTAAGCGATTAAATACAGGGGACAGCAATGCAGGTATTTCATAGTATCAATGGTCTTAGGGACATCCTTCGCAAGCACCGCAATAACAATCAAACCATTGGTTTTGTCCCTACCATGGGAAACCTTCATGATGGTCATTTGGCTCTAATAAAGCAGGCCAAAGAGACGAACGACATTGTTGTCTGTTCAATTTTTGTCAACGCGCTACAATTTGGTCTTAATGAGGATTGGGATAAGTATCCTCGCACTTACGAATCAGATTGTACAAAACTTGATCAAGTTGGCTGCGATTACCTTTTTTACCCCGAAGATGGTGAAATGTACCCCAATGGTCTTGATACACAGAGTCGAGTTATCTGTCCTACTATGACCGATGTTCTCTGTGGTGCCAGTCGCCCCGGCCACTTTGAAGGCGTTACTACGGTGGTCAGCAAGTTGTTTAATATAGTGCAGCCCGATGAAGCAATATTTGGTATTAAAGATTATCAGCAACTAGCGGTTATCAAGCGTATGACAGAGGATCTTTGTCTGCCGGTGAAAATAATTTCTGCACCCATTCATCGTGAACCTGACGGTTTGGCCATGAGCTCCAGAAACAGTTATATCAGCAAACAAGAGCGTCCCAAGGTAAAAATTTTAAAACAGGTTTTAGAGCTAATAGCCAAGCAGATCAAGGCGGGCAATCTTGATTTTACAACTCTAGAGCTAGAGGCAAAAAAACGTATTGAATCTGAGGGTTTCAAAACAGATTACGTAACAGTAAGTAACAGTAAAACGTTGCAGCCTGCAGCTGTCGACGATCGTCAAATCACTATTTTAGGTGCCATGTATACAGCCTCGGCGCGCTTAATTGATAATATCAGTATTAGTTTGAAATAATTCAATCATCAATGTTTCGCAAACAATATTCTCTCTTGGTATAATGGGTATATAGAGGAAAATTAGGACAATATTGTGTTATCGGCCTTTTTAAAAGCTAAATTACATATGGCTTGCGTTACTCAAGCGGAGCTTTGGTACGACGGTTCTTGTGCCATTGATACGGACCTGCTCAAGTTGGCGGGTATGCGTGAGTTTGAGCAAATCGATATTTATAATGTCGATAATGGTGAGCGTTTCACTACCTATATTATTGCTGCTGAAGCAGGTTCTGGCACTATTTCGATCAATGGCGCAGCGGCGCGCCTGTGTCAGGTGGGTGATCGTATAATTATTGCCACCTATGGACAGTTTAACGAACAGGAAGCGGCTGAACACAAGCCACGCTTGGTCTATCTCAATGAAGATAACAGCGTTGAGCGCACTTCAAATACCATCCCTGTGCAGTTAGCTGGTTAATTTTTAAGCAAATTTCTTGCGGTTTTTGTTGACTACTGGTTAAAAACTGGTAAATTAGCCGCAAATTGACTCGTATTGAGTTAGATTTTAAGTCCAAGTACCAGACAGGTGTAACCCATACCGCTGGTCATCATAAGAGATGGAGCTATTACCCATAGCCCCTACGAACGGTCAAAACACTTACCGGTGTGACTGTAACTAGCTACTTTTGTGGCGTCCCTATTGATGTTTCAGCCTAGTCACCACTGGGAAAGGTTCTTTTAGCTCTTAGTTATATATCTAAGAGATAGGTATTTAGAGGACAAGTTATGGAACATTTATCTGGCGGTGAAATCGTTATTCGCGCCTTAAAAGACGCAGGTGTAAAGCATGTTTGGGGATACCCGGGCGGTGCTGCGCTGCATATTTATGATGCACTGTATCGACAAGAAGATGTTCACCATCTTTTGGTTCGCCATGAACAGGCGGCGGTTCATGCCGCGGACGGGTTTTCACGATCTACGGGAGAGGTGGGTACAGCCCTTGTAACCTCTGGTCCTGGTGCAACTAATGCTATTACCGGTATCGCAACAGCCTATATGGATTCTATCCCTTTGGTGGTTATTTCTGGTCAGGTTCCAAAAATTAAAATTGGTCAAGATGCCTTTCAGGAAA
>JBMZEV010000025.1:0-17546 GCA_049615065.1 Porticoccaceae bacterium | reverse complement strand
CCCGCAGCTTGTTACCATCAACGTATAAATTTTATTTTATGAATATGCATCAAAAATGCGGCTAGTCTGTATAATCATGGGTTTATTGTTGGTAGCACATAAATATGTCACATTTTCAACGAATTGGATTGCTTAGCAGTATAGATGCTCAAGAGGTTAAGCAATCTATCCTAAAACTGGATGCCTTTCTGCAAGTTCAGGGTAGAGATGTGGTGTATGAGAAAAATACCGCACAGTTGGTTGATTGGTCGGTAAAAAATTCTTTAAAACTCGATGAATTTCTTGCAGCAATTGACCTGGTTATTGTTGTCGGTGGTGATGGCAGTATCCTGAGTGCTTGTCGAAAAATTGCCTCCAGTAATATTCCACTTCTAGGCATTAACCTAGGTAGACTGGGTTTTTTGACTGATATAACGCCGGATGAGATTGAGGAGCGCGTATCAGCTGTATTAGCTGGTGAGTTCAAGCAAACCGAACGTTTTATGCTAAATACCAGTATTTCTCGTAATGGCAGTGTTATTGGTTCTGGAACCGCGTTGAACGATGTTGTTCTTCACCCTGGCATGTCTGTTCGAATGATGGAGTTTGAGCTCTATGTAGATGGCGAGTTTGTTTACAGTCAGCGTTCTGATGGTTTAATTGTTGCGACACCTACAGGATCCACAGCATATGCGTTATCTGCCGGTGGTCCTTTAATCTGCCCTGAGCTAGATGCCATGGTGTGCGTGCCTTTAAATCCTCATACACTCAGTAGTAGGCCAATAGTTCTTAATGGTGGTTCTGAGATAGAAATTAGAGTCAATTCAAAGCATGAATTACACCCATCGGTTACCTGTGATGGTCAGGATGATTTGATGACTGAGCCCGGTGATACTATTCGAATTCAAAAGCATCAACATGCAATTTCCCTAATTCACCCTAAAGATAATAACTTTTATAAAGTTTCTCGCTCAAAATTAGGCTGGGGCAGTCGTTTGGGCGTAAAGAAAGAAAGGTAAGTTACTACCGATATCTAGAGGGAATTATGAATTTTTGGAATATTGCTAGTTGGCGCATAGGAATCAAGCGCAGTCCAATTGTCGCGTTTCTAGTGCTAAGTTCTGTGATTGGTGCGGCCATTGTAGAGCTGAGCCCGTCTCTCACCAATACACTTTTCTTTGCACCTCCAGATGCGGGTCAATACTACCGAATGGTGAGCCCTATTTTTTTGCACTTTGGCATATTACATTTGGTTTTTAACTGTCTTTGGTTAGGCTTGTTAGGGTCTAAAATAGAAATTCATCATGGTTCTTTTCATTTTCTATTGATAGTTTTAATAAGTGGTATTACCTCTAATATGTCGCAGTTTTACTGGTCTGGTACAATTTATTTTGGTGGTATGTCCGGTGTGATATATGCGCTTTTAGGCTACCTTTGGATAAAGTGTAAAATTGCGCCACATCATTTTTCGCCCCTTCCAAGTGGTTTAATGGGTTTTATGGTGGGTTGGTTAGTACTATGTATGACCGGTGTTTTAGAAGTTGCATTGGGTATAGGCGTGGGTAATGCTGCACATTTAAGCGGCTTAGTAGTCGGTCTGTTAATAGGTATGGTTTTCGCGCTAAAAAGTCTTATTGTTAGCAGTGATAACAAATAGAGAGTAGGTATGGATCTTCAACAACTCTTAAATAGTATTACTCCAGATATCTATCAGAAGTTACAAAAGGCGGTAGAGATTGGTAAGTGGCCCGATGGTCGCAGAATTAGTGATGAGCAGCGTTCACTGTGTATGCAAGCGATTATTGCCTATGATCAGCGTAATCCCGAGATTGAGAGAACCGGCTATGTTCCGCCCAAAGAATCTGCCTGCGCCCCAGAGGATAAACCTAAACCAATAAAATGGGATCATTAATGGCTATTTCTGTATCAGGTCATTTGGCAAAAATGCAGGTTGAGCTCAGTGAGCAAGTGCAATATTTTTTGCCCGTAGATGATCATCGCGAGCCACTCAATGTTCTATTGGGTAAACCTATTCGCCTAGAGTATCTGGGAGATATTCACTGTACGCATTGTGGGCGACGATCTAAAAAAAGCTTTAGTCAGGGTTATTGTTATCCCTGTTTCACCAAGTTGCCTCAATGTGATACCTGTATTATGAGTCCGGAAAAATGCCACTATGAACAGGGCACTTGTCGTGATCCAAGCTGGGGTGAAAAATACTGTTTTACCGATCATTATGTTTATTTGGCTAATAGTTCTGGTGTTAAAGTAGGAATCACTCGAGGGTCTCAAGTGCCAACGCGTTGGATTGATCAGGGGGCAACTCAGGCCATGCCTATTTTTCGGGTTAAATCGCGCTATCAGGCAGGTTTAATTGAGGACTGTTTGCGTCAGCATATTGCCGATAAAACTCACTGGCAAAAGATGCTTAAGGGTAATGCAGAGGCCGTTGATTTGGAGCAAATTCGCGATCAAATCATTGCTCAATCAGAATCTGGCCTCAGTGCGATTGAACAAAAATTTGGCTTGCTAGCTATTCAGCGGCTGTATCATCAAAAGGTGGTTGATATTAATTTTCCCGTATTAGAATTTCCGCAAAAAGTAAAAAGTTTAAACTTTGATAAGCAACCCATTATTGAAGGGGTTCTTCAAGGTATCAAAGGCCAGTACTTGATTCTCGATACTGGTGTTATCAATATTAGAAAATTCACTGCATATAATGTGCAGTTTTCAGCATAAATAAGGCGCAAATACTGTGAGAGACGCAACACCACAAACTATCTACTTAAAAGATTACCAGGTCCCTGAATTTTTGATTGATAAAACCACCTTGATTTTTGATTTGCATGATCAATACTGTCGTGTAAATAGCCAGCTCTCGATCCGTCGCAACCCAGACAGCAAGCAAATTTCAAAGCCTTTATTTCTGCACGGTGGTGCCGAGTTAGATTTACAGGAAATTTCTATTGATGGTCAGACTATCGCCGATAGTAGCTATCAGCGCACTGAGGATGGCTTGGTCATTAATCATGTGCCGGATAACTGTGTAGTGAGTATTGAGGTGCTTATTAAGCCTCATTTAAACACAACAATGATGGGTCTATATAAATCGCGCACCATGTATTGTACCCAATGTGAGGCTGAGGGTTTTAGGAATATAACCTTCTATCTTGATCGCCCGGACGTAATGTCAGAGTTCACTACCAAGTTAATAGCCGACAAACAGCAATTTCCAATATTGCTGTCTAATGGAAATGCTATTGAGCAGGGAGAATTAGACCATGGTCGGCATTTTGCCACTTGGCACGACCCGTTTAAAAAACCTGCCTATTTATTTGCTCTGGTTGCCGGAAACCTCAGTGTGGTTGAGGATAGCTTTACCACCTGTACCCAGCGTGAAATTTTACTGCAGATTTTTGTTGAAGAAAAAGACCTGAATAAATGCGAACACGCAATGTTGTCGTTGAAGAATTCCATGCGTTGGGACGAGAACACCTATGGCCGTGAATATGATCTAAATCGCTTTATGATTGTTGCGGTAGATGATTTCAATATGGGTGCAATGGAGAATAAAGGGCTTAATATCTTTAATACCTCTGCGGTATTAGCAAATCCAAAAACCACCACAGATGCGGCCTTTCAGCGTGTAGAAGGTATTGTTGCCCACGAGTATTTTCATAACTGGTCCGGTAACCGAGTAACCTGTAGAGATTGGTTTCAGTTGAGCCTAAAAGAAGGCTTTACTGTTTACAGAGATAGCCAGTTTTCAGCCGATATGAACTCGCCAGTGGTTAAGCGTATTGAAGATGTAGTCTATTTACGCACTCATCAGTTCGCTGAAGATGCAGGCCCTATGTCACATCCAGTGCAACCTGATGCCTATATGGAGATTAATAATTTTTATACCCTAACGGTGTACGAAAAGGGTGCCGAAGTGGTAGGCATGATTCACAGTCTATTAGGCGATAAAAAATTCCGGCAGGGCAGTGATTTATATTTCACCCGACATGATGGGCAGGCAGTCACCATTGAAGAATTTGTCGGCGCCATGGAAGAGGTCAGTGGTATAGACCTAAAGCAATTCCGACGCTGGTATAAGCAATCTGGAACCCCTCAGGTAGATGTTCAAAGTCATTATGAAACAGAGACAAAAACCTATAGCCTAAGCTTTAACCAAAGCTGTCCGGTTACCCCGGGTCAAAGTAATAAACAGCCATTTTATATTCCAATTAAATTAGGTTTAGTAGGAGCTGATGGAAAGGATTTACCGCTTAATCAACAGGGCGACAAAAGTATTGTTTTCTGCCTTTATGAACAGAATCAAACACTGGTATTCGAAAACATACAACAACCACCGGTACCATCATTATTGCGTGGTTTCTCAGCGCCAATAAAACTGAATTACGAATACAGTAGTGATGAATTAGCTCATTTGATGGCCAATGATTCTGATGGCTTCAATCGCTGGGATGCCGGTCAAAAACTGAGCCTTAAAGTGCTCAACCAATTAATTGAAGATGCTAAAGCCGAGCGTCAACTGGTTATGGATCAGCAGTTAATTGATGTGTTTGATGCACTGCTATCAGACCATGATCTAGATCCGGCAATGGTTAATCTAATGTTGCAACTGCCCAGTGAGGCGCAACTGCATGAACAGGCAGAAACTATATACGTGGAATCTATTCACCGCGCCCGTGAATTTGCTCGACAGTCCATAGCCAACGCACTGCAGGACAAGCTAGTTACAACCTATCAGCGTTTAACCGAGAAGCAAGACTACGCGCCAGAAGCCGAGCAAATAGGTAAGCGAGCATTGCGAAACTGTGTATTGGGCTATTTGATGCAGGTCGAATCAGTTGGGCCAGAGATGGCATGGGAGCAATTTAATAATGCCAGTAATATGACTGATAAGGCAGCGGCACTGAGTGCCCTAGTTAACTGCAAGGCCGCAGACTCTTATACGCTAAGGGCCTTAAAAGCCTTTGAAATAGATTATGCCGATGAAACTCTGGCGATGAATCTATGGTTACAGATACAGGCAACCAGTAAGCTAATTAATGGATTGGATCGCGTTAAGGCGCTTATGGCGCACCCAGCCTTTAGTATTAATAACCCCAATAAAGCGCGAAGTCTATTGGGAGCATTTTGTAGCGCAAATCCAATTAACTTTCATAACATTGATGGTTCAGGCTATGTTTTTTTACAACAGCAAATCATTGCCCTGAATGCCCTTAATCCTCAGGTAGCGGCACGTTTGGTAACGCCCTTAACAAGATGGAAAAAACTGCCCGAGCCCAATCGTCAGTTAATGCGTGATGCCTTACAGGCAATCGCTGATCATCAGGGATTAGTTAAGGATATTCAGGAGATTGTGACTAAGTCGCTGTAGTTTTTACTCTCAATGCGGATATAGCGGCTTGAGTTCGGCGCCACTATGTTTGATGACTTTACTCGTTACAGAAAAGCCTTTTAAAGCTTTTACAATTGCTTGTGTATCAACCTTAGAGGTATTCTCACTGCCTGTCTTAAATAAGCCCTGATCCAAAAGAGAAAATTGTTGTTTTAGCTCTTGGTTAGCCATGAAATCAGCCAGTTGATTTAGCGACCTTGGGGGCTGCTGTGCAAATACCTCAGCACCCCAAAGTAAAATGCTATCGCGCATCGCCGCTAGGTCATTGTTAGCCGCCTGCTTAGCAATTTGGTTAAGCAACTGTTTGGCATTGGGAAGGTTGGTTATCGCCTCCGCAATGGGTTTTACCTGGGTTTTTCTCTGCCAGAATAAAAGCCCGACAATCACAGAAATTAGCAGCGCATTTAGACTCAATGACCAGTGGGTAAGCTTGGATAGAGCAGGGGTGTATGCTGGGTTATTAGTGGGTATAGTTTGCTGGTTTGCAAGGTTGTTCTCATAACCTATTTGCGGCGTATTTTTTGCTGCAATTACAGTAAAGGTTTTCTCTGGTAAGCGGCTAGTTTGCATACGATTATTAACTGTATCCCACCATTTTACCTCTACGCTAGGAAGGGTAAATTTTCCCGCTTGATTGGGCACAATAGCCACGCTTTCAGAACGAATGCCCAATATGCCGCGATTGGTTTGCTTGTCCTCTAAAACCGCTTGGTCAGGGTATAGTTTAAGCGCAGTATTTTCTATATTCGGCAAAGGCTGTATTTGCGCCGCGGTTAAGCCCAGCGCGCTTATCTTTATGGTTCTAGTAATAGGTTCACCAGCGCTTAGTGTGGCTGAGTTATCACTCCAAGATTCTTCTAGCTTCAGCTGACTGCTTGGCATCCATTGGCTTGCACTGATATGGCTAGGTCTCGGCATAATATCAATGATTTTTTCTTCGGTAAGACGCGCTAGTCGGTTACCGCGCGAAAAAAAGCCGCCAAATTGTGAGTTGCTGGTTTCAAATGCCGTAAAGCGTTGACGAGGTATGGTTAGTTTACCCACTGCCTGAGGGAAGAGAGCAAATTTAATTTCAATGATAGAATAATTTTTACCATTAATGGCTTTATTAAAGCGCGCTTCAGCAACTTGCTGAATCACTGCGTCAGGGATATCAAATTCTGAGATTGATATATCCTGAAGCGGCACAGAGTAGTGTAAGCGATGGGTCAGTATGATCTGCTCTTGAATATAGGCAGAATTTTTATCAGTCGTGGTCTGAATAAACACTGGTTGGTTACCCGCAGTTTTATTCGACTTGTCGGCTGTGCGCACCGCCACTTTTATTGCTTTACTGCTGTGCCCCTTAAAACTTAGGGCTGGAATAGTTAACTGCCCCTGACGTTTGGCTAACAATAATATTTTCCAATCAGTCGACGACTTGGTTTCACCATTAATCCACGAATATTGCTGCTGCCTGTTATTTGAAAGTATTTCAAAATCTCTTTTTAACAGACTAAAGTTTGGCTCGCCGGTATCAGCCTGACCAGAATAAGTCACCGTTAATTGCAGTGTTTCATCGCTTTCTATTTCGGTTCTATCAACCACAGATATTAGCGAGGCCCAGCTTGGCATTGCCATAAATATTAACAAAATAGTTAAGATACTGTTTTTAAACACTTTGCTCATCTACCAACGCTCTTGCTGATTAGGTGGTGGAGGACGACGCTGTTCTGACGCCCGTTGTTGTGACTGATAGCGAAATTTTTGCCGCAATAAGCCGCCCGGATCATCCGGCACTCGTCGCAACCACTGTTGAAGTTCTTGCTGTTGCTGTTCTTCGAGTTCTTGCTGTTGTGACTTTTGCATTTCACTTAATTCTTGTTCAGCGGAATCTTTATCCTCTGCTATTTTTTCTTCTGCCTGTTGTTGCTCATCTTCAGTTTGCTGTTGATTTTCTTGCGCCTGATTTTCTTCAGATGAGTTTTGTTGCTGGCTATCTTGAGACTGGCTCTCTTGTGACTGACTGTCTTGTGATTGGCTATCTTGTGACTTGTCATCCTGGTCTTGTTTATCACCACTCTTAGACTGATCTTGCTGTTGTTTTTTTAGTTGCTCGATAAGTTCGCGATTAGCAATGGCATCTTGCATATCGGGCTCTATATTTAATGCTTGAGTGTAGGCGTCAATCGCCTTATCAAGCTCACCCATTTTAGCCATAGCATTGCCCAAATTATAGTAGTTATCGGCGCTGTTACCCTGCTTAAAATACTTTGCAGCAGTCTCAAAGTCATTGTTTTTATAAGCAGCGCTGGCCTGCCATTGTGGGTTTTTAAACAAAAGCTGAGCTGATGCCGCATCACCTTTTTGCAAGGCATTTTGCCCCTGTTGATCTGCGGTATACCAAAGATCCTGCCAAATCGATGCATGGGTGGGTGAGGGTGAAAGAAACACAGGCCCCAAAACTAAAACAAAAACTGCCCCTTTGCGGAAGCTTGCCAATAGTAGCGGGATTAAGAGAATTATTAACCAAAAGCCACGATCTTCCCATAAATCAAAGGCACGATTATCAAGTTCTGTTGTATTGGGGAAGTCTTGAGCTATAGCATGGGTTATAGATTTAATGTCGCCATCATCACTGCTAAGAGTGAAATAATAACCATTGCCTATTTCGGCGAGCTGTTTAAGCGATGATGCTTCAAGTCTTGGCAGAATAATACTGTCATTTTGATCTTTGACAAAGCCTCCATTGCCCAGCGGAATAGGAGCCCCTTCAGCAGTGCCTATACCCAAGATATGAAGGCGTAAATTACCCTGTGATAGTTGAGCGGATATATCTCTAAAGGCAGCTCTATCCACGCCATCGGTTATCAATAATAAATCCGCCTGTTGATAGCCACCATTGCTAATAAGTTCAATGGCTGTGGCTATAGCATCCTCGGTATTGCTGCCATAGGTGGGTAATAAGGTTGGGTTTAATGTCGGCACAAGGCTAATAATAGTATTGCCATCCTCAGTCAGTGGAGAGACTGCGAATGCCTCGCCACCATAGACTACTAGTGCTGTCAGGCCTTGCTTCCGCGCGTTTAAGATATCGATTATTTTATATCGTGCTCTTACAAGGCGGCTGGGAGAGATATCTTGCGCCAACATTGACGGCGAAAGATCAAATACAATCACTAGCGCTGAATCTTCCTTATGCACGGGTTGGGGTAGTTTACTCCAAGATGGTCCAGCTAAACTCAGGCAAAATAATAACCAGCATAGAACAAGGCCGCGTATAAAATACTTAGCATAGTTATTATTACTGTTACCGTTTTGCATAAGATAGGGTAGAAGGTCGGGGCTTATGACTTTTTCCCAGTTTCCGCTTTGTTGAGTTATTTTATTAATAATGCCAAGGCATAAGACTGCAGGCACTATGCCTAAGAGCCACAGCGGGCGAATAAAGTGAAACTCGGTTAAGAACTGCCAATCAGCCATAGATACTCCCGCGCTGTCGAATAACAGCAATGAGCAAGCTAAGTACAAAAGCTATACCTAACGGCCAGTGATAGAGGGAGATAGTTGGACGTATAGTTTCAGCTTCTTGGTCTAGCGGTTCCAAGCGATTAAGTTCCTGGTAAATTGCCTCGAGTTCCGCAGGGTTTCTCGCCCTAAAGAACTGGCCACCGGTTATTTTGGCAACCTCGGCTAGGGATTTTTCATCTAAACCACTAGCGCCACGAGCACCCACACCAATGGTATAGATTTTAACCTCGGCGCGATTGGCAAGTTGAGCTGCTTTAATCGGTTCCAGTGCCCCTGCATTATTAGCGCCATCGGTTAGTAAGATAACCACGCGGTGACTTTTTGGGCGATCCTGAAGGCGTTTAACAGCCAAACCAATAGCATCACCAATGGCAGTACCATTGCTGCCGGCAAAACCCATTTGTGCCTCATACAGTAATGTTTGTAATGTCTTTCTATCAAAGGTCAGTGGAGTTTGCAGATAGGCCTGCTCACCAAATAAAACTAAGCCTAAGCGGTCGCCCTCGCGCTTTTCAACAAACTCACCCACCACAGATTTTACCGCCACAAGACGGTTAACAATCTGGCCGCCAATACGCATATCCCGCTGCCGCATACTAGGCGAGATATCCACCGCCAACAGCAAATCTCGGCCACTAGTTGGCAGTGCTACCGGGTCTCCAATCCACTGCGGTCTGGCTAAAGCAACAACTGCACATAGCCAACACAGAGTGAGTAATATTTTTAATAGGTTTCGTAACCAAGACGCGACGCTTGACTGGCTATCTTGCGGCTTGGTAATAGCCAGCATAGCCGGTGCTATTAGGGCATTAACGGACTGATTAATCGGTTTGCGCCAATATCTATACAGCAGAGGCAGAGGAGACAGAGCGAGGGCCCAAGGCCATACTAAACTTAGCATTAGCCTTTATACTCCAATTTTTCAGCTTTAGGGTGATGCTTAATCCAAAGGCGACTATGATTAATCAATTGATCTACCAATTCTGATGTAATCGATGGTTGCTTGGCATAAAAAAGTTGTTCCCAATTATCTGGCAGATCATTAAACCTCGCCTTGGGATAGCTGTTTTTTAAAAACTCTACAAAGTCTTTATTATTGAGACTGGCGAAATTTTGCTTAGGGTAAGCACTACTTGCAACCTGTTTCAAAAGGTTAAATAAACCAATTAGGCGCTGATGTTGGTTTGAGTTAGGTAACAGGTTAAGCTTTGCTATAGCTTGTCTTCTATAGCGTTGATTTAAAAACTGATTGAGAATATATCTGATCGAAAAAATAATAGTCAACAGACAGATTGCCGCAACAAACCACCAGCCAAAAGCCAGAGGCCACCAAGAAATAGCCTCAGGTAAATGAATGTCTCGTAATTGCGCTAGGGGGTCAGTTGGATTCACTTTAATCTCCTAGCTAATTAGACTTTCTGGCAGATCGGCGCTTGCCGTAGGCCTTAGCCAAAAGTTGCATAACAGGTTCTGCTGTATTAAACGGCAATAATCCAGCCCCGAGTTGTTCGCATAATTTTTGTAAAAGATTTTCCCGCGCGGTAAATTGCTCGGCAAAGGTTTCGCGCAGTTTTTTATTGCTGGTATCTATAATTGCTTGCCTTTCGCCATTGCCAACCGCGTATAGGGCAGGTTGTGGCAACTGCCGTTCCAAGTTGTCCGTCACTTGGCAAAAATTAATATTGCAGTGTTTTGCCAGAGAAAATAAATGCGGTTCGCACGTGCTATTTAGATCGTGAAAATCGCTGACAATAAATATGGTGCTACCGGGTAAAGCAAGACGCCTCGATTCTTCTAAAATTGTTGCCAGATCTAAGTTGTCAGCTTGAGGTTGTAGAAGGTCTTTACTAAAACGCTGAAGTCCATGAATAAACTGCAATGCAGAGTGGTGGCTGCGTTTAGGCTTGATATCAAGTTGTTGTTGGGCACCAAAAATAACACCGCCAACCCGATCATTGATAGCTAATCCAGCCCATGCTAGGGCAGCGGAAATCTCACAGGCAACAACCGATTTCAATCGCTTACTACCAAAAAACATTGAGCTTCTAAGGTCGCTAATAATTAGAATAGGGCGTTCGCGCTCCTCGATAAAAACTTTGGTATGAGGCACCTGCGTTCGCGCAGTAACTCGCCAGTCAATACTGCGAACATCGTCTCCCGGTTGGTAAAGACGAACCTGATCAAAATCCATACCGCGACCCCTAAATTGCGATCTGTGACCACCGGCTAACATTTGCCGAGCCTGTAATTTGGGGAAATTAGTTAATTCTTTTGCGGCATAACGAAGCCTAATTAGCTGATTCGAGTCAGCTACTGCAGGATTAGATGTCATGCCGAAGTCCCATTAGCCAGTTTCATCCATTAGGCAGAGGGGACAGTAGAAAGCAGGCTGTCGATTACCTGATTTGCATCAATACCTGCGGCCTCAGCTTCAAAGCTTAGAATCAATCTATGGCGAAGCACATCATGAGCAACTGCGCGAATGTCATCGGGAGTTACATAGTCACGGTTATCCAGCCATGCGATAGCTCGACTGCAACGATCAAGGGCAATGGTAGCTCGCGGGCTAGCACCATAATCAATCCACTTGGCTAGATCGCCGCCATAGGCTTCAGTGTTGCGGGTAGCCAGAATAATTTGTACCAAATATTCTTCAACGGCTTCATTCATATGCACCGCCAAAACTTCTTTTCTAGCAGCGAATAGGTCTTTCTGTGTAATAGGATCAAAGTCTGATAATTGCTCACCTTGGGCCTCTTGTCGTGACAACTGCAAAATACTCCTCTCGCTATCGGGCGAGGGATAATCGACCGAGACATGCATTAAAAAGCGATCCATTTGCGCTTCAGGCAATGGGTAAGTTCCTTCCTGTTCAATCGGATTTTGCGTAGCCATAACCATAAATAGGTCGGGAAGTGGATAGCTTTTTTTGCCCACAGAAATTTGGCGTTCCGCCATAGCCTCTAAAAGTGCTGATTGAACTTTTGCTGGCGCGCGGTTAATTTCATCCGCAAGTACTAGGTTATGAAATAAAGGACCGGCTTGAAATTCAAAAACACCCTGTTCAGGACGATAGATATCACTACCTGTTATATCTGAGGGTAGAAGATCTGGTGTGAACTGTACTCGGTGAAAGTTGGCGTCTAGGCCTTCAGATACAGTTTTGATAGCTTTAGTTTTAGCCAATCCTGGGGCGCCTTCAACTAAAAGGTGACCATCTGCTAAAAGGGCGATAATAATTCTTTCGATAAGTTGTTGCTGACCAACAATTCTGCTGTTTAGCCATGTTTTTAGGCTATTAATATTCTGGAGCAATTTGTACCTCTGTAAAATGTATAGCTATAAAAAAACCAATCACCGATTCTAGTAACTCTATTTAAAAGAAACAATTATCAGTGTTAAAAAATATTCTCAAACCCAGTCTATTAAATAATAGATGAAAATCTTGCTAAAGGTTACTGACCTTTTGTTGCAATGTAGCCTGGCTAAAACCACTCCAATAATCCGCTCTTCCCTGACGCCAACCGGTACACCAATGAAAACCTAAATTTGATTCGGTTTGATAGGGACAATTTGATATTGAGCGCTGCTGAATAGCAGCTTGATAGCCTTTGAGAAAGGCGCGATGGGACAAGTCTTTCTTATGTTTTTTCATAGGATTCTCCATTTTGAATATTCGACATCTGGCTGCTATTAAATTTTTTCTAGTTTTTTCAACAACCAGAGAGCAAAGAGAGATAGAATGGCGACCTAAGTTGGTGCTGGTAGGTCACGCGATGTCTAAAAGCTCCCCCAGTTAATTTTATGACCGTTTATTTTTTTAATGGTTCCATACAAATTAGGATATAAGAAAAGTGCCCAAAATAACAGATGTAATAACTTGGTTAGCCACTTGCCCTAAGGGTATGGAACAACTTTTAGCCGATGAGTTAGAGGCAATTGGTGCTTCTGAAATCAAGCAAACCGTTGCTGCAGTGCACTTTCAAGGGTCCTTAGAAGTGGCCTACAAGGCTTGTCTTTGGTCGCGGATAGCCAATCGCATTCTTATGCCATTGTTAAGCTTTAAGCTCGATAGCACAGATGACTTGTATTCCCATGCTGTTGAAATTCCATGGGAAGAACATCTTACTGAAGATAACAGCATTGCCATCGATTTTATCGGCACATCAAAACATATCGACAATAGTATGTACGGCGCTCAGCTGTTAAAAGATGCAGTGGTTGATCGTATTAGACGCATTTCCGGTGGTCGGCCAAATGTAGACGCTAAATCACCAGATATTCGCATTCAAGCGCGCCAGCATAAGGGTCAGGTGGTTGTGTCTTTGGATATATCTGGTGACAGTCTGCACCGCAGAGGCTACAGAACTGGTCAGGGCAGTGCGCCACTAAAAGAAAACCTTGCCGCCGCGCTGTTAATGCGTGCAGGTTGGCCTGAAATTGCCAAGCAGGGTGGCGCATTAATAGACCCTATGTGCGGCAGTGGTACCTTTTTAATTGAAGCGGCAATGATGGCTGCAGATATTGCACCTTCTATAAATCGCCAAAATTTCGGCTTTAGTCATTGGTTACAACACAATGAAGATTTATGGAGTGACGTGCTTAAAGATGCCGAGCAAAGAAAACAGGCAGGTTTAGATGCCTTTAGTAATGATATTCGCGGCTATGATGGCAATAGCCGCGTGTTAGAAGTGACAGTTGCCAATATTGAGAATGCAGGCTTGGATGAGCATATTCGTATTGCCCATAAGCCTCTTGATCAGTTTGGTAAGGCAACAGCAGATACGGGGTTGCTAATTACTAACCCGCCCTATGGTGCAAGAATGGGCGAGCAAGAGCAGTTGGTTCCTCTGTATCAAAAGCTAGGAACCGTGCTGCAGAAAAACTTCACCCAGTGGCGCGCCGCAGTCTATACCGGCAATCTAGATCTAGCCCGTGAGTTAGATCTATCGCCCACCAAGCAATACAGTCTTTTTAATGGCTCTATTGCCTGTAAATTGTTGGTATTTGACAATATGCAGTCAAAATCCGAGCAAATTGCCGAGCGTTTAAGTAAGCCGGCACCGCTTCAGCCTCTATCGGAAGAGGCAAAGATGCTATTTAACAGGTTGCAAAAAAATCAAAAACGCCTAAAAGGCTGGCTAAACAAATCGGGTATTAGCTGTTATCGGCTTTATGATGCAGATATCCCTGAATATGCTGCAGCTATTGATATCTATGATCAGCGTATCTATGTTCAAGAATATGCCGCGCCAAGCAGTATTAAAACTCATATTGCTAAACAGCGATTTGAGACGATTAAGCGCGCAGTAAAAGAATTTGCCGCAGAGCGCTTCGAAAAAGTGTATTACAAAGAGCGCCGCCGGCAAAAAGGCGATGCCCAATACCAGCGTTTAAATGAGCAATCCTCAGAAAGCATAGTGGTTAATGAGGGTAGGGCGCGCCTAGAGGTCAATCTCAGCGATTACTTGGATACAGGGCTGTTTCTCGATCACCGGCCAGTGCGATCTATGTTGGGTGAGCTATGCAAAGGCAAGTCACTGCTTAATTTATTTTGCTACACCGCCACTGCCACCGTGCAGGCGGCACTTCGTGGCGCCAAGAGTTCGTTGAGTATTGATATGTCCAACACCTACCTAGATTGGGCACAGCGAAACTTCGAGCTTAATAGCATAAGTTCATCAAAGCACCAGTTATTGCGCGCCGACTGCTTAAAATGGCTCGAACAACAGGGAGATCAAAGCTTTGATGTAATCTTTCTTGATCCGCCAACCTTCTCAAATTCCAAAAAAATGGCATCTGTATTGGATATTCAGCGCGATCACCCTGAATTAATTCGCCAAGCTATGGCGCTGTTAAACCCCGAGGGCACGCTGGTGTTTTCTAATAATTTCCGCAAATTTAAGTTGGATGAGTTAATTTCCCGCCAATTTAGCTGTGAGAATATTACCCTGCAAACCTTGGACATGGATTTTGAGCGCAATCCACGTATTCATAATGTCTGGTTAATAACCAAGCGCAGTTCTTTTGGTTAACTATTATGGAAAATAAAATTACCCTAATCAGTGGACCCAATTGTCATCTTTGTGATCAGGCAAAAGATATTCTATACCCTTTATTAGAGGCTAAAAATATTCAATTAGAGGAGCAAAATGTTGCAGATAGTACGGCATTATTTGAGCAGTATGGATTGCGTATTCCGGTAGTTTTATTCCCCGGTGGCAGCGATAAAGGCTGGCCATTCACCGCCGCTCAGATCACAAGAATAATAGAAAAAAACTATATATAAAATCTATAAATAACAATAATATATATAATATTTATTATAAATTACTTTAAAAATGGATTAAGGTAAGAATCCAGCGCATTGGCAAAATCCATGCGGTCTCTCTGGCTTAATGGTGGTGGCCCGCCGCCAACCTCAACGCCGCTTGATCGCATCGAGTCCATAAAGTCGCGCATATTTAATCGAGCGCGAATATTAGACGCAGTATAAAGTTCACCGCGAGGGTTCAGTGCTTTACCCTTTTTTTCAATCACTTCTGCCGCCAGAGGTATATCGGCAGTTATAACCAAATCGTCCTTTTCAACCAAGCTAACAATATGGTCATCCGCGACATCAAAGCCCGAGCTGACACAAATAGAACGTACGGTGGGAATTCTTGGCGTGGTTAATGGTTGATTGGCTACAAAAATAACCTCAATACCTGTACGTTGAGATGCGCGGTATAAAATATCTTTAATTACCACTGGGCAGGCATCGGCATCAACATATATTTTCAAGCATATTACTCATATCGATTTTTTTCATTATAACTGATTATGTGGTTTTCGAGGTTAAAAACTAGTACTTGTAAAGCCAGAAAGAGTCAGTAAAATGCCCGCCTTAACTAAAATTATAATCATGTGGCCTCTAGTATGGGTCACCACTGAAAAGGAAAAGCGCTATGCCTGTTATTACTCTTCCCGATGGATCCCAACGCCAATTTGACACTGCCGTTTCCGTGCTCGATATAGCCACTGATATAGGCCCTGGTCTAGCCATGGCAACCATTGCTGGTGAAGTCAACGGTAACTTGGTCGATGCTTGCGACCTAATTAACCAAGATGCCAGCGTTAGAATAATTACCGACAGAGACGAGGAGGGTGTCGACATAATTCGACATTCCTGTGCTCATTTAATAGGTCATGCAGTTAAACAACTCTATCCTACTGCCCAGATGGTAATTGGCCCAGTGATTGAAAACGGGTTTTACTACGATATTGCTTTTGAGCGCGCCTTTACGCCAGAGGATTTAGCCGCGATTGAAGAGCGCATGCAAAAACTAATCGCAACGGATTACGATGTAGTGAAAAAAGTCACTGCCCGCGAACAGGTAATCGAAACCTTTGAGGCGAGAGGTGAAAGCTACAAATTACAATTAGTTGCTGATATGCCCGATGAGCAGAGCATGGGCTTGTATTATCATCAAGAATATATCGATATGTGTCGCGGCCCGCATGTGCCTAATACGCGTTTTTTAAAGCATATGAAGTTAACCAAAATTTCTGGTGCCTACTGGCGTGGTGATGCGCAAAATGAACAATTACAGCGCATCTACGGTACAGCTTGGGCTAATAAAAAGCAGTTAAAAGGCTATATTAATCGTATGGCTGAAGCTGAAAAGCGCGATCATCGTAAAATTGGTAAAAAACTTGACCTGTTTCATATGCAAGAAGAGGCGCCGGGTTCAGTATTTTGGCATCAAAAAGGCTGGGCGATATACAACAGCATCAAAGACTATATGCGTCAAAAGCAATTGCAGAATGGTTATCAAGAGATTAGAACGCCTCAGGTGGTGGATTACAGTTTGTGGGAAAAATCGGGCCATGCGGATAAGTTTGGCGATGATATGTTCTCGATTAGTACTGACGATAGACAGTATGCTGTAAAGCCTATGAACTGCCCCTGTCATATTCAGGTATACAATCAGGGTTTAAAAAGCTACCGCGATTTACCCTTGCGTATTGCCGAATTCGGATCCTGTCACCGCAATGAGCCCTCGGGTTCGCTCCATGGTATTATGCGGGTGCGTTCATTTACTCAGGATGACGGACATATTTTCTGTGCTGAAGATCAAATCCAATCTGAAGTATCTGAGTTTATAGATGTGTTGCATGCTGTTTACGCCGATTTTGGTTTTAATGAAATTATTTATCGTCTATCAACCCGCCCCGAACAGCGTGTGGGCTCAGATGAAAGCTGGGATCGTGCGGAAAAGGCTCTTGCCGAAGCGTTGGATGCTAAAGATTTGCCTTGGCAGGAACTCCCTGGTGAGGGTGCGTTCTATGGCCCTAAAGTAGAATTCTCGCTAAAAGATTGTATTGGTCGCGTGTGGCAGATGGGAACTATTCAGGTGGATTTCTCGATGCCTGGACGTCTTGATGCCGAATATGTGGCTGAAGATGGCAGTCGTAAAACACCGGTTATGTTACACCGAGCAATTCTTGGTTCTTTTGAACGATTTATCGGCATATTGATTGAACAGTACGAGGGTGCATTTCCATTTTGGTTGGCTCCGGAACAGGCAGTTGTGATCAATATTACCGATTCTCAGGCCGAATATGCCAAAAAAGTCACTGATTCATTGAAAATTAAAGGGTTTAG
>JBMZEV010000024.1:0-17648 GCA_049615065.1 Porticoccaceae bacterium | reverse complement strand
TGACAGATTTATCTCACTATAGAAATATTGGTATCTTCGCCCACGTAGATGCGGGTAAGACCACCACAACAGAAAGAATTCTTAAACTGACTGGTAAAATCCATAAAACCGGTGAAGTTCACGATGGTGCTGCTACCACTGACTTCATGGAGCAAGAACAGGAGCGCGGCATTACCATTCAGTCAGCTGCAACAACTTGTTTTTGGGATGACCACCGCTTAAACATTATTGATACTCCAGGACACGTTGACTTCACGGTTGAAGTTTACCGTTCTTTAAAAGTACTTGACGGCGGGGTTGGCGTATTCTGTGGCTCAGGCGGTGTTGAGCCTCAATCAGAAACTAACTGGCGCTATGCTAACGAATCTGAAGTTGCTCGAATTATTTTCGTCAATAAACTCGACCGAATGGGCGCTGACTTCTACCGCGTAGTGGGTCAGGTTGAGAAAGTACTTGGCGCTAATCCGCTAGTAATGACTCTTCCTATCGGTCGTGAAGATGACTTTGTTGGTGTTGTTGACGTTCTAACTAAGAAAGCCTATGTGTGGGATGACACTGGCCTACCTGAGAACTTCGAAATTGTCGATGTTCCTGCCGATATGGTGGATGACCTTGAGACATATCATGAGCAGCTAATCGAAACAGCTGTTGAGCAAGATGATGACCTAATGATGGCCTATATGGAAGGTGAAGAAGTGTCTCTTGAAGATATTAAGCGCTGTATCCGTAAGGGCACTATCGCGCTAGACTTCTTCCCAACTTTCTGTGGTTCTGCATTTAAAAACAAAGGTGTTCAACTTGTACTTGATGCAGTTGTCGACTATCTTCCAAGCCCAACCGAAGTTGATGCACAGCCATTAACTGATGAGGCCGGCGAAGAGACCGGTGAAGTAGCTACTGTTTCGACTGATGAGCCGTTACGCGCTTTAGCATTTAAAATTATGGATGACCGTTTTGGCGCACTGACTTTTGTGCGTATCTATTCTGGCGTTCTTAATAAGGGTGACACTATCCTTAACTCAGCTACTGGAAAAACTGAGCGTATTGGCCGTATGGTTGAGATGCACGCTGATGACCGCAATGAGCTAAGCTCAGCACAGGCTGGTGATATTATCGCCATCGTGGGCATGAAAAATGTGCAAACTGGTCATACATTATGTGATCAGAAAAACCCCTGTACTCTTGAACCAATGATCTTCCCAGATCCGGTAATCTCTATCGCAGTTAGCCCGAAAGACAAAGGCGGCTCTGAAAAAATGGGTGTTGCACTGGGTAAGATGATTGCTGAAGATCCCTCTTTCTGCGTTGAAACAGATGAGGACAGTGGCGAAACCATCCTTAAAGGTATGGGCGAGCTCCACTTGGATATTAAGGTTGATATCCTTAAGCGTACCTATGGTGTTGAGCTTGAAGTAGGTCAACCACAGGTTGCCTACCGTGAGACTATCACTATGCCAGTTGAAGATAGCTACACTCACAAGAAACAATCTGGCGGTTCTGGTCAGTTCGGTAAGATCGACTATCATATTCGCCCTGGCGAAACCGGTTCTGGATTTACTTTCTCATCTACCGTTGTTGGCGGTAATGTTCCTAAGGAATTCTTCCCAGCGATTGAGAAAGGCTTTGAGGGAATGCTTGAAGAGGGTCCACTAGCTGGCTATCCAGTACTGGATGTTGAAGTTGAGCTATTCGATGGTGGCTTCCACGCAGTTGATTCATCTGCGGTTGCTTTTGAAATCGCTGCTAAAGGCGCTTACCGTCAATCAATGCCTAAAGCTGGCCCACAAATTATTGAGCCGATCATGAAGGTGGATGTATTTACACCAGAAGATCACGTTGGTGATGTAATTGGTGATCTAAACCGTCGCCGCGGCATGATTAAAGATCAAGAGCCTGGCGTAACCGGTGTTCGCATTAAAGCTGATGTCCCTCTTTCAGAGATGTTTGGTTATATTGGACATCTGCGTACTATGACTTCAGGTCGTGGGCAGTTCTCTATGGAATTCTCACACTATAATCCTTGTCCGCAAAACATTGCTGATGAGGTTATTGCTGAGGCTCAAGCGCGCAAAGAAGCTAAATAATAACTTGCTTCTAGCATAAAAAAACCCCGCTTTTTACAGCGGGGTTTTTTATTCTCCAGCAAACGCTAAATTCTTACTGACAGCCTATCCCATATTTTTAGAGATAATTGCATCGGCTATATTACTGGGTGCCTCAGAATATTTATCAAATTCCATAGTAAATGTGGCTCGACCCTGAGTAGCTGATCGCAGATCGGTGGCATAACCAAACATCTCTGCCAATGGCACTTCAGCGTTGACCACTTTGCCCGATGGATTTTCGTCCATACCGTGGATAATACCGCGACGACGGTTTAAGTCGCCCACCACATCACCCATATTTTCTTCCGGAGTGACCACCTCAACCGTCATCATCGGCTCTAGCAACACAGCCCCACCATCGTCAGATAACTTTTTAGTGGCCATCGATGCAGCAATTTTAAATGCCATCTCTGATGAGTCGACATCATGGAAAGAGCCATCATAGAGCGTGGCTTTAAGCCCCAATAAAGGATAGCCCGCTAGAACACCATTTTGCATCTGCTCTTCGATGCCTTTTGCAACAGCAGGTATAAAGTCTTTTGGCACAGTGCCGCCGACAATTTCGTTAACAAACTCTAGACCCTCTGCACCGGCATCCTCTGCTGGTTCAAATTTTAGCCATACATGACCATATTGCCCGCGACCGCCAGACTGACGAACAAACTTACCTTCTATTTCACAGTTATTGCGAATGGCTTCACGGTAGGCGACCTGCGGCTTACCTATATTGGCCTCTACAGAAAATTCTCGACGCATGCGATCAACCAAAATATCAAGGTGAAGTTCACCCATACCAGAAATAATGGTCTGACCACTCTCTTCATCCGTCTTAACTTTAAACGAGGGGTCCTCTTGCGCAAGCTTTCCTAGTGCTAGGCCCATTTTTTCTTGATCTGCCTGGGATCGAGGTTCAACTGCTACCGATATCACTGGCTCAGGAAACTCCATGCGCTCTAAAACTATTTTGTCGCTTTCCGCACACAGCGTATCACCAGTGGTAACATCCTTTAGGCCAATGGCAGCAACAATATCACCGGCCAATACTTCTTTAACTTCTTCGCGGCTATTGGAATGCATTTGAACCATACGGCCAACACGCTCTCTTTTGGTTTTTACCGAGTTATAAATCGCGGTACCGCTTTCTAACTTACCGGAATAAACGCGCATAAAAGTTAGGGTGCCAACAAATGGATCCGTAGCAATTTTAAATGCTAGTGCAGAAAAAGGCGCCTCATCATCTGCATGTCGAACATCGCGCTTACCACCGTGAACCTCACCCTCGATAGCCTTAACCTCTGTAGGTGATGGCAAATATTCAACCACAGCATCCAACATAGCTTGAACGCCTTTATTTTTAAATGCCGATCCACCGAGCACTGGAACAATTTCATTGGCTAGGGTTCGCTGTCTAATACCTTGCTTTATTTCTTCTTCCGAAAGCGATTCACCCTCGAGGTATTTTTCCATTAATTCATCATTGGCCTCTGCTGCAGCCTCGAGAATAAACTCATGCATTTCAGTGCATTCATCGATCAAGTCATCGGGTATATCTTGATATTCAAACGTCATCCCTTGATCAGCTTCATTCCACAGAATGGCTTTCAGCTTGATTAAATCAACTACACCTTTAAAGTTTTCTTCTGCACCAATGGTCATTTGCAATGGTACTGCGATAGCACCAAGCCTTGTTTCTAACTGGCTGACTACCTCTCTAAAATCAGCACCAGCACGGTCCATCTTATTAACGAATACCATACGCGGCACTTCGTATTTGTTCGCCTGTCGCCATACAGTTTCTGTTTGCGGCTGAACGCCAGATGAACCACAAAGAACAACTACTGCACCATCGAGCACTCGCAATGAACGCTCAACTTCAATAGTGAAGTCAACGTGACCTGGGGTATCGATAATATTAATCCGGTGATCGGGAAACTGTGCGTCCATTCCGCGCCAGAAACAAGTGGTAGCAGCGGAAGTAATGGTAATACCTCGCTCTTGCTCTTGTTCCATCCAATCCATTGTTGCGGCACCGTCATGAACCTCACCAATTTTGTGAGATAAACCAGTGTAAAAAAGTACGCGTTCAGTGGTGGTGGTTTTACCTGCATCAACATGTGCACAGATACCAATATTACGATAGCGACTGATAGGTGTTTTACGGGCCACAATTTTTCCTCTAAAAACGGTTTATTTTTAAGCGCAAAAAGGCGGCTAAAATAGCCGCCTTTTAACGAACAATACTACTAAGTATAGCTTAGAAACGGAAGTGCGAGAACGCCTTGTTGGCTTCAGCCATACGGTGTACATCTTCACGCTTCTTAACGGCTCCGCCCTTTCCTTGAACTGCATCAATCAGTTCGCCGGCTAGACGTTGCGGCATGGATTTTTCACCACGTGCGCGAGCGTAGTCTACCACCCACCTCATTGCCAGTGCAGTTCTTCGCGATGGACGAACTTCAACAGGTACTTGATAGGTAGCACCACCTACACGGCGAGATTTAACTTCGACCATAGGTGCTACATTGTCCAAAGCTTCTTGGAATACTTCCACGGGATTTTTCTTAAGGCGTTGTTCAACAATATCCAACGCACCGTATACAATCCGTTCAGCGACAGATTTCTTACCGCTGACCATTACGTGGTTCATAAATTTAGCGAGAGTTACATCACCGAATTTTGGATCGGGTAATATTTCACGCTTTGCTGCTACTCTTCTTCTTGGCATCGTTTTGCCCTTCTCTTCAGGTTTGCCTAGTATTTAACCTAGCCTTACTTGGTTAGTGTTACCGAAAATTACGCTTAACTCTTGGGACGCTTAGTACCATACTTAGAACGTCTTTTGGTACGGCCATTAACACCGGCTGTATCTAAAGTACCTCGTACGGTATGGTAGCGAACACCTGGTAAGTCTTTTACACGACCACCGCGAATTAGCACAACACTGTGTTCTTGCAAGTTGTGGCCTTCACCACCAATGTATGAGGTAACCTCAAATCCACTGGTTAGACGAACACGACAAACTTTACGCAATGCAGAGTTTGGCTTCTTCGGAGTTGTAGTATAAACACGTGTACATACACCACGGCGCTGCGGACAGGCCTGAAGTGCGGGAACATCGCTCTTACTTACTTTGCGCTTTCTCGGCTTACGAACCAACTGGTTGATCGTTGCCATGCAATTTTTCTCCAAATGTAAATTTACCTTCATTATGAAGGTGTTTAATTCCGCTGACTAAGCTAGAAATTAGCTATTAAGCCTATAGCGGGTGCGGCATTCTAAATACCGCTGATTCAGGAGTCAAGCGTACATTTAATAACCTAGGTCAGTAATGCTTCTAAGCTAGGAAAAATTTAACAAATGTACGCTTATCTCTCCTATTCTTCTGTCAATTCTGCGCTTAAAGCTTCACTTAACGCAGCTTCGACATCCGCAGCACTCATGGCCATATCTTCTTCAACCATGCGATCTTTGCGACGCTGTGCATGGTAAGCCAATCCAGTACCTGCTGGGATTAGACGACCAACAACAACATTCTCTTTGAGTCCGCGCAGTGAGTCGGCCTTGCCAGTTACAGCCGCTTCGGTAAGCACCCTTGTAGTCTCCTGGAATGAGGCGGCAGAGATAAAGCTATCTGTTGCCAAAGAGGCTTTGGTAATACCCAACAACTGTCTTTCAAACTTAGCTGGCTGACGATCTTCAGCACGCAATTTCTCGTTTTCTTCAAGCAACGTGCGGTAGTCAACCTGTTCGCCACGAATAAATTGCGAATCACCCATATCGGTAACCTCAACTTTACGCAACATCTGACGAGTAATTGTCTCAATATGCTTATCGTTAATTTTTACACCCTGTAGGCGATATACATCCTGAATTTCATTAACTATATATTTAGCTAATTCACTCACACCCTTAAGACGCAAAATATCATGCGGCGTAGGAGGACCGTCAGAAATAACTTCACCCTTCTCTACATGTTCACCCTCGAACACACTGAGTTGACGCCACTTAGGAATAAGCTCCTCATAGTGCATTTTGCCATTGGGCAATGGTTGGCCATCATCAGGCGTGATGATAAGGCGCATTTTGCCTTTGGTTTCTTTACCCAGTGTTACTGTACCAGTGATCTCTGCCAAAATGGCTGGATCCTTAGGCTTGCGAGCCTCAAATAAATCAGCAACTCGAGGCAGACCACCCGTAATATCCTTAGTACCGCCAGATTCCTGAGGAATTCGAGCAATAATTTGACCAATATCAATAGTGTCACCATCAACGACGTTGACACTTGCGTTAGCAGGTAGTGGATAGTGCGCTGGCACTGTTGAATTAGGGAATATTAATTCCTTACCTTTCTTATCGGTCAAGGTAATCATTGGCTTAAGGTCTTTACCTGCTGCCGGACGCTCGTTGGGGTCAATCACCGAAATACTAGTCAAACCAGTAAGATCGTCTGTTTGCTGACGGATACTTAGACCTTCTTCCATACCGGAGAAAGCAACCTTACCAGCAACTTCAGATACGATTGGGTGAGTGTGTGGATCCCAATTAGCAACCACATCACCTGCACCAACTTTGTCGGCATCTTTAACCTTAATTACAGCACCATAAGGCAGCTTATAACGCTCGCGCTCACGACCATTCTCATCAGCTACCGCCAATTCGCCAGAACGGGATACTGCAACAAGGTGCCCTTCTTTGTTTTCAACAGTTTTAAGGTTTAGCAGTCTTACAACACCTTCTTGCTTAACTTTAATGCTATCTACAGCAGAGGCACGCGATGCCGCACCACCAATATGGAACGTACGCATAGTTAGCTGTGTACCCGGCTCACCAATGGACTGCGCAGCAATAACTCCCACAGCCTCACCTTGGTTAACTAGGTGGCCGCGAGCCAAGTCACGACCATAACAGGCAGAACATATACCGTGTGTTACTGTACAGGTGATAGGTGAACGAACCAATACTTCATCGATACCCATCTTCTCAATACGAACAACCCAGTGCTCATCAACCATAGTGCCAGCAGGCACTACAACCTCATCAGTTCCAGGCTTTAATACATCTTTGGCAACAACACGACCAAGAATACGATCACCCAGACTTTCGATAATGTCACCACCTTCAATTACTGGTGCCATCAACAGTCCATCTTCGGTACCACAGTCCACTTCGGTAACCACAACGTCTTGAGCAACATCAACCAATCGACGGGTTAGATAACCAGAGTTTGCTGTTTTTAGTGCTGTATCGGCAAGACCCTTACGCGCACCGTGAGTAGAAATAAAGTACTGAAGTACACTTAGACCCTCACGGAAGTTTGCGGTAATTGGCGTCTCAATAATCGAACCATCTGGACGTGCCATCAAGCCACGCATACCTGCTAGCTGACGAATCTGAGCGGGTGAACCACGAGCGCCTGAATCAGCCATGATAAATACTGAGTTAAAGGAATCTTGTTTCTCGTCTTCACCATCACGGTTTACAACAGACTCAGAACTGATACCTTCCATCATCGATTTAGCAACACGGTCATTTGCTTGCGACCAAATATCGATAACCTTGTTGTATTTCTCACCTTGAGTGACAAGACCTGAAGCAAATTGACTTTCAATTTCTCTTACTTGCTCTTCAGCGGCGGCGATAATTTCGTGTTTGTTATCGGGGATAACAAAATCATTAACACCAATAGAGGCACCTGACTTAGTAGATAGCTTAAAGCCTGTATACATCAGCTTATCGGCAAAGATCACCGTATCTTTAAGACCAACATTACGGTAGCACTCATTGATAACTTGCGAGATAGCCTTTTTCACCATTGGCTTATTGACCATTTCAAATGGCAGACCTGCAGGAACGACTTCCCAAAGCAATGCTCGACCGACTGTGGTATCAACTATCTTTTGTTCTTCAACAAGCTCACCACTTGTTTTATCAAGCAGTTTTTCAATAATACGTACTTTAACTCGAGCCTGAAGATCTACTTTACCTGAGTAATAGGCACGAGATACTTCGCGCACATCAGAGAAGACCATGCCCTCACCGGGAGCATTCACTCGGTGACGAGTCATATAGTAAAGACCCAAGACAACGTCCTGTGACGGTACAATAATAGGATCACCAGATGCAGGCGATAGAATATTATTGGTAGACATCATCAAGGCGCGAGATTCCATCTGCGCTTCAATAGTTAATGGCACGTGAACAGCCATTTGGTCACCATCAAAGTCAGCGTTATACGCCGCACAAACTAGCGGGTGCAACTGAATTGCTTTACCCTCAATAAGTACCGGCTCAAATGCCTGAATACCCAATCTGTGAAGTGTTGGTGCACGGTTAAGCAGAACTGGGTGCTCGCGAATTACTTCGTCCAAGATATCCCATACAACGGCTTCTTCGCGCTCAACCATTTTCTTTGCCGCTTTAACGGTAGTCGCAAGACCACGCAGTGAAAGCTTGCTGAAAATAAATGGCTTAAATAGCTCAAGAGCCATACGCTTAGGTAGACCACACTGATGCAGTCTTAGAGTAGGACCAACAACAATTACCGAACGTCCTGAGTAATCAACGCGCTTACCGAGCAGGTTCTGACGGAAACGACCCTGCTTACCTTTAATCATATCGGCTAAAGACTTAAGAGGGCGCTTGTTTGAACCAGTAATTGCGCGACCGCGACGACCATTGTCTAGTAACGCATCAACAGATTCTTGAAGCATACGCTTCTCGTTGCGGACAATAATATCTGGCGCGCTAAGATCTAGTAGACGCTTCAAACGGTTATTACGGTTAATCACTCGACGATATAGATCATTCAAGTCAGAAGTAGCAAAACGGCCGCCATCTAGTGGAACTAGAGGACGTAAATCTGGCGGAAGAACAGGCAGAACCTCTAAAACCATCCACTCTGGCTTGTTACCTGAGCCATGGAATGCTTCCAGCAATTTAAGACGCTTTGAGAATTTCTTAATTTTAGTCTCAGATTTAGTGTTAGGAATTTCCTCACGAATATCTGCGATTTCATCATCAAGATTGACTTCTTTAAGAAGTGATTGGATAGCTTCTGCACCCATAGCTGCAGAGAACTCGTCACCAAACTCTTCTAGGGACTCATAGTACTCTTCATCAGTAAGTAGCTGACCTTTTTCTAAAGTAGTTAGGCCGGGATCTGTCACCACAAATGATTCAAAGTAGAGTACGCGCTCTATTTCACGCAAGGTCATATCAAGCATTAAGCCGATACGTGATGGCAGTGATTTTAGAAACCAGATATGTGCAACCGGACAGGCTAACTCGATATGGCCCATACGCTCACGACGCACCTTAGTCAGCGTAACTTCTACGCCACACTTTTCACACACGATACCGCGGTGTTTCATGCGCTTATATTTACCACAGAGACATTCATAGTCTTTTATTGGGCCAAATATCTTGGCACAGAAAAGACCTTCTCTTTCAGGCTTAAACGTTCGGTAGTTAATCGTTTCTGGTTTCTTTACCTCACCAAATGACCATGAACGGATCATTTCCGGCGACGCTAAACCAATTCGAATATTATCGAACTCTGTATTCTGTTCTTGCTGCTTGAGTAGATTGACTAAGTCTTTCAAGGCTTATCCTCCAGTGACTGAGTGAACCGAGACTTCATAGAAGCCCCGGCGGTCAGTAAGCAATATCTGCTTATTCGTTTTCCAACTCGACATTAATGCCAAGTGAGCGGATTTCTTTAACCAATACATTGAATGATTCAGGCATGCCTGGCTCCATTCTATGATCACCGTCCACAATATTTTTGTACATCTTAGTACGACCGTTGACGTCATCAGACTTAACCGTGAGCATTTCCTGTAGAGTGTAAGATGCACCATATGCTTCAAGCGCCCAGACCTCCATCTCACCAAATCTTTGACCACCAAACTGCGCCTTACCACCCAGCGGCTGCTGAGTAACCAAGCTGTATGATCCCGTTGAACGCGCATGCATTTTGTCATCCACCAAGTGGTTGAGTTTAAGCATGTACATATAACCCACAGTAACAGGCCGATCAAACTTATCGCCAGTGCGGCCATCATGAAGATGCACCTGACCACTTTCTGGAAGATCAGCTAGGGTCAATAATTTCTTCAATTCAACTTCACTTGCACCATCAAAAACTGGGGTGGCGATTGGAACACCTTTTCTTAGATTCTCAGCAAGCTCCATAACTTCAGTGTCATTCAGCTCCTTGATATCAGTGCCATAAACTGTATCGCCAACATCATAAATCTCTTGAAGCAGTTTTCTAACTTCAGCAGTTTTTGATTGCTGTTTTAGCATGGCATCAATCTTAACGCCCAGACCTCTGGCCGCCATACCCATATGAGTCTCAAGCACCTGACCCACGTTCATTCGAGAAGGTACACCCAATGGGTTAAGAACAATATCCACTGGCTCGCCATTCTCATCGTAAGGCATATCTTCGACAGGCTTGATAACAGAGATAACACCCTTGTTACCATGACGTCCCGCCATCTTATCGCCCGGCTGAATGCGACGTTTAACCGCTAAGTAAACCTTAACTGTCTTCAGTACACCCGGTGCAAGATCATCACCACTTTTCAGCTTTTTACTCTTCTCATCAAAACGCGCATCAAGATCTTCACGACGTTCAGTAAGCTGTGTATGAGCCGCTGACACCTGATCATTGAGCTCCGCGTCTTGCATGCGAATCGCAAACCAATCGTCCGAGCTGTAATCGGCAACGGCTTCCGCTGTTATTTCAGCGCCCTTCTTCAAGCCTGCTGCCTTGACAACCTTCTTACCTTTGAGCGCTGTGAAAAGACGACCTAGGGTCGCATTTTCAATAATGCGATACTCATCATTGAGATCTTTGCGATACTGATCCAATGCCGCACGCTCAATATCTTGTGAGCGCTTATCTTTTTCCAAACCATCTCTGGTAAAGACCTGCACATCAATGACAGTACCTTTGATGCTGCTTGGTACACGCAACGAGGTATCCTTAACATCAGATGCCTTCTCACCAAAGATTGCTCTTAGAAGTTTTTCTTCTGGCGTTAATTGGGTTTCGCCCTTAGGCGTCACCTTACCCACAAGAATGTCACCAGCGACGACCTCGGCACCAATGTGGACAATACCAGACTCATCTAAGCGACCCAGTGCAGCTTCACCAACATTAGGAATATCTGCAGTGATTTCTTCAGACCCTAACTTGGTGTCACGAGCCACACAGGTAAGCTCCTGAATATGGATAGTAGTGAAACGATCTTCCTGAACAACGCGCTCAGAAATAAGGATCGAATCCTCAAAGTTGTAACCATTCCAAGGCATAAAGGCAATACGCATATTTTGCCCCAAGGCCAATTCACCCAAATCTACAGAAGGTCCATCGGCAAGAACATCACCACGAGATACCTTGTCGCCCTGCTTAACAATTGGACGCTGATTAATACAGGTGTTTTGGTTAGATCTGGTATATTTAGTCAGGTTGTAAATATCAACACCGGCTTCACCAGACTCTACCTCTTTATCACTCACTCGAACAACAACACGTCCCGAGTCAACACTTTCGATAACACCGCCGCGTCTTGCAACCTCACAGACACCCGAATCACTGGCAACGGTGCGCTCGATACCTGTACCTACTAGAGGCGTTTCTGCTTTGAGTGTTGGCACTGCTTGACGTTGCATGTTTGAGCCCATCAATGCACGGTTAGCATCATCGTGCTCAAGAAATGGAATCAAAGACGCCGCAACCGAAACGACCTGACGCGGTGAAACGTCCATATATTCGATTTCGGCCGGTGGCTTAACGGTAAATTCATTGAGGTGACGAACTGCCACCATATCTTCAACAAATTTTCCTTTACCATCTAGCTCAGCTGAAGCCTGTGCAATCACATACTGCGACTCGTTAATAGCTGATAGATATTCGATTTCGCTGCTAACCTTACCATTGATTACTTTGCGGTATGGCGCTTCGATAAAGCCATAATTATTAGTGCGAGCATAGGTTGCCAGCGAGTTAATTAGACCAATATTTGGCCCTTCTGGCGTCTCAATAGGACATACTCGACCGTAGTGCGTTGGATGCACATCACGCACCTCAAAACCTGCACGCTCACGAGTGAGACCACCCGGCCCCAAAGCAGACACACGACGCTTGTGCGTCACTTCAGACAATGGGTTATTTTGATCCATAAACTGAGACAGCTGACTTGAACCAAAGAACTCTTTAATAGCTGCAGCTACAGGTTTGGCATTAACCAGATCCTGTGGCATAAGCTGCTCAGATTCGGCAACGCCCAAACGCTCCTTAACCGCGCGCTCAACACGCACCAAACCAACACGGAATTGGTTTTCAGCCATCTCACCAACAGAGCGCACACGGCGGTTACCAAGGTGATCGATATCATCCACAGCACCTTTACCGTTGCGGATATCGATCAGTGTTTTAATGACATCGACAATATCTGAACCATCGCCATACTTTTCGCCAAGCTCATTAGCCTCATCAGTTTTGAGCAGCGAGTAGTAGCGCTGATCGTATAGAATGCCAGCACCCTCTTCTGATTCGCGATCCAAGCGACGATTAAATTTCATACGACCAACCGCAGAAAGATCGTAACGCTCTAAATTGAAGAACAAATTAAAGAATAGATTCTCTGCAGACTCTTTAGTCGGCGGTTCACCCGGGCGCATCATGCGATAAATTTCGATTAATGCTTCTAACTGGGTAGTCGATGGATCTGTACGCAATGTGTCAGAAATAAATGAGCCACAATCCAGGTCATTGGTATACAGAGTTTCAATTTCCTTGATACCCGCTTCACTGAGCGCAAGCAAGTTTTCTTCGGTCAATTCAGCATTACACTCAAGAATCAATTCACCCGTCTTAGGATCAGCAATATCTTTGGCAACAGCTCGACCAATAAGGTATTCACTTGTTACAGCCAAAGAAGTGACCTTGCCTTTTTCTAGCTGCCTAATATGTCTCGCAGTAATACGACGACCTTTAGCAACAACAACGGCGCCTTTTTTATCAACAATATCAAATACTGCAATTTCACCACGCAAACGCTCAGGGTCAAGATCAAGACTGTACTCACCTTTCTTATAATGGAAAGTACTGGTATCGAAGAACATTTCAAGAATTTCTTCAGAGCTGTAACCCAGTGCACGCAGAAGAATAGTAACCGGCAGTTTTCTACGGCGGTCAATTCGAACAAACAGCATATCCTTAGGGTCAAACTCAAAATCTAACCATGAGCCACGGTAAGGAATAACGCGTGCTGTGTACAGCAACTTCCCTGAGGAGTGTGTCTTACCTTTATCATGATCAAAAACAACGCCTGGCGCTCTGTGCAACTGAGAAACAATTACTCGCTCGGTACCATTAATAATAAAGGTACCGTTTTCAGTCATTAGAGGAATCTCGCCAAGATAAACTTCTTGCTCACGAATATCTTTGATCGCTTTATTAGAAGATTCTTTATCGTAGATTACCAAACGAACACGCACCCTCAGAGGCACGGAAAAGGTCACGCCGCGAAGTTTACACTCCTCTACGTCAAAGGCAGGTTTACCTAAAACATAGTCGACATACTCAAGAGCTGCGTGCCCAGAGTATCCCACAATCGGGAAAATCGATTTTAGTGCTGCGTGCAAGCCCGTGTTTTTTCGATCTTCCGAAGCAACACCAGCCTGTGTAAAATTTTTATAGGAATCAAGTTGAATTGCCAACAGGTAAGGCAAATCCATTACATCTGGCAACTTGCCAAAGCTCTTGCGGATACGTTTCTTCTCAGTGAAGGAGTAAGCCATCTATATTCCTCGGGACTATTTTGTATTTAATTGGTGATCGAGGGTTTTAATCACGATCGTTTTGCTTGCAAATTCCCCCATCTACAAGCAAGAAAGGGCTGAAGGGATTTCCCTTCAGCCCAGCCTGAAATATCAGGCATGCTTAACTGCAGCTTATTTAAGCTCGACAGTTGCGCCTGCTTCTTCCAATTGCTTCTTAGCTTCTTCAGCGTCGTCTTTAGAAGCAGCTTCTTTAATAGTAGACGGTGCACCGTCAACCATTTCTTTAGCTTCTTTAAGACCAAGACCTGTGATTGCACGAACTGCTTTAATCACATTAACTTTCTTGTCGCCTACAGCAGATAGAACAACGTCAAATTCAGTCTTAGCTGCCGCAGCATCTTCGCCGCCGCCAGCAGCAGGTGCTGCTACAGCTGCAACTGCCGCTTGAGCAGATACACCAAATTTTTCTTCCATTGCGCTAACTAGCTCAACTACATCCATTACGCTCATTTCAGCGATTGCGTTCAAAATATCTTCGTTTGAAAGGGCCATTTTGGGCCTCCTAAATTTATCTGTTAACCATGAAGTCGCTTACGCGGCTTCCTGTTTTGCATCACGAACTGCAGAAACTACTCGTGCCGTTTTAGTAGGTATCTCGTTAAAGGTACGTACTAGTTTAGTGACAGGAGCAAGAGTCACGCCAGCCAACATGCCTAGGGCCTGTTCAAGGGTAGGCAACTTAGCAAGAACATCAATTTGTTCGCTCGCTAAAAGTTGTCCGCCAACTGACAGCGCCTTCACTTCAAATTCTTCATTTTCTTTCGCGAAGTCTTTGAATAAACGCGCTGCCGCACCTGGATCTTCCATAGAGAAAGCAAATAACGATGGACCAACCAGAACATCGTCTACGCATGCGTAGTCAGTGTCTGCGAATGCTCTCTTCGCTAGGGTGTTTCGCACTACGCGCAATTGCACGTTTTCAGCGCGAGCCTTAGCTCGAAGGGCAGTCATATTGGTTACATCGACGCCACGGGCGTCTGCTATCACCAAGGACATAGCCTGTGCGGCTGTCTCGTTCACTTCAGCAACGATTGCTTTCTTGTCATCGAGATTTAATGCCACGATAAATCTCCTCGATTTACCTAAGTTACAGTTGAGAAAATCCTCAACCACCAAGGTGAATTCATACCAAAATTCTGGTCTGGGTTCACCGCCTGCGTAGGAAAGCTGTCATCGCTTTGACACTATTCCAACTTATTATTCCCAAAGGGAACCTACGGTCTCTGACAGCCTGAGTGTTAAAAATAACGCTCAGACCCCAAAGTCTGTTTGGCAGCTATAGCTGCCTAAGATCATGCACTCAAAGAAGCTTGATCAATAATCAATCCAGGGCCCATGGTAGAAGAAACAGTCACCTTCTTAATATAAACCCCTTTTGCAGAAGCAGGTTTGGCTTTGTTTACATCAGCCATAAGTGCTTCTAAATTTTGTACTAGAGCACTTGCATCAAACGACAGCACACCAATGCCACCGTGAACAATGCCACTCTTGTCAGCGCGGAAACGCACCTGACCCGCTTTAGCATTTGCAACCGCCGTAGCAACGTCTGGCGTTACAGTGCCAGACTTTGGATTCGGCATAAGACCGCGCGGGCCCAAAACCTTACCCAAAAGGCCAACGACACGCATAGCATCTGGCGCCGCAATAACAACGTCAAAATCCATGTTGCCGCCTTTGATCTCTTCCGCAAGCTCGTCCATACCCACAAGCTCTGCACCAGCAGCTTTAGCCGCTTCAGCCGCATCACCTTGAGCAAAAACACAAACTCTTACATCTTTTCCTGAACCATTAGGTAGAGTAGTTGCGCCACGAACAACCTGGTCAGACTTACGAGAATCAATACCCAAGTTAATCGCTACATCAACAGTTTCAGAGAACTTAACCGTTGAAAGATCTTTCAGAAGACTAAATGCCTCTTCTGCCTGATAAACCTTACCCGGCTCTACTTTTTCGTTAATCGCTCGAACGCGCTTTGATAACTTAGCCACTTACACGCCCTCCGTTTCTAGGCCCATTGAACGGGCAGAACCAGCAATAGTTCGAACCGCAGCATCCAAATCAGCTGCCGTTAGGTCTGGTTCTTTTGCTTTCACAATATCTTCCAACTGAGCGCGAGTTACACTACCCACTTTCTCAGTGTTGGGACGACCTGAACCACTCTTAATACCTGCAGCTTTCTTTAACAAGAAAGAGGCTGGTGGAGTCTTCATTTCGAAAGTAAAACTACGGTCTGCATAGACAGTAATAATTACTGGAACAGGTGCTCCAGGTTCAACGCCCTGGGTTTGAGCATTAAAACCTTTACAGAATTCCATAATATTAACGCCGTGCTGACCCAGTGCTGGACCTACCGGCGGACTTGGATTTGCCTGGCCTGCAGGCACTTGCAACTTAATATAGGCTTGTACTTTTTTAGCCATGTCTCTCTCCTGTTATGGGTATTATCGCCTCCAGCATTACCGCAAAGCAGCGCAACCTTCTCTGGCTCCCCGATAAATCAGCACCATTGCTAATCTACCAATTACTTCGTACTTAGGCTTTTTCTACCTGAGTAAATTCAAGCTCAACTGGCGTAGAACGACCAAAAATCGATACCGCAACACGCAGCTTGCTCTTTTCGTAATTCACTTCTTCAACGGTTCCATTGAAATCGTTGAAAGGACCATCTGTAACTCGCACCATCTCACCAGGTTCAAACATGGTTTTAGGTCGTGGAGTCTCTTCCGAATCATGCACACGCTGCAAGATTAGGTCGGCCTCTTTATCTGAAATAGGTGCAGGCTTATCCGCTTTACCACCGATAAAGCCCATCACCCTTGGCGTCTCTTTAATTAGATGCCAAGTATCATCATCCAGTTCCATATTGACTAAAACATAGCCTGGAAAAAACATTCTTTCACTGGTGCGCTTTTGACCGCTCTTCATTTCAACTACTTCTTCAGTAGGAACAAGAATCTCGCCAAACTTATCCTGCAGACCGTGCAATTCGGCACGCTCTTGAATAGCCGCAGCTACCTTTTTTTCATACAGTGAATAGGCGTGCACCACATACCAACGCTTTGACATTTAGCTCTCCTAGCCCATTACTATTGAAGCAAGCCAGCTCAATAGGGAGTCAATTCCCCATAAAGCAATAGCCATTAACAAGATGACAACCACAACGATCAATGTTGTTTGATTGCGCTCTTGCTTAGTTGGCCAAACAACTTTGCGCCACTCTGTACGCGCACCGATAGCCAACTCGACAATAGCAGCGCCCTTCTCAGTTCGCGCAGCAATTAAACCCGACACAACAGCAACCACCAACAAAGCCAAAACTCTGTACAACACTGATTCTGCAGAGTAGTACCAGTTGCCATAAATTGCACCAGCAACCAAAGCCGCGACTACCAGCCATTTAAGCCAATCTAGCTGATACTGCTTTTCATCTATTACATCACTCATTACGAACCTATACCTTACGCCTTGTATGTGGCAGGCCAGGAGGGACTCGAACCCCCAACAGCCGGTTTTGGAGACCGGTGCTCTACCAATTGAACTACTGGCCTACATCTAACTTTTTACATTACCCTAATTGACAGCTAAGCCGAGACATCAAAAATGCCTCGGCTATGAACTGCTATCTGCTTTAGGACTTAAGCAATAATTTTGGCAACAACACCTGCGCCTACTGTGCGGCCACCTTCA
>JBMZEV010000023.1:0-18043 GCA_049615065.1 Porticoccaceae bacterium | reverse complement strand
AAGAAGCACCAGCTGAAGAGACTCCGGCGGAAGAGGCTCCTGCTGAAGAAGCATCAGCTGAAGAGGCACCGGCGGAAGAAGCCCCCGCTGAAAAACCCAAGGCAAAAGCTAAAGCAAAACCAAAAGCTAAAGCGGCGCCAAAGAAAGATTAATCTAAAAGTTAAGAAATGCCTTAAAGGGTCAAAGAGCCTCCAGTCTGACTGGAGGCTTTTTTTATGGTTGACTCAATCGACTTAGATTGCAACACTAATGAATTAAATATCAAGGCATCTGATGATTAGAATTATAGGAATAGATCCAGGCTCAAGGCGTACCGGTTACGGTATCGTAGATATGTCTGGTGCCACTATCAATTATGTCACTAGTGGTATTGTTCGGTTGCCTGAAGAATCGTTGCCTCAGCGACTTCAATTAATCTTTGATGCCGTTAGTCAGCTGATAGAAGAATACAAACCTGTTGTTATGAGTATTGAAGACGTATTTATGTCCATTAACCCCAGGGGTGCATTAAAGTTAGGTCAGGCTAGGGGTGCAGCTATATTGGCGGGTACAAATGCCAAATTGCCTGTATCAGAATACTCTCCGCGCAGTGTAAAGCAAGCTATAGTGGGAACAGGTTCCGCCGATAAAAAACAAGTTCAGATGATGGTGACTTCGTTGCTTAAATTACCCGGTGAACCCGCAGAAGACGCTGCAGATGGTTTGGCGGTTGCTATTTGTCATGGTCATAGTATGCGTAGTCAGCAAATTATGTCTGCAGCCGGCGCAAAAGGTTTTGCTCGCGGGCGACTTAAATAAATTAAAACAAAGTGAAAATTAGATAATTATGATTGGAAGACTTCAGGGTAAGGTGTTGAGCAAACAAGCGCCAGATTTATTACTAGATGTGCAGGGCGTAGGCTATGAGCTGCTGGTTCCGCTCAATACATTCTTCGAAATTCCCGAGATCGGTGAAACAGTCACTTTGCATACACATTTCGTGGTTCGCGAAGACGCACAGCAACTCTATGGTTTTAGTCAACTCGAAGAGCGAGTCTTATTTAGGCATCTCATTAAAGTCAATGGGGTAGGCCCGAAAATGGCCCTGGCCATTCTTTCTGGTATGTCGGTGAAAGAGTTCTCGCGTTGTGTTCAGCGCGATGAGGTAGAAACTCTAGTAAAGATACCCGGAGTTGGGAAAAAAACGGCTGAAAGATTGTTAATTGAAATGCGCGATAAAATAAGCAAAATCACTGGCGAAAGTTCTACAGAAGTCATAGAGTCGGCAACTCAGGATATTAACTTGGAAGCAGAGAGCGCACTAACTGCCTTAGGTTACAGGCCTCAGGATGCTGCCAAGATGGTCAATCGAGTTGCTGGCGATCATATTACCAACGCTGAGCAGCTTATACGGGCAGCATTAAAATCCATGGTCTAAAAGCGGGCACCCTAGTCATTTCACTAGTGGAAATTTAGCCTCATCCATGTATCCTTAACCGTAGATTCGAGACACTGACTAATGATAGAACCAGATCGATTAATTTCAGCCACAGGAACTCCTACAGAAGAGCGTTTTGACCGTGCTCTAAGGCCAGTAACCCTAGCCGATTATGTGGGTCAGCCAGTGGTTAAAGAACAGTTGCAAATATTTATTGAAGCGGCACGCAAGCGAAGCGAACCGCTAGACCACTGTTTGGTTTTTGGACCGCCGGGATTGGGTAAAACAACCCTGGCTCATATTGTAGCCAATGAAATGCAAGTGGATCTAAAGACCACCTCTGGGCCAGTACTTGAAAAAGCAGGTGATCTTGCGGCATTACTGACTAATTTAGAAGAAGGTGATGTGCTGTTTATTGATGAAATTCATCGCCTAAGTCCTGTGGTCGAAGAAATTCTTTATCCTGCTTTGGAAGACTATCAGTTAGATATTGTCATAGGAGAGGGGCCAGCGGCGAGATCGATAAAATTAGATCTTCCGCCCTTTACTCTGGTAGGTGCCACTACACGAGCAGGCCTTTTGACTTCGCCGTTGCGCGATCGTTTTGGCATAGTCCAGAGGTTAGAGTTTTACTCAGATGAAGATCTGGCAAAAATTATTGCGCGTGCGGGGGATATCTTAGATGTACCCGTTGATGCTGGCGGCGCCAAAGAAATTGCGCGGCGCTCAAGAGGAACACCGCGTATTGCTAACCGCTTACTGAGACGAGTAAGGGACTATGCGGAAGTAAAAGCTGACGGCAAAGTCACGGTTGAAATTGCCGATGCAGCTCTTAATATGTTGAATGTTGATAAGAATGGATTTGATCACCTAGATCGACGCCTGCTGCTAACATTAATGGAAAAATTTGATGGCGGGCCTGCAGGTATAGATAGTCTGGCTGCAGCTATTAGTGAAGAGCGTGGAACTATAGAAGATGTTTTAGAGCCCTATTTAATTCAGCAAGGGTTCTTAATGCGAACCTCGAGAGGTCGTATAGCTACTCGAATGGCCTATGAACACTTTGGCTTGGCAAGTCCTAAGCGTCTTCAGGAGCAACTGGATGGTCTAAGTGAGTAAGGTCGCTAATACCTTTGTCCATCAGGCAAGAGTGTATGTTGAAGATACCGATGCTGGCGGTATTGTGTTTTATGCTAATTATCTAAAGTATATGGAGCGAGCGCGAACAGAATTTTTACGTAGTCTTGGTTACAATAAGCCGGCGTTATTTGATGGGTTACAGTTTGTTGTTCGCAGTGTTGAAGTGGTTTATCAAAAGCCCGCAGTTTTAGATGATCTTCTCGATATTTCTGCCAGTTTAATCAAGTTATCTAAAGCCAGTTTTGAAATGCAGCAAAATATTTTCAGAGATGGGGATCTTTTGGTGGAAGCCAAGGTCAAAATTGCCTGTATAAGTGATAATGCCAAGCGGCCACAAGCTATGCCGGCAGAGATCCACCAAACTTTAAACAACTACCTTTGCTAATTTGGAGCTAAATAGTGAGTGAAGAAAATTTATCCATAGTATCGCTAATTCTCAATGCCAGCCTACTGGTGCAGTTGGTCATGATTACATTGTTAATTGCTTCCGTCATTTCATGGGTAATGATTGTTCAGCGAGGCATTTACTTGCGCAATGCTGAAGCTGACTTTAAAAGCTTTGAAGATACTTTTTGGTCAGGCATTGATCTAAATAACCTTTACCTTGAGCTTTCCCAGTTTGCTCAAGAAAATGGTGGCGGGCAGGGGATTGAAAATGTTTTTCGTGCCGGCTTTCGAGAATTTACCCGCCTTACTAAGGGTGATGGGATTGACCCAGATGCAGTGATGGAAGGGACTGATCGCGCCATGCGGGTTGCCCTTTCAAGGGAGGAAGAAAAGCTTAGTGCCAATCTGCCTTTTTTAGCCAGTGTTGCCTCAGTAAGTCCTTACATAGGCCTATTTGGTACTGTGTGGGGGATTATGAATTCATTTCGTGGGCTGGCCATGGTTCAGCAAGCGACTCTCGCCACGGTAGCGCCGGGAATATCGGAAGCATTGATCGCAACTGCTATGGGCTTGTTTGCCGCTATTCCAGCGGTGCTTGCCTACAATCGCTATGCCGCAAAAGTTGAAACAATTAATGCCAGTTATGAAACTTTCGCTGAAGAATTTTCCAGTATTTTACACCGACAGGTGCATTCAAACTAAGAGTTAGGAGATAAGCTTAGAGTGAAAACTAAACGCGCCAAACGCAAGCTGGTTGCTGAAATTAATGTAGTTCCCTACATTGATGTCACCCTAGTTTTACTCGTGGTGTTTATGATTACTGCGCCGCTATTAATGCAGGGTGTCAAGGTTGATTTGCCGGTGGCTAATTCCGCTCCGTTGGACAAGCAAAAGCAAGAGCCTCTGATTGTTTCAATAAAATCCGATGGAACCTATTGGATTGATGAAAATGGTAACAATATAGCTAACAGCCTGTCGTTTATAAAAGATAGAGTTGCTAAGGTTTTGAGGCAAAAGCCCAATACGCCAGTATTAGTATGGGGTGATGCAAAAGTAGATTATGGCTCGGTGGTTGATTTGATGAGTCAATTACAAATCGCAGGAGCACCCTCGGTAGGTTTGGTTACCGAGCCGTCAAAATCTAAATGATAGGCACAAAAAGCAGTTATTTTATTGCAGCTATTTCGAGTATTGGAATCCATGCCATTGTTATTGCCGCTGTGCTTGCCAATTGGGAGCCGGAAAATAAAAGGACCCTGGTGCAACCGCAATATATTCAGGCGGAATTAATTCAACTTGCGCCGAAAAAGGTAGCGGTTAACAAACCAAAAGCAAAGCCGGCAATTGATAGGGCCGCCAAGCAACGCGAAATTGATAAACGTCGTGCAAAGGAAAAGAAATTAGCCCAGCAAAAGTTACAGGCACAGCGAAAAGCTAAATTGCTAAAAGATCAGCAAGAGGCGGAAAAGGCGCGCAAGGCTCGAGAGGAAAAGCAGCGTAAGGCCGAGAAGGAACGTGCTCGCAAGCAAGCCGAAAAAGCCAAGCAGATGCGTGAACAGCAAGCGCTTATATTGGCTAAAGAAGATAAACAGGCAGCCAATAGTTACTTGCAGTTGCTTCAGGCGCGCTTATCGCAACACTGGAATCGGCCCAAAAGCGCAAGACGCGGCATGGAAACTTTAATTGAACTAAGACTAGTGCCTACAGGTCGAATAGTAGGTGTAGAGATTTTAGAGTCCAGTGGCGATATGGCATTTGATCGATCTGTGGAACAGGCAGCATTCAAAGCGGCACCATTCTCGGAATTACAGAACGTAGAGCCGAGAATTTTTGAACAGTATTTTCGCAGTGTGAAAATAGTATTTAACCCCGAAGACTTAAGGCTGTAAAAGATATTATGGAGATAAAAGATTGACTATTCTTAGGCAGTGTTCAATTTTACTAATAGCCCTGTTAGTGGCTAATAGTGCGTTTGCTGAATTGGTCATTAGAGTTACCGAGGGTAATGACCAACCCACGGTTATAGCGCTGTCGCCATTTGATCTTAATGGCATAAAAATTGACGGTGATATTACTGATATTGTCGAATCTGATTTGCGCCGTAGTGGATTATTTAGGTTGATTCCTCAGCAGGATATGTTGGCATTTCCGTCTAATCCAGCGGATGTTTATTACAGAGATTGGCGTCTATTAGGTGCTGAATATCTTGTGGTTGGGGCTATGTCGGTTTTATCTGATGGGCGTTATGAGTTGGAATTCAGTTTACTAAGTATCAACTCGCAAAAGGTACAGTTTACCCATAAGGTTAGATCTTCAGCTCTAAAGATTCGCGATCTTGCTCATTCAGTCAGCGATAAAATTTATCAGTCTGTTACCGGGATTAGAGGTGCATTCTCTACCCGTCTTGCCTATGTTTCAGTGATAAGAGAAGGTGATGATTTCACCTATAGGCTTCAGGTTGCCGATGCCGATGGTGCGCGAGAGAGTTTAATGCTTGAGTCTAAGCAGCCGATTATGTCTCCTAGCTGGTCACCGGATGCTCAAGATTTAGCCTATGTATCTTTCGAAACTGGCAGACCGGCAATTTATAGGCAAAATCTAGCCACAGCAAAGCGTGAACAGTTAACCAGTTTTAAAGGGCTAAATGGTGCGCCCTCATGGTCGCCTGATGGTTCAACACTAGCAATGGTGCTTTCAAAAGATGGCAACCCAGAATTATATAGCCTTGATTTAGCTTCATCTAAATTAACCCGCTTAACCCGTCATTTCGCGATTGATACAGAGCCGGCGTGGATGCCAGATGGGAAACATATACTATTCACCTCTGATAGAGGTGGTACTCCGCAGATATACAAGCTTAAATTAGCCGACCGCTCAGTAGAGCGTATAACCTTTGAAGGCAACTACAATGCTCGGGCCAGTATAGCTCCAGATGGGCGCACTATGGCGATGGTTCATCGATCATCCAGTGTATTCCATATTGCAGCATTAGACCTTAAGACAAGGCGGCTTATAGAATTAACTGAAACTACGCTAGATGAGTCACCCTCTGTTGCACCAAACGGTGCTATGCTTATGTATGCTACCAAGTATAAAGATAGAGGAATTCTTGCTGCAGTTTCGGTTGATGCTGGTGTAAAATACAATCTACCAGCAAAAATCGGTGATGTCAGAGAACCTGCATGGTCACCTTTCTTGCGTTAAACTATTTAAAACCCTTTTCAATAAACTAAAAGCGTTACTCAAAGGAGTTACCAATCATGAAAACCCGCATACATTTATATGCATCCTTGCTTGCCGTTGCTATTCTATCTGGCTGTAGTTCATCGCCTGTATATGACTCGGATAAAAGTACAACTGAGATTGATAATGCAGGTGTTAAAACTGCCGAAGTTGAATCAGCTGAAATTGAAGTAGTACCCGTTGTTGCTAATACTGCTACTGTATTCTATTTCGATTTTGACAAAGCTATATTAACTGATAAATCGCGAGCAGATCTTTTAGAGAACGCAGTTGTTCTAGCTGGTAATTCTCGTTCAGTGCGTCTTGAAGGTCATGCCGATGAGCGTGGAACGCGTGAATACAATATGGCTTTGGGTGAGCGTCGAGCTACATCTGTGAAAGAATTCCTAGTAATGCAGGGAATTGCCAGTGAGCGTATCGAAGTCATCAGCTTTGGTGAAGAGCGAGCAGCAGCCTATGGCAGTGATGACGAAGCATGGCGTTTAAATCGTCGAGTTGAGCTTAAATAGTCGCCATTGGGTTATGCTTTGAGGGGGTGAGGTAAACTCACCCTCTGTTACTTGTTTGAGTGCTGTAAAATATGAAAAAAATAAGTCTTTTGATCGGTATTATGTTGTCCTCGCAGGTTCTGGCGCAGCCTTTTTCTCCGGTAGTTGAGTTAGATAGCTCAGGTCATTCCGATGTAAAGAGCAAGCCAAGTGCCGCAGATGTTCAGCGTGCTGAGCAGTTCTATCAGATGCAGGTACTCAAGGATGAAGTAAAAATGCTTCGCGGCAAGGTTGAAGAGCTTTCTTATCAGTTGCAGCAACTTAAGCAGCTTCAAATGGACGATTACTTAGATATTGATCGTCGTTTGACAGTTATATCCCAAACAAAAGCAACAATACTGCCAGTGGCTAATTCAGTGGATAGTCTACTTGCTACACCAGATTCCCAGCTAACCGTTCAGAACCCACCTGTTGAAGCCCCTACGCCTCAAGTCATTTCGCCAGAAGATATAGAGGCCGACTATCTAGCTTCCAGTAAATTACTTAAGGATAGAGATTTTGATGGTGCAATTGCCGCGTTTAAAAATCATATCCTTAACTTTAAGCAAAGCCCTTACTCTGCCAACGCCCATTATTGGTTGGGTGAAATTTATGAATTTAGAGGTCAGGGAGAGCTTGCGGTTGAGTCTTTTGAAGTGATCATTAATGATTACAGTGATCACAGCAAAGCAATGGATGCACGTTACAAGCTTGGTAAGCTTTATCACAAACAGGGTGACACCAAGAGAGCAGTTGCCTTATTACAAGAAGCTGCAGAAAGTAACGGCGGTGCCGGGGCTAAAGCAAAGGCCTACCTAAAGACCAAAGGCCTATAAAGTCTTAACCCTAGACGGTTAAGTTTATTTTTATGGAAAACCATTCTTTACGAATTACCGAAATCTTTCACTCTCTTCAGGGTGAAACTACCACTGTTGGCTTGCCCACAGTATTTGTGCGACTAACCGGTTGCCCCCTCCGCTGTGTCTACTGCGATACAGCCTATGCTTTTGAGGGTGGTGAAAAAATGGCAATTCAAGATATATTGGATACAGTGGCTAAGTATAAAACGGATTTTGTTACCGTTACTGGCGGTGAGCCATTGGCGCAGCCACAGTGTACAGACCTTTTAAAGCAACTTTGTGACCTTGGTTACAGGGTTTCGCTGGAAACAAGTGGTGCCATGTCTACTGAGGATGTTGATCCGCGGGTGATTAAAATTGTTGATCTGAAAACACCCGGATCGGGCGAGGTGAGTCGCAACCTGTATGAGAATGTCAATTATCTTCAGCCAGAAGATGAGGTTAAGTTTGTTATCTGTGATCGTCAGGATTATGACTGGAGTTGTATGCAGATTGATCAGTTGCGATTGCGAGACACAGGTTCAGAAATCTTATTTTCCCCCAGTCAGGGTGAATTAGAACCCGCGCTTTTGGCGCAGTGGATTCTTGAGGATAAGCTAAGGGTGCGCATGCAATTACAAACCCATAAAGTAATCTGGGGCGATGCACAGGGGCGTTAGATTATGACAAATAAAGCAGTTGTATTAGTCTCTGGCGGCTTAGATTCGTCCACTGTATTGGCTATAGCTAAGCAACAGGGCTACCAGTGCTACACCTTGAGTTTTGATTATGGTCAACGTCACAGATCAGAACTGGTAGCTGCGCAGAATGTTTCTAAGGCGATGGGTGTTAAGCAACACAAGGTAGTGAGTTTAGATCTAGCAACAATTGGTGGTTCCGCCCTAACTGATACCACTATTGATGTGCCAGAACAGGAAACAACAGGCATACCCATTACCTATGTTCCAGCGCGCAATACGGTTTTTCTCTCAATAGCACTAGGCTGGGCAGAGGTATTGGGTGCCAATGATATTTTTGTCGGAGTTAATGCGGTTGACTATTCAGGCTACCCCGATTGCCGTCCTGAATATATTAAAGCCTTTGAGCAAATGGCTAATCTTGCGACCAAGGCGGGTGTTGAAGGTAATAAATTAACCATTCATGCGCCTTTAATAAACATGACAAAGGCGCAAATTATTCAAGCCGGTATGATAAGTGGTATCGATTACAGTGCTACAGTTTCTTGTTATCAAGCCGCGGAAGATGGATCTGCTTGCGGGGTTTGTGATAGCTGTAGGCTGCGAAAACAGGGTTTTTTAGAGGCAAAGGTAAAAGACCCTACAAGATATCAAAATATTACTTGAATTTATCCTGCTGGTGAGTATGATACGCACCTCATTTAGGGGGCCGTTAGCTCAGTTGGTAGAGCAGTTGGCTTTTAACCAATTGGTCGCTGGTTCGAGCCCAGCACGGCCCACCATTTCCCCAAATGTTTTAGCCCCATTTTCCCTTAGTTATAGTTCTCTGTTTAAGTCCTAAAATAGTCATTTACCATTGTGTTATAGCAATCTTTTGCAGTGCCTACTCAGTTGATGGATAATAAGCCGATAAATGATAATGGATACTATGTAAGCTAGTTTACTGGTAGCCAAAATAATGACTTAGAGCATAATTTAATGAGTGAAATTGATAACCATACTTACAGACTAATAATTCACTGCCCGGATAAAGTGGGTATTGTGGCTGCTGTCAGTCAGTTTATTGCTGATCATAACGGTTGGTTGCTGGAATCAAATTACCATGCTGACCCAGATAGTGATTGGTTTTTTATGCGCAACGAGTTAAAAGCGAGTTCGCTATCGATAAGTTTGGACGAATTTCGTGAAAAGTTTTCAGAGCTTGCTAAAGCCTATGATATGCGTTGGGAAATATACGACTCCAAACAGCCGCAAAAAGTTGTGCTTTTAGCCAGTCATGCCTCTCACTGTTTAGCTGACTTACTCCATCGTTGGCATAGTGGAGAGTTAGATTGTGAAATTAGCTGTGTTATCTCTAATCATGAAAACCTCAGATCAATGGTTGAGTGGCACAATATTCCTTTCAAGTATGTTCCTGTAGATCGCAACGATAAAGCCCCTGCATTTGCCGAAATGGAATCAATTATTGATTCCTACAACGCAGATACAGTGGTTTTGGCGCGCTATATGCAAATTATACCGCCGCAGATGTGTGCAAAATACAAAGGTCGTATGATTAATATACATCATAGTTTCCTGCCCTCATTTATCGGAGCTAACCCCTATGTTAAGGCCTATGAAAGAGGGGTTAAACTGGTGGGTGCCACTAGTCACTATGTCACTGAAGACTTGGATGAGGGTCCAATTATTGATCAGGATGTGGTGCGCGTTGGGCATAGTCACAGTGCTGAGGACTTGGTTCGATTGGGCAGGGATGTGGAAAAATTAGTACTTGCTAGGGCGCTGCGAAACCATCTTGAAAATAGAGTTATTGTTCACGGCCATAAGACGGTTGTGTTTGAGCAATAACAATCCAGAGTAAATGCAGACTGGGATATATTCCCAGCCTGCGTTACTTAGCTATTAGTACTCGGAGTTAACTACTACCACATCCACATCCAGAGCAGAAATAACCCGCTCAGCAGTATTGCCACGACGCGTTTTAGTCAGACCTGTTTGACCTATGGTTCCAATTATCACTACATCGGCATCAACCTTTTTGGCCACCTTAGCAATAACCTCATCGGTATAACCTTTAACAACATGGGTGTTGCTCTGCTTAAGGCCAGTTTGTTTTGCCAGTCTGCCGCGGTCTGGATAAAGCAGTGAATCAATATAGGCATTTACCACGTGAAAATCAGCACCATAGCTCTCCGCTAAATTCATGCCTCGTTCTAAGATATTCTTATTAAGAATTTCTTGATTAATTCTAGATGCTTGGAAATTCACTGCGGCCAAAACCACCTTGCGCTCAGGTTTCGCCTCATCGCGCACCAGAACCACAGGGCAGTTGGCTTCTTTGAGTAGCTCCCATTTTGATTCAGCAAAGATAAAGCGCTTTTTGATCGGTTTTCCCGCGCGAATCATAATTAGGGTGGCACCAAAATGCTTTGCCGAGGCCATAATTGCCCCTTGCCAATCATTCGACCAAGAGATTTCAATGCGGTATTCAAGTCCAGCCTCACGAAGGGGTGCGTGAATCCGTTGTTCGAACCAGTCAGTATCACGATAGATACTTGGATTTCTGGCGTCCAAATTAACCGTATTACTATCTACTGCCACAAACACGCAGATCTCGGGGCGAGGCGTGATTAGTTGTGCGGTAATCAGGGCGCGCTCAAGTGCAACTTGCTTATCTAATGTAGGGTTTACAACAACAAACATCTTTTCTTGCTGTGACATAGATTTTTTCTTTAACCTCGCGTAGTGAGTTTAGTAATAAGTTATACAATAAAGCCATAATTTTTCTCGGCATTATGACTTGTGCGCATATTACGAAAATTTGCACTAAAAAGGGTCGTTTTTGGTTATGGTTTTTTTTAATGACCTACATACCAAAATAGTTATTACACTCTTGGCTAGTTCCTGATAAATTTAAAAAATTGTAGTAACAGAACAACAATAAAAACGTATAATTGCGCAATAAAATATACAACCGCTGAGTAGAAAATGACGATCAGAACCCGAATTGCTCCATCTCCAACAGGAGACCCTCATGTAGGCACGGCCTATGTGGCGTTATTTAATATGGTGTTTGCCCGTAGTCAGGGTGGTCAATTTTTACTTCGCATAGAAGATACTGACCAAACTCGATCAACCCCTGAATCTGAGCAGGCAATTTTAGATGCATTGTCATGGTTAGGTCTGGATTGGGATGAGGGCCCAGATGTTGGTGGTGACAAAGGACCCTATCGTCAAAGTGAGCGCTCAGAAATCTATGCCAAATATGCCAATGAGTTACTAGAAAAGGGCTATGCCTTTCGTTGTTTCTGTACCCCCAAGCGTCTGGATGAGCTTCGTGCTACTCAGATGCAAGAAAAACAACCTCTCGGCTATGACGGCCACTGTGAGAATCTCTCAGAAGAAGAAATAGCCAAGCGTCTTGCGGCTAACGAGCCCTATGTGGTGAGGATGAAAGTTCCCCGAGAAGGTCAATGCACATTCCATGATATGTTGCGCGGTGAAATTAGTATCGATTGGGCGCAAATCGATATGCAGATCCTGCTCAAAGCAGATGGTATGCCTACCTATCATTTAGCCAATGTGGTGGACGACCATCTGATGGGCATCAGTCATGTTATTCGTGGTGAAGAGTGGATTAATTCAGCGCCTAAGCATATTTTGCTGTATCAATATTTTGGCTGGGAACAGCCTATTTTTTGTCATTTGCCGCTATTGCGCAATGTTGATAAAAGCAAGTTATCCAAGCGTAAAAACCCCACCAGTGTTTTGTATTATCAACGTATGGGTTACCTGCCCGAGGCGCTATTAAATTATCTCGGTCGTATGGGCTGGTCAATGCCCGATGAGCGCGAGAAATTTACCCTTGATGAAATGCTAAAAGAATTTGATATTCAGCGCGTATCGCTTGGCGGTCCTGTCTTTGATGTAGAAAAACTCAGTTGGCTCAATGGTATGTGGATCCGCGAGGAGTTAACCGATGAGCAATTAGCTGATCGACTTCAGCAATGGGCATTAAATCGCGAGACATTAATGGCATTCTTACCCTTTGCCAAACAGCGAATGGAGACCCTATCTGATATTGCGCCCTTGGGCAGTTATCTAGTCTCTGGTATGTTGCCTATCAGTGCTGATGATTTGCGCTCGGCCGGAATGGACGACGATCGATTGCTCGAAGTACTTCAGTATTCCCTGTGGCGCCTTGAGTCTATACAACAGTGGCAAAGAGATAATATCTTTAATGCGTTAAAGTCAGTAGCCGATGCTATGGAAATAAAAATGAAGCCATTTTTAGCGCCCTTATTTATTGCGATTGCCGGCAGTAGCTCTTCTATATCGGTCATGGATTCAATGGCGTTATTAGGCGCAGATATGTCTAGAGCAAGATTGCGTTATGCCATTGAATTACTGGGTGGTGTTGGCAAGAAAAAGCTTAAGAAAATGGAAAAGGCCTATCAGCAGTTAAGTTAGACCCAAAGAGCAATCATCAGGCTTGACTTGGTAGCACCTGATCCCTATTATGCGACCTCCAAATTTGGGGCTATAGCTCAGCTGGGAGAGCGCAACACTGGCAGTGTTGAGGTCAGCGGTTCGATCCCGCTTAGCTCCACCAAAAATAAAAATCCCCCGCATCCTGATTCAATGCGGGGGTTTTTGGTTAAATACTCGATATATTTCAATTGCCACACTAGATAGCAGTAGAGGAGAACAGCATTGATTAAGCCCCATGGCTCAGACAGTCTAAACCCACGTCTTGTCAGCTCAGACAGAGCACAGCAACTATTAGCAGAAGCAGAATCTCTCCCCAGTTTGTTGCTTAATTCGGCGGCGGCAGCCAATGCAGTGATGCTAGGGGCAGGTTATTTCAATCCTTTAAAAGGCTATATGAATCTAGCTGATGCGCTCAGTGTTGCTACTCAATTGCACACTGAAGATGGCTTGTTTTGGCCAGTGCCTGTTTTAAATATGGTAGAAGATACCTCTGGTATTGAAGGCGCTAGCAGAATTGCTCTGCGCGACCCCAATACCGAGGGCAATCCAATTATGGCAGTTATGGACGTTGCGGCTATTGAGTCAGTTACAGATGAGCAAGTCGCCACTATGGCGCAAGAGATTTTTGGCACCACAGATCCACAACATCCTGGCGTAGCAACCTTTACCCATTTAGGTCGCTTTGTTGTATCAGGTGATGTAGAGGTGCTAAACCTCAGTTATTTCCAAGCAGATTTTCCCGATACCTTCCGCACCGCGGTAGAGATTCGCGATGAAATTGACGAGCGCGGCTGGAACAAGGTGGTGGCTTTTCAAACGCGCAACCCAATGCACCGAGCGCATGAAGAACTTTGTCGCATGGCAATGGAACGTCTGGATGCTGACGGTGTAGTGATTCATATGCTTTTAGGTAAGCTTAAGCCAGGGGATATCCCTGCATCTGTGCGTGATAACTGTATCCGCAAGATGGTTGACCTTTACTTCCCAGAAAATTCAGTCATGGTAACCGGCTATGGCTTTGATATGCTTTATGCTGGCCCAAGAGAAGCGGTATTACACGCAGTGTTTCGTCAAAATATGGGTGCAACCCACTTAATCGTTGGTCGCGACCACGCTGGTGTCGGTGATTATTACGGTGCCTTTGATGCACAGACTATCTTTAATGATAAGGTACCTGAAGGCGCACTTGAGATTGAAATCTTTAATGCAGATCACACCGCGTTCTCGAAAAAACTCGGTCGGGTTGTGATGATGAATGAAGCCGAAGATCACACTAAGGATGATTTTATTCTGCTATCGGGTACCAAGGTGCGTCAGATGTTGGGCGAGGGCATTGCGCCACCGCCAGAATTTTCAAGGCCTGAAGTGGCACAAATTCTGATGGATTACTATCAAATCCAAAATGACTAATTCATAGATTATCCAACAGTATCAAGGCAGGTGGTTTTAACAAGCTACCTGCTTTTTTATTTTAAAAATGTAATTGCCCTGGTTTTGTCTGAAAATTTACTTATTTTTGTGCATATTAGCGCTTAACTCGCTTTTTAAGAGTGCAATTTTACCGCGAAACATGTAAGCTTCGCGCCCTGTGAAAGACCAATAAAATGCTTCTCAACTTGCCAAAACTGTCGAAACTTGACGGTGACTCTAAAGTAAAATTTTTATGACCTTTAATGAACTGGGTTTATCTGCTCCAATTTTAAAAGCTGTAACCGCTCAGGGTTATAGCGAACCATCGCCCATTCAAGCAAAAGCGATTCCCGCCGTGCTTGAAGGACATGATTTGATGGCAGCTGCCCAAACCGGCACTGGTAAAACAGCCGGTTTTACCCTGCCCATCCTAGAGCGTTTAAGTGGCGGGCGCAGAGCAGGGGCTAATCAGGCACGCTGTTTAATCCTAGCCCCTACCAGAGAGCTGGCGGCTCAGGTCGGTGAAAGTGTAGCGACCTATTCCAAGCATCTTTCATTGACCTCAGCGGTGGTGTTTGGCGGGGTTAAAATCAACCCGCAAATGATGAAGCTTAGACGCGGAGTGGATATTTTGGTGGCGACTCCGGGACGGTTAATGGATTTGCACAGTCAAAATGCAGTTAGGTTCGATCATCTGCAAGTCTTGGTGCTAGACGAGGCCGACAGAATGCTAGATATGGGGTTTATTCGCGATATAAAACGCATTATCGATTTACTTCCAAGACGCCGCCAGAATTTGCTGTTTTCAGCGACTTTTTCTGATGATATTCGCAATCTTGCAAGAGGCCTATTGCGCAATCCTATAGAAATATCAGTTAGTCCCCGCAACACCACAGCAACTTCAGTGACTCAGCATATCCACCCAGTGGATAAGAAAAAGAAAGCGCAGTTATTAACTCGCCTGATTCGCGATGGCAAGTGGGAGCAAGCACTGGTGTTTACTAAAACTAAACACGGCGCCAATAAGCTAACCAAACATTTGGAATCAGAAGGTATTGTTGCTGCTGCTATTCACGGCAATAAAAGTCAGGGAGCACGAACTAAAGCGCTAGCCGGTTTTAAAGCCGGTGAAATTAGAATCCTAGTGGCTACTGATATCGCCGCTCGTGGTCTAGATATTGAGCAACTGCCTCAGGTGGTAAACTTTGACCTGCCTAATGTTTCTGAAGATTACGTTCACCGTATTGGACGTACCGGACGCGCAGGGCAAACCGGTCAGGCAATTTCTTTAGTTAGTGCCGATGAGGTTGATCTTCTGTCGGATATCGAGCGTTTAATCCAGCAGCTGCTTCCGCGTGAGGAAGTCGAGGGCTATGAGCCCAAGCATGCAGTACCAGAAACAACGCTAAGAGCACCGGTTAAGCCTAAAAAACCGAGAAAAGCTCTTAACCGTGAAACTGGTGCTGGCAATAACAGCAGGCATGGTAAAAAATCCGCTGGCAATAATCGTTCAGGTTATGGTCAGGGTCCTAAGCCCGGCAGTAAACGCAAAAGCGGTGGACGCAATCAGACTGCCAAGGCCAACAACAGTGCTAGCAGAGATTCTGGTAAACCATCAAATTCTCAACGAAAAGCGCCTAGCAAAGGAAAGCCTGCTTCAGGAGTGAGTCAATCTCCCTATGGCTCTGGCGGTGGTAAGCGCAGTGGTGGTAAAAGCTTTTCTGGCAACCGTTCAGGATCAGATAGGCGCGGTAATCGATAAGAATATTCCTTCAACGCATATTGTTAAGAGTGCGTTATATATCAAAACCCTTATTTAGAGAAAACCAAATGTTTGAATTTCAATTAAGCAAAGTAGCAACCTTTAAAAATGACCTGCTTTCAGGCCTAACCGTTGCCTTAGCCCTGGTCCCCGAAGCTGTAGCCTTTGCTTTTGTAGCTGGTGTAGAGCCCTTAGTGGGTCTTTATGCTGCATTTATGGTAGGTCTTATCACTGCGGTGATAGGTGGTCGCCCCGGAATGATTAGTGGTGCTACGGGTGCGCTTGCAGTCGTGATGGTTTCTTTAGTCGCTCAGCATGGGGTTGAGTATTTATTTATCACTGTTGTACTCATGGGTATCCTGCAAATTGCTGCGGGTATTTTTAAGCTGGGTAAATTTATTCGAATGGTTCCCCACCCAGTAATGCTGGGCTTTGTAAATGGTTTGGCAATTGTTATTTTCCTTGCGCAATTAGGCCAGTTTGGTGAAGCAGGACAGCCTGGATGGCTCGATGGCACCTTTATGCAGGGCACTATTGTCGATGTGGCATGGTTGCAGGGCAGTGCACTCAATATGTTGCTAGGTTTGGTATTCCTCACCATGCTTATTATTTATTTTCTGCCAAAAATTACTCGAGTGATTCCTTCGTCGCTGGCCGCAATCTTAGTGGTTACCGGTTTAGTTTTAGGCTTTGATTTAGACACCAAAGTGGTGGGTGATGTAGCCTCTATCAGTGGCGGCTTACCTAGTTTCAGCATCCCTAGCGTGCCCTACAATTTTGAAACACTGATGATTATTTTGCCTTACGCAATTATTTTGGCAGCCATAGGTCTGATTGAATCATTGCTTACTTTGCGCCTGATTGATGAAATTACTGAAACCCGTGGTCGCGGTAATAAAGAATGTATAGGTCAGGGTGTTGCCAATACAGTGACTGGATTTTTTGGCGGTATGGGTGGTTGCGCCATGATTGGTCAAAGCATGATCAATGTGAACTCCGGTGGTCGTGGTCGCCTTTCTGGTATTAGCGCGGCATTATTTTTATTGCTGTTTATATTAGTAGCCTCGCCATTAATTGAACAGATCCCTCTAGCGGCACTTATTGGTGTTATGTTTATTGTGGTTATTGGTACTTTTGAGTGGTCTAGCTTTAGGATTATTGGCAAGGTACCAAAAAGCGATGCATTAATTTTAGTCTTGGTTTCTGGTGTAACCGTTGCTACAGATTTAGCCGTTGCGGTAGTGGTTGGGGTAATTGTTTCCGCCCTTGTGTTCGCATGGCAACATGCGAAATATATTCGTATTGAAGCCAGAGAAGATCATAAAGGCTCAACGGTATATGCGGTAACAGGTCCATTATTTTTTGGTTCCGTCACCTCATTTCTAGAACGTTTTGATCCGAAGAAAGACAATGACGATGTGGTTATTGATTTTGCCCGTTCACGAGTAGCCGATCACTCCGGTCTTGAAGCTATAGACACCTTGGCAGAACGCTATTTGAAGGCGGGAAAAAATCTGCATCTTGTTCACCTTAGTGAAGAATGTAGAAAACTGCTTACCAAAGCCGGTAATCTGGTTGAAGTAAATGTTATTGAAGATCCTAAATACTTTGTTGCTGATGACAGTCTGGCCTGATTGGTTTTGTAAAAATCTGTCATTTCTGCATTTGCGGATACTTGAAATTTGATTTTATGCCCATACCTAGTTAACAGAGGCAAATTTATTGCCAAAGATTATGTGATAACTAGGAGATATGGCAGAAATGACAGCAAAGTCAAAAAGCAAAGCAGAAACTATGGGGTTTCAAACTGAAGCAAAACAACTGCTTCATTTGATGATTCACTCTTTATATTCTAATAAAGAGATCTTTTTACGCGAATTAATTTCAAATGCGTCCGATGCTACTGATAAGTTGCGGGTTGAAGCGCTAGAAAACAGTGCACTCTACGAAAGTGATGGCGATCTTAGAATTCGAATAGCCGTAGACGAAGAGGCTAAAACCATTGAAATTTCTGACAATGGTATCGGTATGTCCAAAGATGAAGTAATTGCTAATCTTGGCACCATTGCTAAATCGGGTACCTCTGAATTTCTTAAAAATTTAACCGGTGACCAAAAGAAAGATTCACA
>JBMZEV010000022.1:0-18709 GCA_049615065.1 Porticoccaceae bacterium | reverse complement strand
TTCTTCAGCAGGAGCTTCTTCCGCCGGAGCCTCTTCAGCTGGTGTTTCTTCTGCAGAAGTCTCTTCAGTTGGTGCTTCTTCTGCAACTGGTGCCGCTGGCGCCTCTTCTGTCTTTTTAGGTGCTGGAGCAGGAGCGACAGTTTTTACTAGCTTTTCAGCCAATAGAATTTTTATTTTTTCATCAGCATTGACCCAGTTTTTATCCGCATCTTTAATGGCGTAACGACCTGAGCCTTTTTGATAAATTACATAGTCTTTAGTTTTTTTAATAACTTTCATCTTTTAACCCCTTTAATGATTACTCGTTTACTTGATATTTTATATTATTATTATGCTTATAATTCGGCAACTAAGACAGTTGCTCCATTATGTCATCGGATATATCTGCATTAGTATACACATTTTGCACATCATCCAAATCCTCTAGGCTATCAATCATACCTAGTAGTTTTTCCGCAGAGTCCTTTTCCAGTGGCACGGTAATATCGGCTATCATTGTTACCTCGGCATGCTCCGGCTCAAACCCTGCCGCAATCAGTCCGTCTTTGACCTGCAAAAAATCTTCAAAAGTTGTTTCTACATCTAGAGAGCCATCGTCATGGGTTTTAATATCTTCTGCACCAGATTCAAGCGCAGCATCCATCAGAGCGTCCTCATCTACATCTGGGCCATAGCTTATTTGACCAATGCGATTAAACAGGTAGACAACTGATCCATCTGTACCCAAATTTCCACCGCGCTTCGAAAATGCGTGTCGCACCTCACCCACTGTTCTATTGCGATTATCCGTCATACATTCGACTAAAACTGCTATTCCACCTGGAGCATAACCCTCATAGGTGATTTCATCATAGTTTTCACCCTCGCCAGCACCAGCGCCGCGGGCAATTGCCTTATCAATGGTGTCGCGCTTCATATTGGCACCAAGCGCTTTATCTACACCAGCTCTAAGACGCGGGTTATCTTCAGGGTTGGGCCCACCGGCTTTGGCAGCTACAACTAGCTCTCGAATTATTTTGGTAAATATTTTACCGCGCTTGGCATCCTGTGCCGCTTTGCGGTGTTTAATATTGGCCCATTTACTATGACCTGCCATATCCTGCCTCCAAAATTAATTCTAGCTTTCTTGCTTTTCTTTATTGCGCAATCTGATATTTAAATCGCGCAGTTGCGCCGCTTCAACTGCACCCGGAGCATCTGTCATCAAACAGGCCGCAGATTGAGTTTTAGGGAATGCAATTACATCGCGGATAGACTCTGCGCCTACCATCAGCATAATCAAACGATCCAAACCGAAGGCCAATCCACCATGGGGTGGCGCACCATATTGCAACGCATCGAGCAAAAAGCCAAATTTTTCCTGCTGCTCATCTTCATTAATACCCAAAACCTCAAATACTACAGCCTGCATATTTTGGTCATGGATACGAATAGATCCACCGCCTAGCTCCACACCATTAAGAACCATATCATAGGCGCGCGAGAGAGCCTCTGCAGGGTTTTCTTTAAGTGCTTGAGCATCGCATGAGGGCGCAGTAAATGGGTGATGAAGTGGTGTCAATGCCCCACTATCTGTGGTTTCGAACATTGGGAAATCAACTACCCACATTGGCGCCCAGTCACAGGTGTAAAGGTCTAAGTCATGCCCAACCTTACAACGCAGTGCACCCAACGCCTCTGAAACAACAGAAGATTTATCAGCACCAAAGAATACAATATCACCATTCTTTGCATCGAGACGCTGCATAATATTCATCGTGACTTCGTCACCTAGGAACTTAATAATTGGCGACTGTAACCCTTCAATACCATTTTCGATGGCATTGACTTTAATCCAAGCCAAACCCTTAGCACCATAGATACCCACAAACTTGGTATATTCATCAATTTGTTTGCGCGATATTTCTGAACCGCCGGGCACTTTTAGCGCAGTAACACGGCAGGCAGGGTCATTGGCTGGACCAGCGAATACTTTAAATTCGATATCTTTAAGAAGGTCTTTAATTTCAACTAACTCTAAGGGGATTCGCAGATCAGGCTTATCTGAACCATAGCGATTCATAGCTTCGGCATAGGTCATACGCGGAAACTTATCGAATGTAATGCCCTTGTGCTCAGCAAAAATATTGCTAATCATAGTTTCTGTGATTGACATAATTTCTTCTTCATCAATAAATGATGCTTCGATATCAATCTGGGTAAATTCTGGCTGACGATCAGCACGCAAGTCTTCGTCACGGAAACACTTGGCTATTTGATAGTAGCGATCAAAACCTGCCACCATTAATAATTGCTTAAACAATTGTGGTGATTGAGGCATGGCGAAAAACTGCCCCGGATGAGTTCGCGATGGTATTAAATAATCACGCGCGCCCTCTGGCGTTGCTCTGGTCATAATTGGGGTTTCTATATCTAGAAAGCCGTACTCATCGAGGTAGTTGCGGATCGAATTGGTAATTTTCGAACGGAAACGCAAACTGTTTTGCATCTCAACACGACGCAAATCCATATAGCGGTGCTTAAGACGCACATCTTCACCAACGGTAATATGCTCATCCATTTGAAATGGCGGTGTTGCTGCGCTGTTGAGGATTTCAAGTTGAGTGCCATAGACCTCAATTTCGCCTGTGGCCATATTGGGGTTAACCGTAGCTTCACTTCGCGCTCTTACCTTGCCGGTAACTTTTAATACATATTCAGATCTTACGCGGTCAGCTTGCTCAAAAAAATCACCCGCATCTGGATCAAATACCACCTGAACAATACCCTCTCGATCACGAAGATCGAGGAAAATCACACCACCATGATCACGACGGCGATCTACCCAACCATAGAGGGTAATCTCCTGTTCGAGATGAGCTGCAGTCACCAGCCCGCAATAGGTTGTTCGTTGCATTAGTCTTTAATCCTTATTATCAATTTGGGTGCTATATTTCAGCGCCGCCTCATTTTAACGCTCTATTTATCGCTATTAGAGTCGCCTGTTAAATTTTTCTTGTTAGAACTTTTAAAGTCAGTCTCATACCAACCACTGCCACTAAGCCTAAAACCAGCCGCAGAAATCATTTTTTTTAATGCCGGTTGCTGACAGGCTTCACAGTCTGTCAGCGGTTTATCACTTATTTTCTGCAATGCCTCTTGCCGATGCCCACAGGCCTCGCAAAGGTACTCATAGATTGGCATAGAGCGTTTTCCTACAGTTAATAATGTGACTAACAAAATAAAAAGCGTTGCATTATACATCAGCTATTCGCTCTGGCGAGCATCTACCGCTGCAGATTATGCTGAAATGGTAACTATCTGTGGCAAAAAACCACAATTAATAGCCAGTGTTAATTGTTTCTTCGCAAAAATTATCTCAATCCATGTGTTTTTAGGCGTTGGCGAAGATTTTCACATCGCGCACTCAGCATATCGGGATCGTAGTTATCAGCTGGCACCACTCCCCATATTGGCTGAGGCCATGCCGCATCAGAATGATAGCGAGCAATATGATGCACATGTAGCTGAGGCACTACATTACCTAAGGCGGCAACATTTAATTTATCTGGTGCAAATAACTCTGACATTACCTGAGACAAAGTACATGACTCATGCAACAATTGCTGTCTATCGGCATCGTTAAGCTGGTGAATCTCTGTTATACCCTCGCGCTTTGGTACCAGAATCAACCAAGGATAGTTTGCGTCACGGCTGATAAGTAACAAGCACAATTCAAACTGGCCTACTAGCAGGCAGTCTTGATCCAATCTTTCATGTAATTTAAACATTGCTAAAAATGCCCCATTATTAGTTCTTAGGTCTGTACCCCGACAGCTCAGCACCGTAGAATAACCGACTGAATATTTAATTCCATTAAAGTGTAAAAAATTATGCGCGCTAGTCAATATTTGATTGCCACACAGAAAGAATCTCCTGCAGATGCGGAAGTTATAAGCCATCAGCTAATGCTGCGAGCGGGGATGATCCGCAAGGTAGCCTCTGGGCTCTACTCATGGTTACCCCTAGGTTTGCGAGTTTTTCGCAAAGTTGAAAATATTGTTCGCCAAGAAATGGACAAAGCGGGTGCCATGGAACTTTTGATGCCTGTTGTTCAACCAGCTGATCTGTGGGAAGAATCTGGACGCTGGGGACAATTTGGCCCAGAACTGCTTCGTATTCGCGACAGACATGATCGTGAATTCTGTTTAGGCCCTACTCATGAAGAAGTGATTACACATCTGGTGCGCAATGAAATCAGTAGCTACAAACAACTTCCGGCTAATTTTTATCAAATACAGACTAAGTTTCGCGATGAACGCCGTCCTCGATTTGGTGTAATGCGTACCCGCGAGTTTTGTATGAAGGACGCCTATTCGTTCCATGGTAATAAGCAATCACTGCAAGAAACCTATGATGTAATGTACCAAACATACAGCAATATCTTTGAACGCACGGGCTTAGTTTTTCGCGCTGTTCTTGCTGATACTGGCAGTATTGGTGGTAGCCACTCCCATGAATTTCATGTTTTAGCCGACTCCGGCGAAGACGCTATTGTTTTTTCAACTGAAAGTGACTTTGCTGCCAATATTGAAAAAGCTGAAGCCTTACCACCAAGTCAGCCTGAGACATTAGCCTCAGAGCAAAAACAACAGGTGGCAACACCTGATGCTCGCTCCATTGAAGAAGTTTGCAAACAGTTATCCATTAAAGCAGCACAGACTGTTAAAACACTGATTGTTAGCACCGAGGATGAGGAAGGAAATCAAGCATTAAAGGCGTTAATTGTTCGTGGCGATCATGAAGTCAATGAAGTAAAAGCGCAGAAAATTTTGGGCTTAGATAGCGAGCTTACCTTTGCCTCTGAGAAACAGGTTCTAGATCAACTTAAGTGCCCTGTGGGCTCACTGGGCCCTGTGAATCTTAATATTCCTTTAATTGTTGATCATAGTGCCGCGGCCCTAACAGATTTTGTCTGTGGTGCTAATCGCGATGGCTATCATTTAACAGGTGTAAACTGGGGCACCGATTGTAGCATTGAAACTCAGGCAGATATTCGCAATGTAGTCGCTGGCGACCCTAGCCCCGATGGTAAAGGTGTTTTAGAAATTAAGCGCGGCATTGAAGTTGGCCATATCTTCCAGCTTGGCACTAAATACAGTGAAGCCATGAAAGCCACCATCCTTGATGAAAATGGCAAAGAACAGGCTATGACCATGGGATGTTACGGTATTGGTGTCAGCCGAATTGTAGCTGCAGCTATTGAACAAAATCACGATGAAAACGGCATTATCTGGCCAGCAGCTATCGCTCCTTTTCAGATTGCTCTGGTGCCCATTAATATGCACAAGTCAGACAGTGTTCAGCGAGCCTGTGAGGATCTTTACTCAGAGTTAAGCGCTGCCGGTTATGATGTGCTATTTATGGATGAGCAAAAAGCTCGCTTGGGTTCTATGTTGGCAGATATTGAGTTAATCGGTATACCACACCGCTTGGTCGTCGGTGATCGCGGTCTAAACGAGGGCAAAATAGAATACCGAGATCGTACCCAAAGCGAAAACCAGCATATTGAAGTTGACCAATTAATGGCGTTTATCGCCGATAAGCTAGAGGCATAATTATAACAATAGGTGTGATTTACAATGGATCTATTACTGAACTGTGATCTAGGAGAAACCTCCAATAGCGATCAGCTAGTGATCGAGTCACAGGTCATGCGCCATTTAGATTACGCCAATATTGCCTGTGGCTTTCATGCCGGCAATACCATGGTGATGGATAAAACTCTACTGCTAGCCAAACAGCATATGGTGGCGGTAGGCGCGCACCCTAGCTATCCTGACAAATTCAATTTTGGTCGCCAATCTTTGGTCATGTCGGCGCAAGATCTGATAACTTGTATTAAATTTCAAATACAAACCTTAGAAAAGGCCGCTAGCAATAACGATATCTGTGTGAGCTATGTAAAACCTCATGGCGCGCTGTATAACGATATGATGCAAAATGGTCATCTTCGCAGTGCAGTTATGGCAGCGGTTTCCGACTCCCCGGCCTGCTCCACCCTAATGCTTCAAGCAACGCCAGAAGCTGATATACACAAACAAGAAGCCTCTGCTTTTGGGCTTACACTGTATCTAGAGGTATTTGCCGATCGCGCCTATCAAGACAACGGCGCCCTCGTTCCGCGCAGCCAACCCGGGGCCATTCATACCAAAGAAAAAATGCTTGCTCAAGTTGAACAGCTAAAACATGATGGCTCCGTGACTACCATTACTGGAAAGCGTCTAGCGCTGAAGGCGGACACCTTATGTGTGCATGGCGACAACCCTAAGGCGGTCGCAGATATAGGCCAAATTAAAGCTATACTGGCATCATGAACAAAGATTTCCCAGAGATAATTGTTGCCGGTGAAAATAGCCTTATTGTTTATTTTTCGGAGCGACCTTGCGAAAAAACCTCCAGTCTAATTGCGCACACTGCTAGCCAATTACAAAAAAAATTAAACCACAATCTGATTGATCTGGTTCCTTCATATCATTCATTATTGGTTACCTATAATGCTATTGAAGTTGAGCATTCAGTGCTGGAAAGCTATATCAATAATGCTATTTCAAGCTGGTCATCAGATATAAAGACTCAGATAGGCCGACATATAGAACTACCCGTTTATTACAGCCTTGAGTCTGGTCCAGACTTACAACGACTGGCCGACCATGCCAAACTGACCATTGATGAGGCGATTTCTGTTCATCAACAGTCCGAATATACGGTTTATGCCATGGGCTTTGCACCTGGGTTTGCCTACCTAGGTGAAATCGATACGCGTATTGCTATACCAAGGCTTGCCACCCCCAGAGCAAATGTACCTATGGGGGCTGTTGCCATAGCTGATCGCCAAACTGCAATTTATCCAGCCCAGTCACCCGGCGGCTGGAATTTGATTGGCCTCTGCCCCACGGTGATGTTTGACCCCAATCAACAACCTAGCACCCTAGTTGAGGTGGGTGATAGAGTCAGCTTTAGAGCCATTGATCGCCATGAATTTATTCAACTTGGTGGAAAAGAACAGCTACTGTCAGGTGATAAACAATGAGTGAACTAAAGGTTATTAACCCCGGTATGCTCAGCCTTGTGCAGGATGCTGGTAGGCATGGGTTTCACAATATTGGCGTCACCACAGGAGGTCCATTCGACAGCTATTCCGCCGACTGGGCCAACCGGCTTTGTGAAAACTCATTATCTGCGGCCTGCTTGGAGATTCTAGTTGGAGGGCTGATTTTAGAATCACAGGCAACCACCCAAATGGCTATCACTGGTGCAGTAGTACCTATAAAAATTAACGACGCAAAAGTTGAAGCTTGGAGTACCCACAATATAGTACCCGGCGACCGTATTAGTATTGGTTATGCGACTGCAGGTTGCCGCGCCTATCTGGCGGTAGCTGGAGGCATTCAATGCCCATTGATATTTGGCAGTGCCTCGACTGTTGTCAGAGAGCGCCTTGGCGGACTGCATAAGGATGGCAAGGCACTAGAAAAAGGCGACAGCCTACCCTGTAGTGATAGCCAAGCAACCGCGATACGCACTGTACCTGAACAGTATCGCCCCCAATTTGATATGGATATTACAGAAATTCGCTTGGTAATGGGCTATCAACAGGATCTATTTAAACCCGAACAATTGGATCAGTTTTATACTACTGTATATACAATTTCGCCAAACAGTGATCGTATGGGTTACAGATTAGAGGGACCAGCTATTCCCCATTCAAACAAACAAATGCTATCCGAGGGAATCTGTCTTGGCGCAGTTCAGCTTCCCGCTGACGGCCAACCAATTATACTTTTATGTGATCGCCAAACTATTGGTGGATACCCAAAATTAGGTTCGGTTTTTTCACAAGATATCGCTAAACTTGCACAACTTATGCCGGGACGAAAGATACAGTTTAAGCCTATGGATTTAAAACAGGCACAGATTCTATTGCGACAATCTAAACAATAAATAATTAACTTTGCGTATAGTCCATCTCACTGATAACATTTTCGAATACACAAAAAGAGCAGCTTAATGAATATTGCATACCTTAACGGTCAGTATCTCCCCATTGAACAGGCTAAAATATCACCTCTGGATAGAGGGTTTTTATTTGGCGATGGTGTTTATGAGGTAGTACCTTCTTATGGTGGGAAATTGGTCGGCTTCTTGCCCCACTTAAAGCGTATGAATGACGGACTTGAGGCTATCGGGATTGCTACAGGCTGGTCAGAAAAACAATGGCTTGAACTCTGCTTAAAATTACTTCAACAAAATGGTGCTGGCAACCTAGGCATTTACCTTCAAATAAGTCGTGGAGCCTATGCAACAAGAGCTCATCGCTTTCCGGACAAGGTCAATCCAACTATCTTTGCATTTTGCTTTGAGATTCCACCAGCGCCAGTTGCCGATAAATCCTTAGCTAAAACTTACACAGTATCCACAGCCCGAGATATACGCTGGGATAGACGTGATATTAAATCCACCTCTTTACTGGGTAATGTTTTGCATTATCAACAGGGTGTCGAACAGGGTAATCAAGAAACCTTACTCTACAATGCCAACAATGAACTGACCGAAGCCAGCTCCTGCAATGCATTTATTGTTAAGGATGGAACGGTTATTACCCCGCCTTTAGATCACCAAAAATTACCCGGTATTACTCGCCAAATTCTTCTCGATATATTACGTAATGACGGCAATATACCTGTCGAGGAGCGAGCCGTTAGTATGGATGAGGTAGCTGAGGCGGATGAAGTCTGGATTACCAGCTCATCAAGAGAAATTGCACCCGTTGTTGCCATAGATTCTGTGCCAGTTAACGATGGACAGGTGGGTGATGTATGGCTTGCGGCACAAACATTATTTAGCGCTAATCGATTTAACTACTGATGGCTATTCACTATGACTAGACCTACTTCAGCGATAATTGACACTACTGCACTGCGCGATAATTTTGCTCTTGCACAAAAATTAGGGTCAAGCGCTAAAAGCATGCCAATGGTTAAGGCCAATGCCTACGGACACGGTATGGTAGAAGTTGCCCATGCGCTTAACGATATGGCGCCCGCCTATGGTGTCGCTTGTATTGAAGAAGCCCTTGAGTTGCGCCAAGCAAATATTCAACAACCCATCCTTTTACTGGAAGGCCCGCATAGCCGAGATGAAGTTGAAATAGCACAGCAGCAGAATTTTTGGTTAATGCTAGAAAATCATACGCAGTTAGATGCAGTGATTAATACCAAACTCAACAAACCAATTAATATTTGGGTTAAATTAGATACTGGCATGCATCGCTTAGGTTTTCAGCCAGATGAAGCACAGTCTGTTTTTCAGCGCTTAAACGACAGCTCAAATGTAGCTGAATCAATGGTATTAGCTACGCATTTTTCCTGTGCCGATAATTTAGCTAACAATTTTACCTATCAACAGCTTGAACACTTTGATAAAGCATTAAAACAGCTCGACTCTTCTAATCTTTTAACCAGCCTAGCCAATTCAGCGGCAATTTTAGACTGGTCTAATATTAAAGATAATTGGCAGCGTCCGGGTTATATGCTTTACGGTAATACGCCTTTTTCGCAATCGCAAAAAAATGCCGATAAATTAAAACCGGTGATGCATTTTCAGTCTGCTGTTATATCTATTCGCACAGTAGGCCGCGGCGAATCTGTGGGCTATACCGCTAACTGGACAGCCAATAGAACCTCAACTATAGCTACAGTCGCCGTAGGCTATGGCGATGGCTATCCTCGCCATGCACCCAATGCAACACCAGTGCTTATTAATGGTGTCAAATGTCCGCTTGTAGGCAATGTATCTATGGATATGATTGGCGTAGATATAACCGATTTACCCAAGCCTATTGAAATAGGTCAACCAGTTACGCTTTGGGGGCCGGGGCTTGGCGTGAATGAGGTTGCTGAACACTGCGGAACCATTGGTTATGAACTACTTACGCGTATGCCTTCGAGGGTGCCAAGAATCTATAGAGACTGAAATTAAGTCTCGTCAAAAGTCCACTGATTGCGATCAGCAAATTCAGCCGAATTATCGGTCAATTTAATCAATGATGGTGTGAAACTAAACTTTCCACTGCGCTTAAACGCTGAGGCTATTTTTTTCTGCTGTTCTGTTACAGGCTTATCAATCATCTCTGCAACTTCAGGAAAGCGTGCAAAATAGACCGTTTGCCAGTGTTGTATGGCGTCCTCGGTTAACTCAGATATAGCACCGTGCATCTGTACGCCTTTAATTGTCTGCCAATCACTCTGATAGCCTGCATAGATAGAACCAGCGGCACTGCGATTGATCGGTAAATTTTTGATATGCCGACTGCTGTGGGCAGATAAAAAATACAGTATTGGTCTTTCTTCTATCAAGGTGGCAGCATAGAGCACAGGTGCCGACCAACTGCCGCAGGCATCGGCTGTGGCGAGAGTTAAAACTGACTCTGCCTGAAGAAGATCCCAAAATGGTAAATCACTAGACATTGCCGTCCCATCGCTTAGTATCGGCATCCTCTAAATCAAATAAATCCAATATTCTTGCCACAGAATGATCGATAATATCCTCGACCGTTTTAGGCTGGGTATAAAAAGCTGGCGCCGGTGGGCAGAGAATTGCACCGATTTGGCTAACTTTTAGCATCAGTTCACAGTGGCCTATATGCAGTGGCGTTTCTCGCGGCACAATAACTAATCGACGACGCTCTTTCAGTACTACATCAGCGGCGCGAACAATAAGATTATCGGCATAGGAATTTGCAATAGCAGACAGTGTTTTCATTGAACATGGCACCACCACCATACCCGCTGTTTTAAATGAGCCACTGGCAATACTAGCGCCAATATTTTTACAGTTATGCACTACATCGGCTAGCGCCTCAACCTGATCTGCAGTGTAATCAGTTTCGATACCTATGGTCATTTTAGCCGCCTGACTAATCACCAAATGCACCTCAACATCATCATACTTGGCAAGTTTTTCTAGTAGCCTGATACCATAGATTACGGCACTGGAGCCTGACATACCGACAATAAGTCGCTTCACAACTATTTACCTCTAAACAGCTTGGTTTATTTTAAATGAGATTTTTTAGATTAACAGGTTATGTCGAGTTTCAAAAGATTAACTAGCTTCTTCAACCCTTAAATCTTTTCGCAATACCTTACCTACGTTGGTCATTGGCAATTGGTCTCTAAATTCAACATATTTGGGTACTTTGTAGCCCGCCATATTCTGCTTGCAGTAATCGATTACTTCCGCTTCAGTTAATTTAGGATTGGTACTGACAACAAACATCTTAACTACCTCGCCAGCTTTAGGGTCAGGAACACCAATCGCCGCGCACTGAGAGACATCGGGATGAACCGTCAACGCCTGCTCTAACTCATTGGGGTAAACATTAAACCCAGAGACAATAATCATATCTTTTAGGCGATCCACGACCTTGATATAGCCCTGCTCATCAATTCTTACAATATCGCCAGTATGCAGCCAGCCATCGACGATTGTTTCGGCTGTTTTCTCAGAGCAGTTCCAATAACCCTTCATTACTTGATCGCCGCGCACACAGAGCTCGCCTTCACCATCCACTTGTTGCTCTTCACCCTGCTCATTGACAACTTTAATCTCAGTACCGGGAATGGGTATACCAGCACTGCCAATTTTCTGAAACCCGGGTGGATTCATCGACACCACAGGTGATGCCTCAGTCATTCCGTAGCCCTCACTGATAACACAGCCTGTCGCTTTATGCCAATCTTCAGCCACTGACTCCATCAGAGCCATGCCTCCAGAAAGGGTGATGCGCAATTTTGAAAAGTCTAAATTCTTGAATTTAGAATGCTCCATCAGCGCGACAAATAGTGAGTTTAGACCGGTGAAAATATCAAATTTATAGTGCTTTATTGAGCTTATAAAAGCGGGAATATTTCTCGGGTCTGGAATTAAAACACTGTGCCCTTTTAGGGCTGGAATAATACCTAAACACAGTGCATAAGAATAAATGTGGTACATAGGTAGTGGCGCAATGGTACATGCACCCTCTAGGGATTTTTCGCGATTAGCTAAAACCGCCAAACTCTGTGCAATATTGGACAGCACGGTTTTATTGGTTAGCATCACACCTTTTGATGCGCCTGTGGTGCCTCCAGTGTACTGCAATGTGCAGATATCATTTAATTTACTGGAGTGTGCCTGAAAAGTGCAACCAGCTTTTAATACCTTAGAGAATGGAATCCAATCTCCCGCTTTAACATTACTCCAACGCCCCGTTAGTCTCATTAATAAACCACCGAGTATTCTTTTTGGCACTGGCAGTAAATCCAACGCTCGCACTAAAATAACATGCTCAATAGGGGTATTGGGAAGCGCCTCAAGCACGGTATCGTAGAATTTATCTAAGACAAAAACTGCCCTAACGCCTGCATCATTAAACTGGTGTATTAATTCTCTGGGGGAATACATCGGATTGGTATTCACAACCACAAGACCTATATGCCATGCAGCCAATGCAATTGCTGGGTATTGAATTAAGTTTGGCAGTTGAATAGCAACTCGATCACCTGCCTTTAAGCCCAACTCCTTTTGCAAAAAACTGGCAATTCTTCGCGACAATTGGTCTACCTCGCCATAACTCAGGGTTTGACCCAGGCAACTAAAGGCGGGTTTATCGGGGCATTCTTGTACGATATTGGACCAAAATCTAATTAAAGATTCTGCTGGAAGTTGAGGCTGGCTACTTTCCAAGCCAACGCGCTCTCGACCCTGTTTTATTGCTTGTTCTATTAACATCAAAGACCCAATACTTTTTTATATTATTATTTTAGTACAGCAAGACGTTTTTTTTGCTTAAAACATTTTAAATGATTATTCAGTAATTTACCCCATAATTTCCACAACTGCCATTTTTGTTTATTTGGCGTCTGTTGTTTTCCGGCGTCTAACAATAGGAGCAGCTAAACTATAGAAGATAACCGAAATAAAACTTACAGCAAGAATAGGTGCTAGACCGCGCTGAAAGCCCATGCCCTTGTCACTGAGTAAAATACCCTCATACAGGCTAACGAAAATGGCTGGGGCTAAAAATGGGTTGTCAGGGTAAGCTGTAACTGGTGTAAAAAAAACAGCCAGGAAAAGTATAAGCAACAGATGCTTTGTCCAGCCTGAGGAAATTTTTCTAATGAGTAACCAGAACAGACTCAACAGGCATAAAACCCCTGCCGAATAAGCCGCCCATCCCCAAAAATAACTTTCTGCGCTGTACATAATCAATCAACCCATTGGATAATATGTTCTTCAAGATCTTGCTCTTTAACGCCGACCTCTGACGTTGCAAAGTGCTTTACAGAACCCAGCACCTGATGAACTGTATTACGATCACCGGTTATCAAATAATGCCAATCTGGGAGCGACTTACCCTGCTCTAGCAGTTTATAAGAGCAGGTATCAGGCAGCCATTGAATAGATTTTAGGTTTTGTGGATCAAGTTTAACGCAATCATCTACTTGCTGCTGTCGATTTTCATAATCAGTGCACCTACAGGCTTCAATATCCAATAGCTTGCATGCGAGATTGGTGTGATATATTTCGGCAGTATCATAATCTTCTAGCTTTACTAAACAACATTTACCACAACCATCGCACAGGGACTCCCACTCGGCTGAAGTCATTTCTTGCAGTTTTTTGGTTTCCCAGAATTCACTCATCGAACAACTATTCCTCTTTATTGCTCTTAGGCCCATTCCATTTAGAGGGTGGCACCTGCAGATAAAAGCCCTTGTCCTGAATATCTTCCATCACAGTTGCTACATCTACTCTCGCTAATTTTCTGGATGGGTTTAACTCCAGCTTCATAACTAATTCCAATTCACCAAAGCTTTGTAACAATACTTCGGGCACATCTTCTATGCCTTTATTTAAAGGGACATAGAGGTACATTTCTGCTTTTTTATTGCCCTTGTATATTTCACACAGCATTAGATTATCTCACAATTTAAATTGGCTTTATCAAGCTCAGACTCAATAGCAGACTGAACCCACTGTTGCCGCCATCCCTGCTTAATTCGATCGGGTAGCTGATAATTGCCCTCCTTTGCACTGCGCAATATATCCTCTAACTCCCGTTTATTACTCAAAAATTCTTGTGGAATTTTTTGCTGCTCGGCTATTTTCACCAAGGATTTTCTAATATTTTTAAAAATTATATTTAGACTATTTGATAGAGGTTGCGGTGCCCATGCATCAGCTTGTTGATGGCGTGAAATTTCTATTTCTTCAAGGATTGTGTCACCATATCGCCTAACACTTCCCGGATGCCAATCCTCAATAGCAAACAATTGCTGCTTCGATCTGGGCATTTGTTTAGCGATATCTAGCAACACATTATCTTTAGCAATTCTAGACTTTGGCACGTCTCTACTTCGTGAAATAGTTTCACGCCACTGACATAGATGACGCAAAGTGCTCAAAGACTGCGGATCTAAACGCCATGCCCCTCTTATTCGAGTGTAATAATCTGGGTTACTCTTGCGCTGAGCAACAACACTGAAAAGCCCTCGACTCTCTTCCTCAAACCATTTAACACGATCCTGTTGATCCAACATCTTGACCAATAGGTGATGCAAGCTATGCAAGTGCAGCACATCTACTTCAGCATAATCTAACTGCCTCTGTGTCAGTGGTCGCGCCAACCAATTCGAGCGTGTTTCCTGCTTGTCCAGTTGAATTTCTAAAAGGCTATCCACTAATCTAGCATAGCCCATACAATAGCCAATGTTGACAATGCCTGCCGCTATCTGAGTATCAAAGATATGGGTTGGCTGAATATTTACACTGTGGTCTAAGACTTCAAGATCTTCTGCGCAAGCATGAAAGATAAGTGTGGTATCAGAAGATTCTAATAAATTTTTAAGGGGTATAAAATCATCAATTGCCAACACATCAATTAACCAGATAGTCTCGCCATCTGATAACTGAATTAAGGCAATTTTAGGATAGAAGGTATCTGTGCGAATAAACTCTGTATCCACGGCTATAAGGGGGCAACCAGCTAACTGATGACACAAATGTTGCAATTCGATATTAGTATTAACCCAAATACTCATCTAGATTGACTTTCTACTTTGAAGCGCCATATTTAGCGTGCCACCATCAACATATTCTAATTCTCCACCCATGGGGACTCCGTAGGCAATACGACTCACTTCAACACCAAATGATTTAGCTTTATCAGCAATAAAATGCGCTGTAGCCTCACCTTCAACAGTTAGGTTGGTCGCCAGTATTAATTCATTGACTGTATTGGATTGCAGTCTGTCTATCAGCATATCAATACCCAACTGCTCTGGGCCAATTCCGTCTATTGGCGATAAATGGCCATGCAGCACAAAGTATTTTCCTCGATAACCGCCAGCATGCTCTATGGCGAACAAATCAGCGGGCGTTTCTACCACGCACAGCTGCGCATCCGATCTATTGGGATTATTGCAGATATCACACAGGTCGTGCTCGGTTAGGGTTCTACACTGGGCACAGTTACCCACCTTTGTCGCAGCATCTTCGATAGCCTCCGACAGCTTGAAAGCCGCTGCTCTGTCTTTTTCTAACAGCTGAAGCGCCATGCGCTGTGCCGACTTTACACCTACACCGGGCAAGATGCGCAAGGCATCAATTAATTGATCAATTGTTTTTCCGTACAAGGAAATCCCTCAAAATCATTCTAAAGTGGAAACTTGAACCCTGGAGGTAAATTAATACCGCCGGCTAATGAACCCATCGCATCCTTACTTTTGGCTTCTACTTTGCGAACGGCATCATTAACCGCTGCCGCTAATAAATCTTCTAAGAACTCCTTACTCTCATCCAATAGAGATGGATCTATAGTGACGCTTCGGACGTCATGGCGTCCAGTCATGACCACTTTTACCAAGCCTGCACCTGCCTCTCCAGTAACCTCTGCATTAGCAGCCTGTTCTTGCATCGACTGCATTTTTTCCTGCATTTCCGATGCTTGTTTCATTAATTTATTAATATCCATGCACTACCTACTTTGTTATTAATCAATTGGACGAACGGTTTTGGTATCTAAATTTGCGTCAAATTTTTGTTTAAATTCTTGCAGATCTGGATCCTGATTTAGGGCATCAATTGCCGCAGCTAATCGCTCCTCTTTAGCTCTTATATTGGCCGCGCGAGGTGTTTCTTGCTGCGCTACACCAAAGGAAATTTCTACTGTCACTTCTACGCCAAAGTATTCGCTTAGTGCTTGCGCTAGACCTTCCTGATGAGCGGAGTCATACAAGCTAGTTTGATCCTGATCGATCATAAAAAACAGCTGATTGTCGCGTCTTTGGTTAAATAGACAATGGCTTACAATTTCTCCAAGCGAGGCTCCAATATTTAACTGGCCATGAATCTCTACCCAGTTATTGGGCGTTAAATTTTCCAGTTCAATTTTATCCTTAGCTTCCTGTGCTGAAGCTACTTTTTTCTCAACCTCGTTAAATTCAGTTTGGTTTTGCTTAATGTGTTGTTGCTCAAACACTGGATCCGGTTCAACGGGGCTAGCCTTTGGCTTAGAATCATGCGCAACTGGCACTGCCTTTGGATTATCAGGGATCTGTATCTTTGTTGTCGATGCATGAACAGCCTGAGGCACAGTTTGCCCCTCAGGTTCAGGCTTTTTTACGCTACTTTCCGCCCCCGTATTAGCTTGGCTAGAAACAGGCTTTTGCCCCGCAGGTAGACTGCCCGGCCGAAAAGCTAGTGCTCGTAGTAATACCATTTCAAAACCGGATTTTAAATCTGGCGCAAGATCCAAATCCTTTCTGCCAAGAAGACAAATTTGATAATAGAGTTGTACATCCTCGCGTGAAACCGCATTGGCAATTTCACAAATTTCGCTGTAGTGCGACAGGGTTTTATCTAAAGATTCTGGCACTGTTTGCATGATTGCCACCTGATGCCAGATAGAGAGTAGATCTGCTAGCACCATCTCGTAGTCAGGGCTTAGCTCAGCTATTTTGGCCACTTCTGCCAATAGTTGCGAACCCTCATCTGAAATTAGTGCATTACAGATGCCTATAGCGAAACTGCGATCAATAGTCCCGAGCATAGCGTTGACATCGGATTCTGTGATTTTGCCACCACCGTGACCAATAGCTTGATCAGTTAAACTTAAAGCATCGCGCATACTGCCGTCTGCAGCGCGGGCTAATGCAAGTGTCCCAAGTTCTTCACAGGGCAGTTTTTCTTCGTTGAGAACAAAATTTAGATGCTGCGAAATTTTTTCTGTACTGAGATTTTTTAGATTAAATTGTAAACATCTAGATAGTACTGTGATCGGCAATTTTTGCGGATCAGTGGTAGCAAAAAGGAATTTTACATGCTCAGGTGGTTCTTCTAAAGTCTTTAACAAAGCGGCAAAACTTTGCTTAGACAACATATGCACCTCATCGATTAGATATACTTTGTAGCGACCTCGAGCGGGCGCATATTGCACGTTATCCAGCAGGTCACGCATATCATCGACACCGGTTCGCGATGCCGCATCCACTTCGACTAAATCAATAAATCGGCCTGAGGCTATCTCCTGACAGCTACTACATACACCACAGGGTTTAGAGCTAACACCCTCTTCACAGTTGAGACACTTTGCCAAAATTCGGGCAATAGTGGTCTTGCCCACACCTCGTGTACCGGTAAATAAATAGGCGTGATGTAAACGGTCATTGTCGAGCGCATTGATTAATGCCTGCAACACATGCTCTTGCCCAACCATTTCAGAAAATGTATTGGGACGCCATTTTCGGGCAAGAACTTGATAGCTCATAAGAGGTTACTCAGTGGTAATCAAAAACACCATTATAGGTATATATTCGACGTGCGCAAAGGGCGAATGGCGATGACCCCCAATAGCCACACCTCGGCACACAGAATAACTACTACCGTTGCTCCCTTCCGGGCCTGGCGGGGTTAATAGTCGTCTGTTGCGAGGGGACCAAAGGGGGCCACCATTGAAAAGATTCGAGGCGCGGAATTATGCGAGGTTTGACCTACAAGTGCAAGAACCAAAGTGGTTTTACCCGCGACTATAACTGAATCAAATTGTATTTTTTTTCTGGTTTATCCATATAATGATAGTAGGAAAAAGGAAGTAGTGGATGCTATATCAAAAACGCTGTTTAAATTCGGTTGCCCTATTAGTTATTTTCGGACTCATAATCACGCTCTCGAGCTGTGGTGATTACCAAACTAATGTTGAGTCAGGAAACCTTAACGGAACTCTGCACTGGGGCAATGGCACCGAGCCTCAAAGCTTAGACCCACATATAGCAACAGGTGTACCTGAGCATCATATTATCTCTGCGTTAATGGAAGGGCTGGTCTATAAGGATGGCGTAACTCTTGAGCCTCGCCCCGGCGTCGCTGAATCATGGGATATAAGCGATGATGGTCGAGTCTATACTTTTTATCTACGTAAAAATGCGCGCTGGTCTAATGGTGATCCGCATAATGCTCACGACTATGTATGGTCATGGTGGCGCGCTTTACAACCGGCATTGGGCAATCTGTACGCCTATATGTATTTCCCCATTGAAAATGCCAAGGCCTATTATGAAGGTGACATTGACGATTTTAGTCAGGTGGGGGTAAAGGCTCTGGATGATTATCGCCTACAGGTAACACT
>JBMZEV010000021.1:0-19136 GCA_049615065.1 Porticoccaceae bacterium | reverse complement strand
AAAGACGCTGTAAATACAGTGATTTTGCCATTCTCTATCGCGGTAATTATCAGTCCAAACTGATTGAGCTCAAGCTGCAAACCCAGAATATTCCCTATGATATTACCGGCGGGCAGTCGTTCTATGCCAAAACTGAAATTAAAGATGTTATGGCCTATCTAAGGCTTATTATTAATTCAGATGACGATAATGCCCTATTGCGAATTATCAATACGCCAAGGCGACAAATTGGCCCTACGACTCTTGAGCGCTTGGGTGAGTATGCTAATAAACGCCAAGTCTCAATGCTGGCGGCTATTGATGAAGTCGGCCTTAGCGCTACAGTGCCCAGTGCTAATTTACAGCGCTTACAACGATTTAAGCAATGGATTGAATCGGTACAGCGCAATATCTATGGCAACCAGCCTATAGCCGCCCTGCGGGAAATGCTCGAAGATATAGATTACCAAGACTGGTTGCGACAAAACGCTAGCAGTGAAGCCGCCGCTAATAAGCGTTGGGAAAATATTAATCTGCTAATTGGCCAAATTGATTATGCGCTTAAAGACAGTGACAGCGATTCTGTTACTGCCGACAAAAATCCTATAGAGGCGGCTATTTCTAAGATTATCCTGCGCGATATTTTGGATCGCGAGCAGGAAGAATCTGCCGATGATAAGGTGCAAATGCTGACTCTACATGCCGCCAAGGGATTAGAGTTTTTACATGTGTTTCTGATTGGTATGGAAGAGGATATTCTGCCCCACCGCAATAGTATTGAGGGCGATCAAATTGAAGAGGAGCGCCGTCTTGCCTATGTTGGTATCACGCGTGCCCAGCGAACATTAACCATGACCAGTGCCGCTCAGAGAACCCAGTTTGGCGAAACTAGCGCCACAACTCCCAGTCGTTTTATCGATGAGTTACCTCAGGATGACCTTGTTCATATAGGCGGCAATAGTGAAGCTAGCGCTGAACAAAACCAAGCCGCTGGTGAAGAATCACTGGATGCGCTTAAATCGCTATTTGCGTAAAAAAGTCTTAAATTACAATCTATAATAAAACTTAGTTGTTGGTTTTAGTATTTAAGGGGTAAGCATTGCAACGCTTATCCGTGAAGTTTTATACATAACTAGGAGTTATAGGTGCGTATTTTTACCTCTGTTGCAATGCTGTTATTGCTTTCTGCCTGTAGTAGCGAGTCTAGTCAACGGGTTGACTATGATCACCCAACTAACCAAACACCCAATACCGAAACACCCTACTCAGATTGGATTTCTGGCGAGTATAAACCATCGAGTAATTATGCCAATCGTTGCATTAATCCCCGTTCTGATAATAATTATCAAGACCTTGTGGGCACCTATAAAGATGAAAATAATTGGTTGCGTTCTTGGAGCCATGAAACCTATCTTTGGTACAACGAATTACCTGATATTAATCCTGCGTTGATTGAAGATCCTAATGAATATTTTAACCTTATGAAAACCAGCGCTACAACAAGCAATGGCCTGCCCAAGGATCGATTCCACTATGCTGAAAATACCGAAGAATATAATCAATATACCGAGACTGGAGTATTTGCTGGTTATGGTTTTGATTTTATGTTTCTTCAAACCACTCCTCCCAGAAAAGCTATTGTTATTTTCTCAGAACCCAATAGCCCCGCTAGCGATAACAATATTAAGCGTGGTACTGAAATAATTAGTGTTGATGGGCAAGCCATAGATGATGGTGATGCAGATATTTTAAATGCCGGGTTATTTCCTGAAAAATTAGGCGAATATCACAGTTTTGAAATTAAAGACCTCAATACTTTAACGACACGCACGGTTGTTCTTCAAAGTAGTGAGATAGTTACAGTGCCAGTACATACCCAGAAAATCATTGAACGTGGCGATAAAAAAATAGGTTACTTAGCCTTAAATTCCTTTTTTGTTGCCTCTGCAGAACAGCAATTAATCAGCGCGATGGATGACTTTAAAAACAACCAAATTAATGACCTTATTTTGGACCTACGCTATAACGGTGGCGGCTATATCAGTATGTCAGCAGACCTCGGAACAATGATAGCGGGTAATGCTTCACTTGGATCGGTTTTCACGGAGATTGCGTTAAATGACAAATTGAGTAATGAAAATATTACATTTAGATTTTCATCCACCTCTAGCTCGGATCTTAGTGTGTCCTATGGTACCGAGTTACCCAAGCTAGACTTACCAAGAGTCTATATTTTAGCGACTGAAAACACTGCCTCAGCTAGCGAGTATCTTATAAATGGACTGCGCGGTATAGATATTGAAGTAATTCTAATTGGGTCGACCACTACCGGTAAGCCCTATGGCTGGGTACCAGAGGATAACTGCGGCACCACCTATTCTACCATTCAATTTAAAGGAGAAAATGCCAAGGGTTATGGTGACTTTGCCGATGGTTTTGTGCCCTCGTTTGAAGATAATGGCACTGACCAAGTTCGCGGTTGCCTCGTGTATGATGATTTAACTAAATTGTTGGGTGATGAGAGTGAACATATGCTAGCCACTGCTCTTTTCTTTATTGATAATAATGAATGTGCTGTTATTGAACACAATGTCAATGCTAAACCTGCGCATCCATTTTCAACTGTCAGCGGCGAGGTTATCAGTCGCTTCCCAGGCAATGGACTATTATTACAGTGAAACGATTAATAGTAATTAGCCTTTATTGTGCTGGGCTTTTGGGCTGTCAATTACAGCATCAGCTATCGCAGCCGGCATTGCTTGCCAAGCCAAGTAGCGACAGCGCCAAACAGATTAAATTAATAATTGAGCAAGCGCTTAACAGCAATAATATGTTTATCAGCCAATCTGCTTTTACACAAAGCAGTCAATTAATAGTCCAATTAAAAGAAGCCCAAAGGGTGGCTAAATTCGATAGTCAAACGTTTTTATCTGAGCTTGATAAACCCGATCGATTTTTCCTGCTAAAGAATAATAAAGGCTGTTTGATAAGACATAAACAAAGCCACAGAGAGTGGTATCTAAAAGGAGTTAATTGTGTCATCGCCGAAAAGGCAGAGGATTCTATCTAAAAATTGCTATTAACCCGATCGCGGAGATCTTTACCCGGTTTAAAATGTGGTACGTACTTTCCAGTCAGTGTCACGGAATCACCGGTTTTAGGGTTGCGACCTGTGCGCGGCGCTCGATAATGTAGTGAAAAACTACCAAAACCACGAATTTCAATGCGCTGCTTGCTGACCAAGGCTTTTGCCATGCGTTCCAGAATCATACGCACCGCTTGCTCCACGTCACGAGGCGGCAATTGATCTTGATTGATGGCAATCTTTTCTATTAATTCCGACTTAGTCATATGTGTAGCTATCTGTTCTCTAGGTTTTCTAAGAAATATTTCTCTTTAAACGAATGGTAGTTCTTGATTTTATTAAAGTTTCAGCCGAATACAAGCATTTATTTGCCCTATACCAAATTAAATGCAAAAAAAAGGGTGGCAATAGCCACCCTTTTTTTCAAAACAGCAGATTATTTATCCATCTGTGCCTTAATAAGATCACCAATTGTTGCTGGTGAAGAACTATCAGTTTCAGATTTACGATGCGCTTTAACTGCCTCTTTTTCATCTGAAATATCTTTAGCTTTAATAGATAGGTTAATAACGCGAGTTTTGCGATCTACATTAACAATCTTAGCTTCAACACTATCGCCAACTGTAAGCTCATTACGAGCATCTTCAACTCTATCGCGAGAAAGTTCAGATGCTTTCAATGTGGCTTCGATATCATTACCAAGGTCGATTACAGCACCTTTAGCATCAACTTCTTTGATCGTTCCAGTAACAATTGAACCCTTATCGTTGGTAGCTACATAGCTATTGAATGGGTCATCTGAAAGCTGTTTGATACCAAGAGAAATACGCTCTCTTTCTGCATCAATACTCAATACAACAGATTCAACCTCTTCACCTTTCTTAAAGTTACGAACTGCATCTTCACCTGATTCGTTCCATGAAATATCAGATAGGTGAACCAAGCCATCAATACCGCCTTCAAGACCGATAAAGATACCAAAGTCAGTGATCGACTTAATATTACCAGTAACCTTATCACCTTTAGCTTTAGTTCCTGCAAAATCATCCCATGGGTTGGTGAAGCACTGCTTGATACCCAATGAAATACGACGACGCTCTTCGTCAATTTCAAGTACCATAACATCAACTTCTTGACCGAGGTCAACAATCTTAGATGGATGAACATTTTTGTTAGTCCAATCCATTTCAGATACGTGAACCAGACCTTCAACACCATCTTCCAACTCAGCAAAACAACCGTAGTCAGTAAGGTTAGTAACCTTAGCCTTAGCACGAGCACCTTCTGGGTAACGGCCTTTGATATCGCCCCATGGATCTTCACCCATTTGCTTCATACCAAGTGATACACGATTGCGTTCACGATCAAACTTAAGCACTTTAACGTCGATTTCATCACCAACATTGATCATTTCTGATGGGTGCTTAATGCGCTTCCAAGACATATCAGTGATATGAAGAAGACCGTCTACACCGCCAAGATCAACAAAGGCACCGTAATCAGTAAGGTTTTTAATGATACCTTTCAATGATACGCCTTCTTCGATGTTAGCTAGTAGCTCTTCACGCTCAGCAGAGTTTGCACTCTCCATTACAGCGCGACGGCTAACCACAACATTGTTGCGCTTAACGTCTAGCTTGATCACTTTGAATTCTAATTCTGTATTTTCGAGATGGGTAATCTCGCGAAGTGGTCGAACATCAACCAATGATCCCGGCAAGAATGCGCGCAGACCACGTACGTCAACAGTAAATCCACCTTTGACCTTGCCACTGATCATACCAGTAACAATTTCATCTTTATTATGTGCCGCTTCAAGCTCAATCCAAGATTCCGCTCTGCGGGCTTTTTCACGAGAAAGACGAGTGGCACCAAAACCATCTTCAACTGCCTCGAGAGATACCTGTACCTCATCGCCGACATTGACTTCTAACTCACCTTTGTCATTGTAAAATTGCTCTGCAGGAATAACACCTTCAGATTTCAAACCTGCGTGAACTGTCACCCAATCTTTATCGACATCGATAATTACGCCAGTGATAATGGCGCCAGGGTTCATTTCTACAGTTTTTAGACTTTGCTCAAATAGTTCTTGAAAATTTTCGCTCATGGATTTTTCCTGAGTATTGACAGAGCTTCAGCAGAGGTATATCTGCGCTGAACTCTTTTTTCCACGTGGCCAGTTTACGTGGGTCAGTTAAAGTTAAGTGACTAGCAATTATGGCTGGCGATTGCTAATACACCGGTTTAAATAGCTACGCTATTCCGCGAAGAATGGCTAAATTTTGCAGCCTATCTACCGCTTCTTGTATTGATAAATCAGAAGTATCAACCTCTACTGCGTCTGTTGCGACAACAAGAGGAGAGGCCTTGCGATTCATATCTCGTTCATCTCTGGAGCGTACTTGCTCTTCGAGGGCGCGCAGACTAACATTTTCACCCTGTTCAAGCAACTGTTTATAGCGGCGGTTCGCTCGCTCTTCAATACTTGCGGTTAAAAAGATCTTTAGCTGAGCCTCAGGAAACACTTTTGAACCCATATCTCTACCATCTGCCACCAAGCCTGGCGTTTTAGCGAACTGCTGTTGTCGAATTAATAATGCATCTCTGACTCTGGGGATTGCGGCTACTTGAGACGCTAAGGCACCAGTTTCCTCAGTGCGTAGCTCTTGTGTCACATCTTCACCTTCTAGCAGTACTCTATTGTGTCCGTTTGGCAATGCTTCAAAACGTACATCCATATTTTCAGCCAAATAAGCAAGATCGCTACTCAACTCAATTTCTATTCCATGACGAACAGCAACCAGACCGAGCAAACGATAAAGAGCACCACTATCAAGATAATGGAAACCCAATTGTTTAGCTAAGATACGGCTAACAGTTCCCTTGCCTGAACCGCTGGGTCCATCTACCGTAATAATTTTTACCATGGAATTCTCAATTTTTTAGCTATTAACAAATAATCATGCCAATTTGATATTGATACCAACCTGTCTGGCTAGAGAAATAAAATTAGGGAATGATGTGGCAACGTTATTTGCCTCTTTGATGGTGATAGGACCACTAGCTTTGAGCCCAGCAATACTAAACGCCATAGCAATTCTGTGGTCATCAAAGCTTTCAACTTCACCGCTACCAATTTGGCCGCCCTGAATACGAATACCATCATCTGTTGCCACTGCATCAATACCCAGTGTCACCAGACCATCGGCCATACTCTGAATACGATCACTCTCTTTTACACGAAGTTCTTCAGCACCAGTAAGGACGGTAGTGCCCTCAGCACAGGCCGCAGCTATAAATAATACTGGAAATTCATCAATTGCTAGAGGAACCTGATCTTCTGGGATTTCAATTCCTTTTAAAGGTGCATAACGCACACGAATATCAGCTACCGGCTCATCACCGACTTGAGCTTTATTAAATAATTCAATATTTGCGCCCATCTGACGAAGAATATTTACCACACCAATACGGGTAGGATTGACTCCCACATGACGCAATGTGATATCAGACCCAGGGACAATGGCTGCTGCCACCATAAAAAATGCTGAGGATGAGATATCTGCAGGCACGTCGATACGGGTAGCCGTTAATCTACCACCACCACGTAAAGATGCCTTGTCATTATCACTTTCTACCTGATAACCAAATCCACGCAACATTCGCTCAGTATGATCTCGCGTTGGTGCTGGCTCAACAGTTGATGTTTCACCCTCGGCATATAGACCCGCCAAAAGCACACAAGACTTTACCTGAGCACTAGCCATGGGCATGGTATAACTAATACCCTTCAGTTTACGGCCGCCTTTAATTCGCAATGGCGGAGTTCCATCTTTTTTCGTTTCAATCACTGCGCCCATTTCACGCAGTGGGGTAGCCACACGACCCATAGGTCTTCCTGATAATGATGCGTCGCCCTGAAGCTCAACATCAAATGCCTGACCTGCTAACAAGCCGCTTAGAAGGCGAATAGAGGTTCCTGAATTACCTAAATAAAGCGGTTTCTGTGGTGCTTTAAGACCGTGAAGACCCACGCCGCGAATAACCACACGACCTGCATTAGGCCCTTCAATTTCGACGCCCATATCTCGAAAAGCTTGCAGTGTCGCCAGACTATCTTCACCCTCAAGAAACCCTGTGACCTCAGTCATACCATCAGCTAAAGAGCCAAGCATAATCGATCGGTGTGACATAGATTTATCGCCTGGTACACGCAGATCGCCACGAGCATTTCCACCGGGTGACACAATATAATTAATGATTTTTTCATTCATAGGGCTTTGTAATCCAGTATCTGTTTTATTGCTTTCAAGCATACTTCCAAAATGATTTCGCGCCTCGCGAGATCGGGTAAAAAGTTGAGTTAGGGACTGCTTATCCTTTGCTTCAATAGACGCTCGCAATGCAGCCAAGTTTTCCATCATTTCATCCATCACTTGAATCACAGCATCTTTGTTAGCGATGGCAATATCGCGCCACATTATGGGGTCGCTTGCAGCAATTCGGGTGAAATCACGAAAGCCACCGGCAGCATAGCGAAATATATCTGTTTTTTCGTTCATTCCAGCCAGCGTATCCACTAGGGAGTAGGCTAAAAAATGCGGCAAATGACTAGTTGCCGCCAAAATTTGATCGTGCTCTTGCACAGACATAGATGAGACAAGCGCACCTACTGATTGCCAAAGTTTGGTTGTGCGTTCGAGATGACTATCAGCCGTTGCTTCAACCGGCGTTAAGATGACTCGATGATCGACAAACAATTCGGGATTAGCCGCGGTAACGCCACTTTTCTCTGATCCAGCGATTGGATGACCCGGGACTAACTGTGGCGGCACAGCGCCAAATAGCTCCTGTGCGGAGTTAACCACTGACTCTTTAACGCTGGCAACATCTGTCACTGTTACATCTGGGGAAAGCTGTGAAATACAGTCCTGTAATACGGCGGGTACACTCAGGGTTGGTACCCCAATGACAACGATATCACCCTCCTGTAGTTCATTAGCCACCTGACTCAAATCATCAGCACAGCGATCAACAATTCCATTATTTAAAGCAATTTCTAATGTAGATTGCCTTCTTGATATACCAATAACCTCTTTTGCCAAACCCTTATTACGAACAGATGCAGCAAGGCTGGAGCCTATTAGACCCAACCCTATCACTACCAAACGGTTAACTACATTTGTAGGTTTTTTCTTTGCCATGGGGATACCAGAAATATCTAACCTAGATAAAAAACTATTATAAAATTAAAGGACTGCACGGGGATATGATCCCAGTACTTTTAACTCAACCACCTGAGAATTTAACTCATCGATTACATTGGCCACTGATGAGTCTTCGATATGTCCTTCAAAATCTATAAAGAAAACATAGGTCCAATTACTATTTCGAGAAGGACGCGATTCTAGGCGCGTCATATCGACATTATGTCGCTGAAACGGCTCTAATAAATCATGCAACGCACCAGGCTTATTGCGCACAGAAACCACCAGCGATGTTCTATCTTTTCCGCTTTTAGGTACTTCCTCACGCCCGATAATCAAAAACCTTGTGGAATTATCTGGATTATCTTCAATCTTCTGATGAAGCTTCTCAAGATTATATAACTCACAAGCCATATCACCCGCTATAGCGGCAGAATTCCACTCTCCCTGCACTCGCTTGGCTGCCTCTGCATTACTGCTAACAGCTACTCTTTCAATCGCTGGAAAATTAGAATTTAGCCACTGACGACATTGCGCAAGGGACTGAGCATGGGAGTAAACTCTAGAGATATTCTTTTTATCGGTATTGGCGCCCACCATAAAGTGCTGATGGATTCGCAGCTCCACTTCACCACAAATCTTTAAAGACGAATCCATAAAGCTATCCAAAGTGTGACTAATAACACCCTCAGTAGAGTTTTCTACAGGCACAACACCATAGTCACAAGCGCCCGAAAGTACCTCGCGAAAGACTTCGTCGATAGCCGATTGCGGAATACTTACCGCAGAATCACCAAAATGCTTCAGTGCCGCCTCTTGAGTGAATGTTCCTTCAGGACCCAGGTAGGCAACTTTAACTGGTTGTTCCAACGCTAGACAGGCAGACATAATTTGACGAAACAATCGCGCCATATCCTCATTGCCAAGAGGACCTTGATTTTTTTCCATAACACGACGTAAAACTTGAGCTTCGCGCTCGGGCTTGTAATAAACCTTATCGCCCTGATCTTCTTTAACCTCTGCCACTTGCTGTGCACAGCGGGCACGTTCACTAATAGTATCAATTAGCAACGAGTCAATTTCGTCAATTTTCTTTCTTAATGACTCTAAAGTATGCTTCTTCGCCATCATCTAGCCTTCCATTAATCTTCTTCTGGTTGTGGCTGGTCGTCTTCCTCTGGCTCAGCGATTCTGGCTAAGCTTACCAACTTTTCATTTTCTTTAAGCCGGATGACTCTCACGCCCTGAGTGTTACGCCCTACTATGGATACTTCATCCCCACGGGTACGAACCATGGTTCCCTGGTCAGATATAAGCATAATTTCATCGCCATCAAACAACTGTGTTGCACCCACAAGTGGACCATTTCTGTCACTTGCCTGAATAGCAATCATACCTTTACCACCACGACCCTTGGTTGGAAATTCGCCAATATGCGTGCGTTTACCATAACCATTCTCACAGACGGTAAGCAATAATCCGTTTTCCTCTGGCACTACCATCGAAATAACAGAGTGATCCTCTGGCAAACGCATTCCTCTAACACCTTTAGATACTCGTCCCATTGCACGAACATCTGTCTCTGAGAAGCGAACTGCCTTACCTTCAGAACTCAACAACATAATATCTTTGCTGCCATCAATAATAGCAGTGCCAACAAGGTGATCACCCTCTACCAAGTCAACAGCTCGCAAGCCAACACTTCGAGGCCGTGAATACTGGTCTAGTGAGGTTTTCTTAACAGTACCATTGGCAGTAGCCATAATGACATATTGATCCGCACTGTATTCTTCAACAGGCAAGATAGAACTGATGCGTTCGCCCTCATCCAATGGCAATAGGTTAACCATAGGTCGACCTCTTGAATTACGACCTGCCACCGGTATTTGGTATACCTTAAGCCAATAGACCTTACCAAAGTTGGTAAAGCACAAAATAGTAGCGTGGGTGCTGGCAATTAGCAGATGCTCAACAAAATCTTCATCTTTAACCGCTGTAGCCGATTTGCCCATACCGCCTCGACGCTGAGCCTGATAGTCGGTTAAGGGCTGAGTTTTAGCATAACCACCATGGGAGATTGTTACTACTCGCTCTTCTTCAGTAATTAAATCTTCAACCGTAAGATCGTGTTGAGACTCAGTAATTTCGGTACGACGCTCATCACCAAACTGCTCTAAAACTGCTTCAAGCTCTTCGCGAATAACTAGCATTAAGCGCGTGATATTGCCCAAAATATCTTGGTAATCAGCAATTTCTTCCAACTTAACAGTAAACTCTTCAATAATCTTGTCCTGCTCCATGCCGGTTAGGCGGTGCAGTCTTAACTCAAGAATATCCTTAGCCTGTTCTGGACTTAAGAAATATTTACCTTTTCTCAGGCCATATTGCTCTTCAAGCCATTCTGGACGACTAGCCTCTGGACCGGCTCGCTCTAACATCGCCACAACAGTGCCCGGCGCCCATCCCTTACTAACCAATGCTTCACGCGCATCTGCTGGCGTTGGAGACTTCTTGATTAGAGCAATAATTTCATCAATATTAGCCAGAGCAATAGCGAAACCTTCCAAGGTATGCGCTCTTTCTCGCGCTTTTTTCAACAAGTAGATAGTTCTTCGAGTAACCACTTCTCGACGATGACGAATAAAGGCTTCGAGCATTTCTTTGAGATTTAGAATCTTTGGCTGACCGTCAAGTAGTGCAACCATATTGATGCCAAATACTGACTGCAGCTGAGTTTGAGCATAGAGATTATTAAGTACTACCTCTCCCATCTCGCCGCGCTTCAACTCAATAACAACGCGCAAGCCGTCTTTATCCGACTCATCTCTGAGCTCTGAAATGCCCTCAATTTTCTTTTCTTTAACTAGCTCCGCAATACGCTCTATCAGACGTGACTTGTTCAGCTGGTAGGGTATTTCTGAGATAATGATAGTTTCGCGCTTGGTCTTTTCATCGACTTCAATATCAGCCTTAGCACGCTGATAAATTCGACCTCTACCGGTGCGATAGGCCTGAATAATTCCCGCCTTACCATTAATGATTGCCCCTGTAGGAAAATCAGGCCCGGGAATATATTCCATAAGCTCATCAATAGTGATGTCTGAATTCTCAATGATTGCCAGACAACCTTTGACCACTTCAGATAAATTATGCGGCGGTATATTGGTTGCCATACCAACAGCAATACCGGATGAACCATTGACCAAAAGGTTGGGTATACGAGTAGGCAACACATGGGGGATAGATTCTGTTTCATCATAGTTTGGAACAAAATCAACCGTATCTTTTTCTAAATCTTCAAGCAGCGCATGAGCAAGCTTGGTCATACGAATTTCGGTATAACGCATTGCCGCCGCAGAATCACCATCGATAGAACCAAAGTTACCCTGACCATCTACAAGCATATAGCGCAAAGAGAATGGCTGAGCCATTCGAACAATGGTTTCATAAACCGCAGAATCACCATGAGGGTGATACTTACCAATTACATCACCAACCACACGGGCAGATTTTTTATAGGGCTTATTAAAATCATTATTAAGCTCGCTCATCGCAAAAAGTACGCGTCGATGAACCGGCTTGAGACCATCGCGAACATCAGGTAATGCCCTACCCACGATCACACTCATGGCATAATCAAGGTAAGATTGCTTTAGCTCATCTTCGATATTTACCGGAAGGATTTCCTTCGCTGCATCAACCATAATTTATCTCTAAATATTTGATTTTATTTTACTGTTGCAATGCCATTTAATGGCTCAGAAAGATCAGCTCTAAAAAGATTTGATCTACCCCCTCTAACAACAGGATTTAAGCATATTATTCTACCATAGAAAACCAGCTATAACCCATTAATATTACAGTCCAATGGAGGTTTATTATCAATTCGTGAATTATCATATTTTAAAGGCATTAAAAGTGTAATTTTTTTAACGAAACTCGCTCAAAAGACTACAAAAACTGGGTATACTCTTTTCTTCAACTGAGGAAAAACTATGCCGCCCATTTCAATCGACCTTCTGCTCCATTGCCAATGGGTGCTACCCATAGTCCCGAATAATCAAATTCTGCAAGATCATAGCGTAGCCATTGATGGCGGCCGTATTATAGAAATACTCCCAACGCAAGACGCAACACATAAATACAGTAGCACTAATACTGAAAAATTAAGCAGGCATATTTTAATGCCAGGCCTGATCAACACTCATTGCCACAGCAGCACCAGGCTTATGCGTCACATTGAGAATACTATTCAAACACAACAATTATCAAAACTAGAATCTTCAGAATCGGTAGCAATATCTTCCGATCCGAAATTTATCAGTGACAGCATAAATATAACCATTGCCGAAATGATTAAAACAGGAACAACCTGTTTTGCAGAGATGCGAAGTGCTGGAGAAATATTTATTGATACAGCTCGCAAAGCTGGAATTCGCAGTCAGGCAAGTTTTATTCTTCAAGAAAAGCCCACTATGTATGGCAAGGATGCCGAGGATTATCTTCACCGAGGTTTAAAACTCCGCGACAACTACGCCAATCACTCGCTACTCAAGGTTGCCTGTGGTCTTTCTGATATTAGCGATATTGAAGACACAACACTTGAACGCTTGGGAGCCTATGCCAACGAACTGGATTTACCCATTCAAATTCAATGCAATGAATCCTTAGAAGCTATTGAAGCATGCCTTCGAAAAACTGGCCATCGGCCTCTTCAGCGTTTAAACAACAATGGCTTACTTCTGCCTGAAACCCAATTAATAAATATATTTCATTTAAACTCAGAAGATCGCAATCTATTAGACAAAACTAATAACCATATTGTGATATGCCCTAAGCAGAATACTGCGTTATCAAACTACGGTGAACAAGCAGACTTGCTGACTCAAACAAATTTTAATGTTAGCCTTGGCAGCTCAGCTTCGACTGCGAGCACGAGCCTTAATATGATGACTAAAGTCACAGCTGCTGCCCTTGCGATTAATTCAAGTCAAACACATCACTCTCAATCAGAAGCAGCCCACCAAGCACTGCGCATAGCGACCATTAATGGCGCCAAAACACTGGACTGGGATAGCCAAATAGGCAGCATTGAAAGCGGAAAATATGCAGATTTAATTGCCTTAGAAATTGATTCTATTCACCATCAACCGCTGTATAATCCCGCCATACAATTGGTCTACAGCGACAGCCCTAGCCCCATTACTCACAGCTGGGTAGCTGGCCAGCCACTGTTAAAAGCTGGACATTTATGCACAGTTGATGAGCAAAAATTAATCCAATCAGCCAAAGATTGGGGTAAAAAGCTAGTTATTTAACCGGCAAAAGCTAACTTAAAGCAGGTAATAAAAATCAATATGCCTAATACACAAAATGTTGATCCAAATGAAATTCGCAAATTTGAAGAGCTAGCTAGCCGCTGGTGGGACAAAAATAGTGAATTTAAACCGCTGCATGATATCAATCCATTGCGCGCAAATTGGATAGACAACCTTGCGCCTGTGGCGGAAAAAAAGGTACTCGATGTAGGCTGTGGCGGTGGCATCCTTGCTGAAGCCCTAGCTCAGCGCGGAGCCGAGGTTACAGGTATCGATATGGGCGATGCACCCCTAGGTGTAGCTAAGCTTCATCAGCTTGAATCAGGCTTATCTATTGACTACCAAAAATCTACTGCTGAGGATTTCGCCAAAGACCATGAAAATACCTATGACATAGTCACCTGCCTAGAAATGCTAGAACATGTTCCCGACCCCAGCTCAGTTGTTCAAGCCTGCGCCAAAATGGTAAAGCCCGGCGGTCATGTATTCTTCTCCACCATTAACCGCAACCCTAAGGCCTTTTTATTCGCCATTATTGGTGCTGAGTATATACTGCGACTCCTGCCTCGCGGCACCCATGAATATGCAAAATTTATACGCCCATCAGAATTAGCCAACTGGTCTAGAGAAGCGGATCTTCAAGTCAATCAGATGACTGGCTTGTTATTTAACCCACTTACCAAGCAATATAAACTTAGCGACTCTGATTTGGACGTTAACTATATGATCAGCACGCAGAAATGCTAGATTTTAAAGCTCTCTTATTTGATCTTGATGGAACGCTATTAGATACAGCACCAGACTTTATACTCGCCATCAATAAGCAATTACATCTTCGCGGCCGCAAATCATTGGCTGGAGATGCAGTGCGCACTTCAGTCACCCATGGCTCTGTCGGCATTATCGAAAGCGTTTATGGAATTGCTCAAGATGATCCGCAATTTGATATCCTTAAAGAAGAATTCCTGGAACTCTACCTTAATAATATTGCAGAAAAAACAGCACTTTTTGCCGGTCTTCAACAGGTACTCGATAACTGCCAGCGACACAATATCCCCTGGGGCATAGTGACCAACAAACCTGTTAAGTATACTGCGCCTCTAATGTCAGCGTTAGGCTTAGACAAACAAGCCGCAACCATAATCTGCCCCGACCATGTAGCCAAGCCAAAGCCTGACCCAGAAAGCCTGATTTTGGCCTGCTCACAAATAAATATAGCACCTGCTGACTGCATTTATATCGGCGATCATATTCGCGATATTCAGGCGGGAAAAAGCGCGGGTATGCTAACTATTGCCGCCGAATGGGGCTACATCGAAGAATTTGAGAATATTACTCAGTGGCAAGCCGATTGGGTCGTTAAGCAATCAACCGACCTAAACTCACTTTTGTTCAGCTAAACAAAGGATTACTACATTGTTATCAGCTCAAGAAATCGTTAATTACCAGGCCGATAAAAATTCACTTAAAGGCCGAATTATCCTAGTCACCGGCGCAGGTGATGGTATTGGAAAAGCCGCTGCCATTGCCTATGCCCAGGCAGGTGCCACACTTATTCTGGCCGGAAGAACTGTAGAAAAATTAGAACAGGTTTACGATCAGATTGTAGCCAATGGTGACGTTGAGCCACTCATCTATCCGGTGGACTTCGAAGGCGCAACCGAAGACGATTTTAATGAATTAGCCAACCAATGTGATCAGCAATTTGGCCGCCTCGACGGGCTCCTACTCAATGCTGGCATCCTCGGTCAGCGCACGCCACTATCGAGCTATAGACAGGATGTATGGGCCAAGGTGCTACAAGTCAATGTAACCTCGCAGCATTTGATGGCCAAGGCGCTAATGCCAATTTTAGAAGCATCAGATAATGCCTCAGTAATTTTTACCACGTCTGGTGTTGGGCGTATTGGCCGAGCATTTTGGGGCGCCTATGCGGTATCAAAATTTGCTGTGGAAGGCATGGTTCAAACTTGGGCGGCTGAAATAGAGGGTTTAAATTCAGTACGCATTAACTGTATTAATCCAGGAGCTACTAGCACTCAAATGCGCGCCAAAGCATTTCCAGCGGAAAATCCAGAAACCATTGCATCACCAGAAGATATTATGCCTGCTTATCTATACCTTATGGGCAGTGAAAGCATGGGTGTAAATGGTCAATCTATCGACGCGCAGATAAAAACAAAAAGTTAGTTAGGCGTGACTAATAGACCTGAAGGATTATTTTTTCCAAGGGTTACCGCGAGCGCGCAAGCGTTTTTCTTTACGCTGTCTAATATCTTTTAATACTGTGCTTTCATTAAGTTTTGGCGCACGAAGATCAACAGCTTTAAACAAAGAGCTTACTTGCTTAGGCTCTAATTCAATAAACTCTGAGCGGCGAATAAATGATGGCAGCTCGATAGGACCATAGCTAATTCGTTTTAGACGGCTTACCTCAACATCTTGGGACTCCCAAAGACGGCGAACCTCGCGCGTTCTACCTTCAGCCAGCACGCAACGAAACCACTGGTTACTGCTTGTTCGCTCCTCGGGGTTGCGATGATGCTGTGCCTTTACGGTTTGGAATTTTGCCAAGCCATCATCTAGTACCACACCATCCATTAGGTTGTTTAGCATCTTTTGATCTACATCACCGTGAATTCGTGCAAGGTATTCTCTTTTAATTTCGTATGAGGGATGCATCAAACGATTTGCCAGTTCGCCGTAATTAGTGAACAGTAATAAACCGCTTGTATTAATATCTAATCTTCCAATGGCAATCCAACGCCCTGAATTAATTTTAGGTAATGCATCAAATACCGTAGGCCGCCCATCAGGATCAGAAGTAGTAGAAACCTCACCTTCCGGCTTGCTATACATAAGTACTCTCGGTGAATCAGCTTGATTGGTCTTTACAACTCGACCATCAACCATAATGCGATCTGTAGGTTCAGCCCTATCACCAAGAGTTGCTATGGATCCATTGACAGACACCCTGCCATCAATAATCCATTTCTCAAGCTCACGGCGAGACCCAAGACCTGCACCCGCCAGCATTTTCTGTAATTTTTCACTCATTATTTATAATTCATCCATTTCTTTAGCAGGATGGGTTTGATCATCACCCTGAGTCTGTAAATCATCCACAGACTCATTGAGCGATGAAGTTATTGAATCTGAGTTATCTTGGTTATCGCTCGGCGACACACCCTGAGCGAGCGACAACTCTAAGACTGGGTCTAGCTCTGTAAGATCTTTTATCTCACCTAAAGCAGGCAGATCGTCAAGACTTTTTAAATTAAAATAATCTAAGAATTGTTTAGTGGTTGCAAAAAGTGCTGGCTTGCCGGGCACGTCACGATAGCCAACCACACGGATCCACTCTCGCTCTTGTAGTGTTTTTATAATTTCAGAACTAACCGCAACACCTCGAACTAACTCAATATCACCGCGAGTTAAGGGTTGTCTGTAGGCAATTAAGGATAAAGTCTCCAACATAGCTCGAGAATAACGCTTAGGCTTTTCTTCCCACAATCGATTGACCCAGGTAGACAGTTCTTGATGTACCTGAAATCTATAACCACTAGCTGTCTGTTTTAGCTCAAATCCTCGCCCACGACAATCGGCATCTATTTCTTCTAGAGCGGCTCTAATTTGATCTCTAGGCGGTCGCTCATCATCCTCAAAAAGCCGCTCTAAGTGATTGATATCGAGTGATTTTCCTGCCGCCATTAAGGCGCCTTCTAGTATTCTTTTTATTAAATCTGAGTTCATGATGTTTTGGCTTTTACATGTATGGGTCCAAAGCTGTCACTTTGCACAATTTCTATAAGGGATTCTTTAATTAGTTCCATTACTGCTAAAAAGGTGACCACCACACCCAAGCGCCCTTCTTCAAGAGTAAATAGCGCGACAAAGGGAACAAATTGTTTATCGCGAAGATTCTCCATAACCTGCGACATACGCTCACGGGTAGACAACTTTTCCATTTCTACCTGGTGGCTTTCAAACATTTCCGAACGCTTAAGCACATCGGCCAGCGCGGTAACCAATTCTCGTATATCAACATCAGGATGGGGGCGCTGCTGATCGCGGTCTGGTGCCTCTGCAGTCGCTCGGTGGATATCACGACCCATGCGCGGCAGCTCATCAATATCTTCTGCCGCCTGCTTAAACCTTTCATACTCTTGAAGTCGCTTAATTAGCTCAGCACGAGGATCTTCTTCATCCTCGTCTTCTGCCTGCTGCCGAGGCAATAGCATGCGCGATTTTATTTCCGCTAGCATGGCCGCCATAACCAAATACTCAGCCGCCAGCTCTAACTGAATTGATGCCATTAACTCAATGTAGCCAAGGTACTGCTTGGTAATTTCAGCCACATCGATATCTAATATATCCAAATTTTGGCGTCTAATAAGATAAAGTAAAAGATCGAGCGGACCTTCAAAGGCCTCAAGAATAACTTCCAACGCATCGGGCGGTATATACAGGTCTTTGGGTAGAATAGTTAGCTCTTTCCCCTGAACAACAGCAAAAGGCATTTCTTCCTGCTGTGGAGGCGCTGGTTGATTCACAGCAGTAATCACAGAGCCGGATGCCTCTGTTTTTACTGCTTGATTTGAGCTGACTCGGTCAGACACTGACTGCCCCTTGAATGATTATGCCTTGATTATACTCAGATTAATTAATCTGAACATCATCAAAATTAAATTGCATGAAAATCACCTGCACCCTGACGCAATATTACAGGCGTATCCTCAGTCATATCGATCACTGTGGTCGGCTCCATGCCGCAAAATCCAGCATCAATTACTATATCGACTCGCGACCCCAAATGCTGATTTATTTCATAGGCATCAGTCATGGGATATTCATCATCTGGCATCATAAGAGTCACACTCATCATAGGCTCGTGAAGACTATCCAGCATTGCCTTAACGATTGGATTATCAGGCACCCTAATTCCAATGGTTTTTCTCTTTGGGTGCATCAATCGGCGCGGTACTTCCGAGGATGCTTTTAACACAAAAGTAAAGGGTCCCGGTGTAGCTGCCTTGAGTGCTCTAAAAGCTACATTGTCGACTCTGGCATAGGTAGCAAGCTCTGATAAATCACGACAAATTAAGGTAAAATTATGGTGTTTATCAAGGCATCTAATTGCGCGTATACGGTCCATAGCTTGCTTATCACCAATATGACAACCTAGGGCATAAACTGAATCTGTAGGATAGGCAATTACACCGCCACGATGAATAACATCAACCACTGGATCAAGCAGTCGCTGCTGTGGATTTTGCGGATGTATTGAAACGATTTCGCCCATAATCTATGAGGTTCTAGCAAGCTGATTGATTGTCGGTGAAATTATCTCACAACCTAGCCTGAAATACCTGTAGATATATAAACAAATTACCCAGAACAGGCAATCTCTCAAAATCATCTCAGAAATTACCAAATCATTTAGAAAATAGGGTTTTGAGTGAAACTTAGGTATTTTTATTCTGAATTAACTGAGGCTTCAAAAACCGCCTAGAAAAAACCTTTGATTCAAGTGGCTTTGCAACC
>JBMZEV010000020.1:0-19576 GCA_049615065.1 Porticoccaceae bacterium | reverse complement strand
ACGAGTGGGCCCAGAACTCTCATCAACACGGACAAAAGACGTTGTGAAAAGCTTCACAGGAAGCTTTTCATCCCCTACAAATCCCTTGTATTCAGCCCCATCAGAAAACGTACGCTTTTCAGGAGCATTGTTATAAAGCCACAGCAAATAAACTAGGCGATCTGTAGAATCGTCGTTATCAGACTCTTCAAGCTCTTTCTCTGTATAATCTTTAACTATTTGGAATTCGCCGTACCTATTCGTCCAGTGCTTAATAAGAAAAGTAATAGCGAGGGTTACCATTACCAGTAGTGCTTAGGGATCTTGGATTAGAGTCCCGACCTTCTGAATTTTTCCAAGAGCCCAATACTTCATGCATATGGTATTCTCCCAGGGTCTTAACGACAAATTTTCCATGTCTATCGTCACTGATCACACCAGGAGTATGCATGCTATAGTTAGTTACATCTAAAATATATTCTGTTCCATATCGCTCAGGATTATTCTCCCATTTCTTTATGTCATTTGGGGTAATGTCTATTATCGCTGCAAAACAGGTAGAGTTAAACCAAGTAAGCAATATCACTACTAACAACTTAGAAAAATCTAATTTATAAACAGAACTTAAGTTAATATTTTCCATGGTAAATTACCCCTATCAACCTTGCCTTTTCAAGCTTTGTAAGATGTATGAAACAGAGCTCAGCTAATGATGCTTTGAGACTGCTAAATCCTGGTTGGATTGCTGGCTATTTACCGCATGGAAAAATAGCTGTTAAAGATAGGAAGGGCTGAATAAAAAACTTAGCGTCAAGCACGTAATGGCGATTGACACCGCAATCGATGAGTGAATAGCATAAATTCTATGCCATAAAATATATTTTGATCAGTTAAATACATTGGTATCCCTTCCAAATTTAACCTTCGCCCTAGGTTAGCAACTAAGGAAATCCTTTCCCTTTTAAACTGCCTTTTGCGGGCACTACAATCAAACTTCGTCCTAAAAAAGTTAGCAGAGCATTTTTATGGTTTCCATTATTTTTCTTGCAACTATTGCAATCTATTCTTTATCGAATTAACCGAATTAGATGTTTTTCTCCCCCCATCCATTACCAGATCTGGAGTACAGCTATTTTTAGTTAAAAAATAATTTTTTCTAAAAATAATATATTTATCATAATGTTACATGATATCTAATTAAATGTTACTAGCTCATTCGCATGGGTTTTTATATGATATTCCGCAGGACTTAATTAATTTTTATTAATCCACTCTAATGATCTGCATATGATCTTATACAAAATCTAATTAACCTTTATTAGCCCATTCCAATGGGTTGTATAGGCTGGCGACAGATGTTCGCGCTTCATTGCCCAACTTTTTTTGATTCCCTGTCTAGCAAAAAATACCTTACCTCGACCGCTGTGATTAATACTGTCGATTACATCCATTAATTGACGACTATTGGTGCGATCTGAAGGCTTATCAAATAGCCCTGCCTGATAGGTGCCAATATCATAAAAATCTGAAAGTACCACACCAGCTTTGGCATAGTCGTATCCATCGCGCCATAACTGCTCAAGTAATCTCATGGATAACTGGATAAGATCGCGGGTATCATCGCTCGGTCTGGATAATTCTGCAGTCAGGGCATTACTGTATTGCGGCATATTGTTCTGGTAGTGGCTGGTGCGAATAAACACACTGAGCAATTTGGCTTGCTGCTGTTCTTTGCGTAACTTTTCTGCGGCTCTAGTCACATGCTCACACACAGCTTGACGCATTTGCACACGGGAGGTCACTCGAGCACCAAAGGAACGACTACAAATAATCTGCTTTTTGGTGGTAGGTATCTGCTCTAGCTCCATACAGGATTCACCATTGAGCTCTCTCACGGTGCGCTCTAATACCACAGAAAAATGCTGGCGTATTGATTTGGCAGAGGTATCGGCTAAATCCAAGGCTGTATTTATACCCATAGCTTGCAGGCGCGCTGATAGTCTGTGTCCAACACCCCAAATATCTTCTACCGGAGTTAATGCTAGTAACTTGCGCTGTCTTTTACGATCGGTTAAATCCACAACGCCATGGGTGGCTGGGTATTTTTTGGCGGCATGATTGGCTAGCTTGGCAAGGGTTTTGCTGGGGGCTATACCGACACAGACGGCAATACCTATCCAGCGATCTATGGTGCGTTTTACCTGTTGACCAAAATCAAGCAGTGATACAACAGGCTGAATACCAGTGAGATCTAAAAATGCTTCATCAATGGAGTAGATTTCAACCCTTGGTGCCATATCTTCTAGGGTTCGCATAACGCGATCGCTCATATCGGCGTATAGGCTGTAGTTTGAGGAAAACACTTTAATGCCGTGCTGATTAATTTGGGTTTGAATTTTAAATATCGGAATGCCCATTTTTATGCCCAGAGCCTTAGCTTCTTTGGACCGCGCAACCACACAGCCGTCGTTATTAGATAACACGACTACTGGGGTATGGGCTAAATCGGGACGGAACAGTTTTTCGCAACTGGCATAGAAATTATTGCAGTCCACTAGGGCAAAAACGGAACTCATTTTAACTTAGGATTTATGCCGTATATTGCGAATTACATTGGTGACCACACCAAAGATATCCAGTGCTGTGCCTTCGGCAATGTCTATAGCTGGATAGGTTGGATTGCGCGGCACCAGTCGCACTTTTGGGCGCAACTCTAACTCTTTAACCGTCATTTCGCCATGAATAGCGACAATCACCGTATCGCCATGTTCGGCGGTAACTGAACGATCAACCACCAAAATATCGCCAGCGTGGATACCGGCTTGAATCATTGAATCACCTTCGACGCGCACAAAAAAGGTGGCGGCTGGTCGCTTGATACAGAGCTCATTTAAATCGAGAGTTTTTTCAACATAGTCTTGTGCGGGTGAGGGAAACCCTGCGGATACGGCTTCACTAAAAAGCGGTATCTGCAGGCAATGGGATTTGATCCATGCAAGGGCATGGCTGCGGCCTAAAAATAAAAGACTCATAAGGATCTCGGAATGCTATTATTAAAAATACTGTTTATTTATACAGTATCTAATATTATGCAAATTTATTCAAGAGGGTTTTGATGCTATTTATACTGAGACGAAAAAGTCTTAACGCTAAGATACGGCGTATAAACGGCAAATCAATGGTTGTTGATAGCAACCGAGTGCTTTATGGTTGTGATTATTAATGGCTAAACAGCTTATTTTAGGAGCAATAAATGAAATATATTGGTCAAACTGAGTATGACCATGACGGAGCTTCGCCGCGTCAGGGTATTTTGCTTTGTAATCTGGGAACACCAGATGCACCTAGGCCTGCCGAACTTAGACGCTACCTAAAAGAATTTTTGAGTGACCCGCGAGTGGTTGAGATACCGCGATTGCTGTGGTGGATGATTTTAAACCTGATTATTTTGCGCATTCGTCCGCGTCGTTCAGCTAAGCTGTATCAATCGGTATGGACTGAAGCGGGCTCACCACTGATGCTGTACAGTCAAGGACAGGTCAAAGCAGTTAAGGAACGTCTTGCCGAAAAATACGGTGATATTCCGGTGGTTTTGGGTATGCGCTATGGCAACCCTTCAATGGCCTCGGCGATTAAAGAATTAACCGAGCAAAATGTGCGCGATATTATCGTGCTACCGTTATACCCACAGTATGCTGGAGCAACCACTGGCTCTACCTTTGATGCTATCGCTAAAACATTTACTCAGCTGCGCTGGGTACCCGAACTGCAATTTATTAATGGCTACCATAAGTCTGAGGGCTATCTTGAGGCGATCTGCTCAAGCATAAGACGTCATATTGAACAACATGGTCAACCAGATAGGTTGGTTTTTTCATACCACGGCACGCCTGAGCGCTACCTTAAAAATGGTGATCCTTATCATTGTTTTTGCCACCAAACTACACGCTTGGTAAGGGAGAAAATGGGCCTTGATGAAACTCAGGTAATGACGACTTTTCAATCGCGCTTTGGTCGCGAACCCTGGTTACAGCCTTACACCGATAAGACCTTAGAACAGTTGCCTGAGGATGGGGTGAAGCATGTGGCGGTTATCTGCCCAGGGTTTTCTTCGGACTGCCTTGAGACCATTGAGGAAATAAATATGGAAGGCCGCGAGAGTTTTATTGAAAGCGGCGGTGAACAGTTCCACTATATTCCCTGCTTGAATGATGAGCCTGCGCATATTGATGCCTTAGTCAGCATCTTGGAAAAGCGCCTAGCCTTATCGCATTAGATTTAGCACCCCCGATTTTTTTTGCAAGTAGCTATTTATTGTCAAATTTAAGGAATTATATTCTGAGTTTCGTATAATGGGGTTTTTGATTTAAACCCTGTGGGTAGTTAGTGGAATTTATGGATATGAAAGCTTATATGCAGTCGGTGGGTATTGCTGCCCGACAAGCCTCTCGCGATCTCGCACGCGCTAGTAGTGATAGCAAAAACAACGCCCTTATATCTATTGCCAAGCAGTTAGATGCCAAACGCAGTGCGGTTTTGGCGGCTAATAAAGCAGATATGGATAATGGTCGCAACAATGGCTTAAATGATGCTCTTCTCGATCGCCTTGAACTTAATCATGAACGAGTTGACGCTATGATTGAGGGACTGCATCAGGTGGCGGAATTACCCGACCCTGTGGGCGAATTAACTGACTTGGGCATCCGTCCAAGCGGTATTAAATTGGCCAAAATGCGTGTTCCACTGGGTGTAATTGGCATTATTTATGAATCGCGCCCCAATGTAACTATCGATGCGGCAAGCCTATGTCTAAAATCTGGCAATGCAACTATCTTGCGAGGTGGCAGTGAGGCAATTGAGTCTAATCAGGCGATTGCCACCTGTATTAAGCTGGGACTTACTGATGCCGGTTTACCCGATACTGCAGTACAGGTGATCAATACTACCGATCGCGCGGCGGTGGGCGAGCTCATTACTATGACTGACTATGTGGACGTGATTGTTCCGCGTGGCGGCAAGGGCTTGATTGAACGCATTAGTGCCGATGCACGAGTGCCAGTGATTAAACACTTGGATGGCAACTGCCATGTGTATATCGATGATTTTGCCGATATGGATAAGGCCGTGGCTATTGCGGTAAATGCTAAGACCCACCGCTATGGTGTGTGTAACGCTATGGAATCACTATTGGTTGCGGAATCGGTTGCGCCAAAAGCACTGCCTTTAATTGCACAAATTTATACTGAAAAATCGGTGGAAATGCGCGGCTGTGCCAGCAGCTGCAAAATACTTCCTTCTATTTCTGCAGCCACTGAAAGCGATTGGAGCGAGGAATATCTAGCACCTATTGTAGCGATTAAAGTGGTTAGTGGGCTTGATAAAGCGATTGATCATATCAACACTTTCAGCTCGCAACACACTGAATCAATCATCACTGAAGACCCTGCGCGCGGCCAAAGATTTATTGCTGAAGTGGACTCAAGTTCAGTGATGATTAATGCCTCTACGCGGTTTGCCGATGGCTTTGAATATGGCTTGGGCGCTGAAATTGGTATTTCAACCGATAAAATTCATGCTCGCGGGCCTGTGGGGCTGGAAGGTCTAACTAGCCAGAAATGGGTGGTGTTCGGCGATGGGCAGATCCGTCAGTAGTATGTCGGTTGCTCTGTTTGGCGGCACCTTTAACCCAATCCATTTTGGCCATCTTAATCTAGCCAATCATCTGGTCGATTACTTGGGGGTTGCGTCTGTACGCCTGATGCCCTGCGCTATTCCTCCGCACCGTGAGACTCCCAATGTCAGTGCGGAGCATCGCATGGTCATGCTGGAGTTAGCAACTGCGAAAAACTCTGCATTGATTGCAGATGATCTAGAATTAAAAAGAGCAAGCACCAGTTATAGCATTGATACTCTTGACCTTGTCAGACAGAAGATTGGAGCAAAAATACCGCTGTTTTTTTGTCTCGGCACAGATGCCTTGTTATCCATAGATAGTTGGCACCGTTGGATTGAACTGCTGGACTACTGTCATATAGTGATCTGTTCTAGACCAAATTATCAATTGCCAAAAGGCGGGGTTGTGGCACATTGGGTTGGGCAACATTTGTGCGATGATTTAACCAAGGTCAAAAAGCAATCCCATGGTTATCTCCATCTGTGTAAAATACCCCCATTAGATATTTCATCTACTGCCATTAGAGATAGTATAAAATGCGGTAAAAGTATCGACAACATGACCTCTGAACCCGTGGTTAACTATATTAAACAACATTCTTTATATGAGTAATTTTCTGCTATGACGCAAGCCTTAAAAGATATTATTATCAATGCCCTCGAAGAGGTTAAAGCCACTGAAATCACTACAATTGATGTACGTGATCTGACTGGCATTACGGATACTATGGTTGTTGCCTCAGGTAACTCTAATCGACAGGTTAAGGCGCTAGCCAATAGTGTAATAGTTGATGCTAAAGCTGCGGGGCATGAAATGATCGGCATAGAGGGCGATGACAAAGCAGAGTGGATTTTAGTGGATTTTGGCGATGTTATTGTTCATATCATGTTGCCCGCTACACGTGAGTTTTATGATATTGAACGCCTGTGGTCCATCAGACCCAATGACAGTGATGAGGGGTAAGCCATTTCGTCACACCATTTTGATTGGATACATACTGAGGTTGTGTAAAAGCCTATGAAGCTCAAATTGCTGGCCGTTGGAACGCGTATGCCAAGCTGGGTAGAGACTGGCTTTGAAGAATACCGCAAGCGAATGCCAACAGAGCTGAAATTAGACCTTATTGAAATCCCACTTAACCCAAAGGGTAAAGCCTCATCCAGTCAATCAAAAGAAAATCAAGGTCAGGCACTTCTAAAGGCGATCAATAAACAAGACAGGGTGATTGCACTGGATGTATTGGGCAAATCTATGTCGACTGAATCTTTGGCAATGCAACTTTCTAGTTGGCAAATGAATGGTCAAGATATCTGCCTATTAATTGGCGGCCCCGATGGACTCTCGTCAGACTGCCTTGAACGGGCAGATATGAAGTGGTCACTATCTGATCTTACCCTACCCCATCCATTGGTTCGGATTTTATTAATGGAACAGCTCTATCGAGCCTGGACGATTAATAAAAATCATCCATATCATCGCAGTTAGGGCAATAAATTATGCTGCGAGATAACGCTATTTCCGATCCACGCCAAGAACAGAGAGTATTTTCTGCACGGGTGATGCTCTCGGTGTTTATCCTCATTGGATTAACTTCGATTGTGTTATTTCGCTATTTTGATCTGCAAATTAATCGTCACTTAGATTATGTCACTAACTCCAATAAAAACCGTATTCACATTCGATCAGTAGCACCTACCCGAGGACTTATTTTTGATCGCCATGGAAAGTTACTTGCAGACAACCGACCGGCATTTACACTAAATATTATTCCTGAAAGTGCCGAGGATACCGATCAGTTAATCGCGCGATTAGATACTTTGCTATCTATTTCAGAAAAAGATATTGCGCGCTTTAAGAAACGCGCAAAACGTAGCAAGGGATTTGCTCCAGTTCCGCTTAAATACAACCTTACTGAAGAGGAGCGTGCCATACTTGCAGTCAATAGTCATGTATTGGTCGGAACTGAAGTAAGCGCTCAGTTAATGCGATTTTATCCGCAACGTGAATTACTCACTCATACTCTGGGTTATGTCGGTCGAATTAATGATCGTGAAGTGAAAAATATCGACTCCGAGAGCTATCGAGGCACAGATTTTATCGGCAAAATTGGTCTTGAAAAGTACTATGAAGAGGCCCTACTAGGCAAGGTAGGTACTGAGCAGGTAGAAACTAATGCCAGGGGTCGAGTGATGCGAGTTCTTGGTAAAAGAGACCCTGTTTCGGGAAGTAATTTAACCATTCATATCGACAGCAAGTTGCAGCGTGTTGCTTTAGATGCCTTAAAGGGTGAGCGCGGCGCCTTAGTGGCTATTGATATTAAAACTGGTGGCATTCTAAGCATGGTCAGCACCCCCAGCTATGACCCTAACCTTTTTACCTCAGGTATTAGTCAAAAACAGTATGATGGCTTATTAAACTCGCCAGATCGTCCACTGTTTAATCGTGCTCTTCGAGGACAATATCCCCCTGGCTCAACGGTTAAGCCGCTATTTGGTCTAATTGGCTTGCAACATAAAATTTACGATATGGATTATTCCATTTATGATCCAGGCTATTTTTTTATGGAAGGCATTAAGCGCCCTTGGCGAGATCACAATGTCGACCAAGGGGGTCATGGCTATGGCGTTGATTTGGCTGAGGCAATCATAGAATCCTGTGATGTGTTTTTCTATACCACCGGGGTTAAAACTGGCATAGACTTACTATCCAAAGAAAGTGCCCTATTCGGTCTTGGCGATATCACTGGCATTGATTTGCCTGGAGAAAAACGCGGCATTATGCCTTCTAGAAAATGGAAAAAAGATAAGCGTCGACAGGACTGGTTTAATGGTGACACCATCAATATGAGTATTGGTCAGGGATTTATGCTGACGACACCTTTGCAGTTGGCGGTTATGTCTGCGCGAATTGCATCGCGTGGTAAGACAGTGATACCGAAACTGTTAAAGTCTATTGATGGTGAGGAAATTGCACCGCAATTTGCTCCTGACCCAATCGAATATGAGGATAAATACTGGGACTATATTCATCAGGCAATGGTTGATGTTGTGCATTCAAAAAAGGGAACTGCGCGCGGAATTAGTAAGGGTATTAGCTATAAACTAGCGGGTAAAACGGGTACCGCTCAGGTTATTAGTATTCATGAAAAAGATAAATATGATTCGTCTAAAATTGATAAAAGCAAATGGGATCACGCACTTTTTGTTGCCTTTGCGCCAGCTGATAACCCACAAATAGCTCTAGGCTTGATTGTTGAAAATGGCGAGCATGGCAGTCGCACCGCCGCGCCAATTGCACGCAAAGTGATAGATACTTATTTATCAGATTACCAACACAGCAATGTAACTAATGATGCTTCAAGACTAGCAAAATACTCCCACATCTCTCCAGAGGATAACTAATCAATGTATAAATATGATTTTGTTAGACAGCTGCAGACCAAGGGTGGGGATAAACGACAAAATGTTTTGCATATTGATTTTACCCTGCTAATTATTCTCCTAGTTCTCTGCATGACTGGTCTATTTGTGCTGTATAGTGCCAGCGAACAAAGTATGTATTATGTTAAGCGTCAAGCCACTTTTATGTTAACTGGTTTTACTGGCATGTTGATTGTGGCGCAGTTTCCTGTGCGTTTCTGGGAACGTTGGGCCATATTGTTTTATGGCTCTGCCTTAATCGCGCTGGCTTCTGTGTTATTTTTTGGCATTGAAGCAAAGGGCGCTACTCGCTGGCTCAATCTTGGCTTTGCTCGATTTCAACCCTCGGAGATAGCCAAAATTGCAGTTCCTATGATGGTTTCTGCCTATCTTAGTCGTCGAATTATTCCACCCAAATTAAAACATGTGGCGGGGGCTTTGTTGATTGTGACCATTCCTGCATTTTTAATTATTAGACAGCCTGATTTGGGGACTTCTATTTTAGTATTTGCTTCTGGTTTTTTTGTTTTGTTTCTTGCTGGCTTAAGAAAACGTTATTTAGCTGGAGCATTTTTTGCCAGCTTGGCGGCTGCACCTCTGCTGTGGATATATGTTATGCGGGATTATCAAAAACAACGTGTATTGACTCTACTTTCCCCAGAAGATGATAAATTTGGAGCTGGCTGGAATATTATCCAGTCAACAACAGCTATCGGCTCTGGCGGACTTTCAGGTAAAGGTTGGACTGAAGGTACCCAATCCCAGCTAAATTTCTTACCCGAAAGCCATACTGACTTTATTATTGCTGTTCTGGCAGAAGAATTTGGCCTTTTGGGTGTTATTGGCCTCTGTAGCATCTATCTTTTATTAGTAGGATATTGCATGATAATTGCCATCAATGCACAGTCTCAATTTGCGCGTCTTATGGCAGGAAGTATTAGTCTTACTTTCTTTATTTACATGTTTGTAAATATGTCCATGGTATCGGGTCTGCTTCCAGTTGTTGGAGTACCCCTACCCCTTGTAAGCTATGGTGGCTCGGCTATTGTGACTCTGTTTTTCGGATTTGGTATTCTTATGGCTATCAGTTCAGAACCTAAACGAATTGGATCTTGGCGTTAAATGAAAACTTTTAAATTACTTGTATTTTCGATCTGTATATCAGTCGCAACTTTTTCTTCAGCAAATTATTCTGAAAAACCTCAGGTCGGTGATTTTGTTGATCTTATGGTTAACAAACATCAATTTGAACGCCAACAGATACTCGAGTGGCTTGCTGCTGCCGAACACCAAACATCCATTGTTAAGGCAATGACTCGTCCTGCTGAAAAAGTTAAACCCTGGTATGAATATCGCAAATTATTTGTATCCGATTTGCGTATCAAAAGAGGCGTTGAGTTCTGGCAACAACATGAAAAAACCCTTGAGCGCGCCTATCAGCAATACGGCGTTGACCCTGCAATTATTGTCAGTATTCTAGGGGTAGAAACCAACTATGGTCGCAATACTGGAAGCTATCGCGTGGTTGATGCGCTGAGCACCCTAGCCTTTGATTTCTATCATTCGATTGAAAAGCGTGAATCGCGCAAGAAATTTTTTACCATTCAGCTTGAAAATCTGTTTTTACTGGCTCGTGAGCAGAGTAAAGACCCTCTTACTCTTAAGGGATCCTATGCCGGTGCCATGGGTTGGGGGCAATTTATGCCAGATAGTTATCGTGATTATGCTGTTGATTTTGATGGAGATAACCTTGTTGATATCTGGGAAAATCCAACAGATGCGATTGGCAGTGTGGCCAATTTTCTTTTTAAAAAGGGTAAATGGGAAAAAGATCAGCCAGTGGCTACAAGAGCGCACATTAAAGAGAACTTAGATCTCGATGGCTTAAATAAAATGCGCGCCCCTAAAAAGACCATTGCTGAACTAGAAAAACAAGGTTTTATACCTGCCAAAAACTATGACAAAGACAGCTTGGCTTTTCCGATGATGTTAACCGGAAAATATGGTGACGAGTACTGGCTTGGCTTGCATAACTTTTATTCTATCGGTCGCTATAACCCAAGAATCAAATACGCTATGGCGGTATATCAACTCAGCTTGATGATCCGCGAACAACGCTGTGAAGCTATTGAAGATTGTGACTAATTAATAACCCAGAATTACTAGGGAACTAGTTCATAGCAAAACCACTCTAAAGCTGTAATCTTATTTTTAGTATTTACTAAAATACAGTATTTATAGGTATTCTTACGGTCAACCTAAGCACATTCCTTATGGGCACATTATGCTGACTGATGTTAGAATATCCTCTTTTTAAAGTTTAGCTAGTTTGGTGTCCCTAATATGTTGAAAAAAAGCTTTTTCTATTCGTTTGTTATTCTACTTTGCTCAAGCATTACTCATCATGTTGTGGCAAAACAATTCCTGCCGGATGCACCAACGATAAACGCTGAAGCATGGATTCTTATCGATGCTGATACTGGCTATGTAATCGCAGAGAATAATGCCGATACCCCACTGCCGCCTGCAAGTCTGGCTAAAATGATGACCACCTATATTACCTCAAAAGAAATCGAGGAAAAGCGCCTTAAAGAGGATGACCTGGTGTTAATTAGTGATAATGCTTGGGAATTGGGCGGCGCTAAAACTGATGGCTCAACCATGTTTTTGAGCCCAAGATCAAAGGTATCTGTTATTGATCTTATGCACGGTGTAATCATTCAATCGGGTAATGACGCAGCCATTGCTCTAGCTGAGCATATTAGCGGTGGTGAAACAGCATTCGCAGACAATATGAATTTTCAGGCAGAACAGCTGGGTATGACCAATACCTATTATGCCAATGCAACTGGCTTACCCGCTGAAGGTATGGTTACAACTGCTCGGGATCTTACAATTATTGCTCGAGAGATTATTAATAATCATCCCGTTTATTACAGCATATATTCTAAAAAATATTTTAGTCACAATAATATCAATCAACCTAATCGCAACCGTCTGTTGTGGCGAGATAGTAGTATTGATGGACTTAAAACAGGTCATACTGAAGAAGCTGGATACTGCCTAGTAGCATCTTCTAAACGTCGCGGCATGCGTCTAATATCAGCCGTACTTGGTGCTAAAAGTGATGAATCTAGAGCTAGGGAATCACAGAAGCTATTCTCCTATGGCTTTAGGCATTATGAGACAAAGAAAGTCTACCAAGCTAACGAAATCATCAAGGAAAATGCCGCCCTATGGTACGGTGAACAGGACTTCTTAAACCTAACGGTTGCTGAAGATATTACACTGACCTATCCTAAAGGTGAAAAGAAAAACTTATCTGCTGAAATTACTGTGGATAACGAAATTAAGGCGCCAATTACTGCCGGTCAAATTCTTGGCAATCTTGAAATTACGCTGGATGAAAAAACCATGATCAGCGTCCCTTTGGTGGCTGAAAAAGATATTCCTCAAGCAGGGTTCTTTTCCAGAATTTTTGATTGGATTTTATTATTTTTCACTAAGTTAATTTCCTGAGTAAAATACTGTGTCGGAAGATAAAAAACCAGAAATTGAATTCCCCTGCAAGTACCCTATTAAGGTTCTAGGCGATGCTCATCCTGACTTAAATCAGCATGTTGTTGAGGTTATGAATACTCATGCCCCTACAATAACAGCATCTGATTTATCCTCTAAAAACAGTAGCCAAGGCAAATGGCAATCCATTACCGTCACTATTATTGCTACCGGCAAACCGCAATTAGACGCTATTTTTGCTGACCTAAAAACCAGCAGCAGAGTCAAAATGGTTCTATAAACATGCCCTTGCCTAGGCAAAAATCACTGACAATACGCCATCTAGGACTGCAGGATTTTGCAATCACCTATGAGGCTATGAAAACCTTTGTTGCTCAGCGTTCTGAAAACAGTGCTGATGAAATCTGGTTTCTAGAACACAACCCAGTATTTACTCAGGGGCAGGCAGGCAAATCTGATCATGTACTCGCCCCTGGTGACATACCTGTTATTAAAACTGATCGTGGCGGTCAGGTAACTTACCATGGACCCGGACAGATCACCGCCTACCTAATGATTGATTTAAAACGCCTTAATATTGGTGTGCGTGATTTGGTCACACTGATGGAACAGGCCTTAGTTGATTGTCTAAAACACTGGGATATTGATGCTAGCCCAAGATCAGATGCTCCGGGCGTTTATACCACTGATGGACATAAGATCGCTTCACTGGGTCTTCGCATTAGAAAAGGCAGTAGCTATCACGGCTTAAATTTTAATATTGATATGGATATGACACCTTGGAGTCGAATTAACCCCTGTGGTCTTGGTGTGCAAATGACTCAACTGGCAGATCTAGTTAAGCCGTCTCCCAGTAAACAACAGGTAACTGCTAAATTAGCTGAACTTTTACAACTGGCTCTGGGTTATAATAACCACCAGTTGGGTACACAAAATATATTGGCTCAGCATTAATCCAAGGAATTTTCATGACATCAAATCTGGTAGATCCACCTAAGAGAACCAAACGGCTTCAGCAAGGCGAAAAACTGCGTAGCGCTGATAAGGTGGAGCGTATTCCGGTTAAAGTCATTCCCACCACAGAATATCAAACCAAGCCAGAATGGATGAGGATCCGCTTAAATGCCTCACCCAAGGTTAACCAAATAAAAAGTATTTTGCGCGAACATAAGATGGCTACTGTTTGCGAAGAGGCGGCATGCCCTAATCTTCACGAATGTTTTAGTCATGGCACAGCTACCTTTATGATTATGGGTGAAATTTGTACCCGACGCTGCCCATTCTGTGATGTCGGCCATGGCAAGCCCAACCCCTTGGATCAAGATGAGCCGCAAAACCTCGCCAAAGCAATCAGTGAAATGGGACTTAGCTATGTAGTAATTACCTCAGTAGATCGCGATGATTTACGCGATGGCGGCGCTCAGCATTTTGCCGACTGTATTCGCGAGTCTCGAATCTTATCACCAGATTTAAAAGTCGAAGTTCTTGTACCAGATTTTCGCGGTCGAATGGAACCAGCGTTGGAAATTCTTACTGCGACACCACCGGATGTTTTTAACCATAATATGGAAACAATCCCGCGCCTATACAGAGAAGCCCGTCCGGGTGCCAACTACAAGTGGTCTTTAAAACTATTAAAAGACTATAAAGCACTTAACCCTTCAGTGCCTACAAAGTCAGGACTTATGGTTGGACTTGGAGAAACTAAAGACGAGTTACTGCGCACACTTGACGACTTACGTGAGCACAATGTTGATATGCTGACCGTTGGTCAGTATTTACAACCCTCAACAAATCATCTACCGGTTGAACGTTTTGTCCACCCTGATGAGTTTGAAGAATATACCGAATATGCTGAGAGTATCGGCTTTACTCAAGCCGCCTGTGGCCCTTTAGTTCGCTCAAGCTATCATGCCGACAAGCAGGCTCGAGGGGAAGATATTACCTAAGGGTTTATCGACTTATTCGTCGACCCAAACTTCTCTTAAAGGCTCTCCAAAGTCATCATAGATTATTTTCTTCTTAGGCCTTTTGGTTACCTTAGCTGGTGGTTTTTTGACGCCTTTGCGCTTTCTTTCATCAATTTTTGCCACCATATCGTTGACATAGGTGCGATTTTTAATTGGTGAGGGACTGACAAACACAGAATTTTTTCTTGGCTGATCGGCGGGCTCACCGGTTTCACCCTGCTGGCATTTCTTAATTTCGCCACCCTTACCCAAAAATTCTTCGGTTTTTCTTCGAAGTTCTCGGCGTAGAGCGTTTTTAGAAATGCCATTATTCATAGCTTAGTTCTCTGGTTGCTTACGAGCCGACTTGTAGTCGTTAATATAATTCTTAAATATCTCCGGCACTAACAACATGGCTGGAGTTAAAAGTAATGTCATTATGGTTGCAACAACAAGTCCATTAACAATCGCACTCGCAAGTGGTTGCCACCAGGAAGCCACCATGCCTCCTACTTCTATTTTTCGATTAACCATATCAATACTAAACCCAGTGGCTAAGGGCAATAAACCCGCAATGGTAGTCACTGTAGTTAACATAACCGGTCTAAATCTTGATTTAGCCGCTTCAAAAACAGCCTCTTTTATAGACAGGTTATTAGAGCTACGGCGCAAATGGTTATAACTATCAATTAATACGATATTGTTATTAACCACAATGCCCGCAAGAGCGACTATACCGACCCCAGTTAAAATAGTACTAAATACAGATTGCGTTAGTAAAAGGCCAAGCAATACGCCAGCAGTAGACATCACCACTGAAAACAAAATCAGCAGTGATTGGTAAAAACTATTAAATTGCGCTACTAGCAGGATTAACATAAGACCCATGGCCAAGGTGAAAGCGGTTGATAAAAACTCGGCTGACTCAGCCTGCTCTTCGTTGGCACCGCGGAATGTAATTTTTACCGCGGGATCAATCAACTGAGTCTCAAGCCACTGACTTATCTGCTTAACCTGATTGTCGGCTAGGAAACCATCTTCGGTATTAGCCAAAACTAAGACCGTTTCCAACATATCGATACGCTGAATAGTATCTACTCGAGCTTTTGCCTGTCGCTGGGTAAAGCTTGAAATGGGTACGGCACCATTAGGAGTGTTTACGCGCAAACTGTCGAGTGATTCTAATTTGCGATCAGTTTGCGGAAAGCGAACTCTAATTTCTACTTCTTCATCTGCATCGTCTGGCCTGAATTCACCAATAATCATGCCATTGGTAACCAGTTGCACCATTTGCCCTACGGCACTGATGTTAACATCAAGCATGGCCGCTTGGGATCGATCTACAGCCATTTCCCATTGGATCCCTGCCAAAGGAAGGCTATCTTCAATATCTCTTAAACCTTCGACATTAGATTCTATCCAACGGCGAATTTTTGCAGCCTCAGCGTACATTGCCGTACGGTTGGTAGATGAAAGCTGTATCTGTATATCCTTTCCTACCGGAGGACCACCCTCGACACTAGCGGCCGTGACATAGACCCCTGGAATATCTTTGGTTAATGCTCTGATTTCTGAAAAAACTTCTACACTACTGCGGCTGCGCTCAGCGCGAGGAAGCAGTTCGATTAGATAGCTACTTATCTGATCGCGACTGGCATCTCGCTGACCCATTAGTTGGCCAGCACTACTAGAAGCATATATATGTTTTATATCATTTAAATGTGAAAATCGAGTCTCTACCTGAGCCGTTAATTGTCGTTGTTCTTCAATGGATAAATTACCCTGAGCACGCAATGTGGCCATGCCAAATCTGTTTTCAGTTTCGGTGAAAAACTCTAATCCTGCACCAAATTTACCGTAGCCATAAAATATACCAACCAACAGCAATAAGGATAGACCTGCAGTTGCAAGTGGTTTTGCTATAGCTAAACGCAGTAACTGTAAATATTTATTTAATAAGGGTGTAAATACGGTTGATACTGGCTTGGGCGATGCAGCCTTTTTAGTTATATTTTTAGCACCAATTTTGGCCAGAGAAACCCCCAATGTTGGGGCAAAAATAAGGGCATAAATAAGCGACCAAGCCAATACTGAAAATACCGTTACTGGCAGATACATCATAAAATTACCCGACACGCCAGGCCAGAATAACATGGGCAAAAAGGCTGCCAAGGTAGTGCCGGTAGAGGCTAATACTGGCACTGCCATTCGCCGAATCGATTGCAGATAGGCATCTTTAACTGAAATACCCTGTACTATTTTGGTATTGGCAAACTCAACCACCACTATAGCGCCATCAATCAGCATACCCAGTGATAGCAATAGACCAAACATCACCATAAAGTTAAAACTAAAGCCCATCATATTGACAATGATCATCGAACCTAGAAGGCAAAAGGGAATGCCAAAACCAACTAACAGACCTGATCGAATACCCAGAGTTGCAACTACCAGTGCTAAGACTAGAAGCATTGCAGTAAGAATATTACCCATTAGCTCGCTCACCATAGACTGGGCATACTCGGAGCTATCGAACATATAATCAATTTTGATTTCTTGTGAAAATTGATCGCGATAGCTATCGACCACTTGGCGCACTGCCGCAATGGTATCTATTGAATTGGCTTTTAAACGCTTGCGAACATCTAGTGCGATTGTCGGCTTGCCATCTAAGGTACTAAACCCTGTGGGGTCCTTGAATGTGCGCTGGATAGTACCGACATCACTGAGTGTAATCACACCAAGATTATCGCTGCGAATAGGTATATTGCGTATATCTTGTTCTGTTTCGATAAGTGCTGGAATTTTTATCCCAAACCGACCTTCTCCAGCATCCATTTCACCCGCGGGAATTAACAAGTTATTTGCACTTAAAATATAGGCTAGCTCATCTGCCGTGATTTTGTATAGATCAAGTTTTGATGGATCTAAGATTACTTCAACCACTTCTTCGCGATGACCGCTAAGGTTAGTTTCTAAAACCTGAGATAAGCCTTCAATTTTACGCTGGTAGAACTTTACTGCTTTGTATAGATCCCTTTCGTCTACCAACTCACCAGAAAAGGTTAATACCACATCTGGCTCAGGGCTTGGACTTATGGCATTCACCATCGGCTCTTTAGTTTCTTCTGGAAACTCTGCTTTAGCCCGGTCTACAGACTCGCGGACGTCAGCAATTACCTGATCGATATCGAGATTAATATCAAACCTTACAAACAGGTAAACCACGCTTTCGCGTGCCGTGGCTATTATTTCTTCCAGACCGTCGAGAGTTTTTAGCTCTTTTTCAATCGGTCTTATAAGTAATCGACTGCCATCTTCTGGCGAAATACCCTCATGGCGCACCATAATAATAGCGGCTGGTACGGTAACGTTGGGGTTAACTTCAATGGGCATTGATGCCCGCGACATAATACCTGCCAACAAAAATAGGAGCATAAGGGACAATGTGGCTCTGGATCTGCTGACGATTGCTTTTAGGGCACTCATAGTAATATTTAAACTCTGCTCTTAAGGTTTATATACAGGGAATATTTCAACAGTTTCACCCTCAGAGACATAGTTTTGACCCACGGTAATTAAATTCACCTTTGAAGGTAAGCCCTTGACCCAAAGTCCATTATCGGCCTCTCCAACCACCACCAATTTTTGTTGTAATACACGATTTTGCGAATCCACCGCCCTAACCATAATATCGCCTTCTGCATCAAGAATGATCAAGCTAGCGGGTATTAAATGTGCCTGTATAGGCGATAGATCTATATGTAACTGCGCAGAAAGGCCTGCCCTTAAATGTAAATCCGCATTATCCAAACTCGCCTCGACAAGGTAGCCTCTAGTAGAAGCATTGGCTTGATATGAAATATAGGTTAAAGAGGCCGGCTTAGTCTTATTGGCATCAAAACTAGCCCTAGCCTGATCTCCGAGTTTAAGTTTTTCTACATCGGCTTCAGAAGCTTGAGCAATAATTTTTAAAGGGTTCAATTCCACCAGCGTTGCGCAGGTTTGTCCCGGCGAAAGATAATCACCCACTTCTACTGGACGCTTTTCGACAACAGCTGTAAATGGGGCCTTAATAGTGAGTCGCTGCATATTAAGTTGACTGCTAGTGACTTCAAGCTTTGCCGCTTCTAAATTTGCCTTTGCTTGAGCTATTGCTAGATCAGATTGATAACCTGCAGTGTTTAACTGTAAGGCACCCTTATAAGCTATTTCAGCCTGCTTTAGCTTTGCTTGAGACTGCTTTAGAAACTGTGGTCGCTCCTGTTCCATAAGCGCGCAAACAGTTTCACCTGCTTGTATCAACACGCCGCGTTGACCAGGAACTGCTTTAACAATACCAGCAACCTCAGCTTTTAATTCAACCTCTCTAAATGGCGCGGTATGACTGCTTAGAGTTAATTGCGGTACAAATTCTTCAGCGATAAACTCTGCTGTGGTTACTTTTGTTAGGACGCTTATGGGTTGCTCGCTATCTGCTTGAGTTGTTTTAAACACAAGCCCGCTGCCTAGCCAAACAATTGTGGTAAAAACGATAATCAATGCTATTTTGACGTTGGAGCTCATTATATTCCTCAATGTAAAATTCTTTTAACTAAGTCGACTGTTGATACGTGAAGTAGTTTGCACTAGATTCGGATATTTTTATGCACCGATCGACCAGTTTAACATTCAGTCATTAACAATATATGTCTTTATAAGCAGTTTATTCATAAATAATGGAAAAACCGGAAAAAAATGGCTGTTTTTCACTGAATTAACCGCAATTTCCGACAAACCCTAATAATGGACTAGTCAAATTTTAAGTGACTGGTATAATCCGCAGACTTTTTTCTGAACGCACTCTATGGACTCCTAAAAAATGAGCTATAACGACATTCCGGCAGGCAAGGATCTGCCAAACGACATTAACGTTATCATTGAGATACCGGCTAATCACGACCCCATTAAATACGAAGTGGATAAAGATAGTGATGCTATCTTCGTTGACCGCTTTGTTGCTACGCCTATGTTCTACCCAGCAAACTATGGCTATG